>JACQVH010000097.1 GCA_016209895.1 Candidatus Hydrogenedentota bacterium | reverse complement strand
TCGGGCAAGACCACGACGCTGGCCACCATGTTGGACTATCTCAACACGGAGTTCGACGTTCATATCATCACCATCGAAGACCCCATCGAATATTACCATAGTCACAAGCGGGGCATTATCAACCAGCGCGAGGTGGGCGTGGACGTGCCCACCTTTGCCGAGGCCATTCGCCGCGCTTTGCGGATGGACCCCGACATCATTCTGGTCGGAGAAATGCGCGACCTGGAAACCATTGAAGCCGCCATCACCGCCGCGGAGACCGGTCACTTGGTGTTCGCCACACTGCACACCACCGGCGCGGTCCGCACCATTGACCGTATCGTGGACGCATTCCCTTCCAATCAGCAGGAACAGATTCGAACCCAGTTGGCGGGCAATTTGAAGTGCGTGGTTTCTCAGGTGATTCTGCCCCGGAAAAGCGGTTTTGGCCGCGTGGCGGGCTTTGAGATCATGATCTCGACTCCGGCCATCCAGAACCTGATCCGCGAGAACAAGTCGTTCCGCATTACGTCCGCGATCCAAACCGGCCACAAGTATGGCATGAACCTGTTGGACGAGCACTTATTGGCGCTCTACCGCAAGGGTATCGTCAAATACGAGGACGCGGTGGGCCGAGCGCAGTCGGCCGACGAATTTGCCGCCAACGCGAAAGCCGTCGGCATGGAAGGGCAGCCGCCCCCGGCGGCCGCTTAATCCGCAATGAACGGTGACTCACTATGGCAGTAACCACGGAAAGACCCCTCGGTGACATCCTCGTCGAGCACGGTATCATCAGCCCGCTCGAACTCGATGAAGCGCTTCAGCGCCAGCGTCTGACCGGCGACCCGCTGGGGAAGCTGCTGGTCAAGATGGCCCTGTGTACCGAACAGGACATCGTCGAGGCGCTCGGGGTCCAGGCCGGCATGGAGCGGGCGGACCTGGGCAAGCTGCAAATCAAAGACGAAGTCTTGCGTCTCATCACCCCCGATATCGCGAAGTTTTACAGTGTGGTGCCCATCCGCGACAAGGACGGCGTGTTGACCGTGGCCATGGCCGACCCGCTCAACGTCGGTATTCTGGACGACCTGCATCAGATCGTCGGGCGACCGGTGCACGGCGCGATCAGCAATCCGCAGGACGTCGCCAACTACATCAAGAACAATTATTCTTACGAGGCAGACTCGATTCACGAAACCTTGAGCGAGTTGGTTCAGCGGGTCGGCGATTCGGCCCTGACCGCCGATGAACTGGGCCAGGCCGAGATCGTGGGCGACGCGGATAATCTCAAACAGTTGGCCCAGGAGCCGGAAGTCATCCAGATCGTCAACCTGTGCCTCCTGGAAGCCGTCGTGAAACGCGCTTCCGACATTCACTTCGAAGTCTACGAAGAGGATTTTCGCATCCGTATCCGGATTGACGGCGTGTTACACGAAATCGTCAGCCCGCCGAAGGCCTTGGCCATCGCGCTGGTGTCGCGCGTCAAAGTCATGTGCAACATGGACATCAGCGAACGCCGCCTGCCCCAGGACGCGCGCATTGACTTGAAAGTGGGCGATTCCGAGATTGACATCCGCGTGGCGACGTTGCCGACGCTTTACGGCGAGAACGTGGTGCTCCGTATCCTCGACCGCACCGCCGTGCAGCTTGACTTGACCAAGCTCGGATTCAGTCCGCCGACCCTTAAAGCCATTCATAATATTATCGCCGAGCCGCAAGGTATCTTTTTGGTGACCGGGCCAACCGGTTCCGGCAAGACTACGACCTTATATGCCTGCCTGCGCGAATTGAATCAGGTGGATGTAAAGATCATCACCACCGAGGACCCGGTCGAGTTGCAGATCGACCGGATCATTCAGGTTCAGGTCAAAGAAGACATTGGTCTTACCTTCGCGAACTGCTTGCGCTCGATTCTGCGCCAAGACCCCGACATTGTGATGGTCGGTGAAATCCGCGACCTCGAGACGGCGCAGATCGCTGTCGAAGCGTCGTTGACCGGACATTTGGTGCTGAGCACCATCCACACCAACAGCGCGCCGGAGACCATCACGCGTCTGCTCGACATGAACGTCGAGCCGTTCCTGATCACCTCGTCGTTGTCGGCGGTGTTGGCGCAACGGTTGGTGCGGACGCTCTGCCGGCACTGCCGCGAAGAGTATCATCCCGACGAGGAGGAAGTGGAACTGTTGGGTCTGCCGGAAGCTTGGCGCCGGGACCCGAATCTGCGCCTGTTCAAGCCCAAGGGCTGTCCGGCCTGCGACTTTATCGGGTACATGGGCCGCGTCGGGTTGTTTGAATTGTTGATGGTGGACGATACGGTGAGCGACATGATTCTCGCGCGCGCCATGGCTTACGACATCCGACGCTACGCGCGCCGGAAGCAAGGCATGCGGACGCTGCGGGAAGAGGGCCTCATCAAGTGCGTGCAGGGCGTCACCAGCGCCGATGAGATTCTGCTGCACACGGACAAGTACGACGACTAGCGCGGGAGACGCCGATGGCGAAGTACGCATATAAGGCGATGAACAAGGACGGCAAGGAAACCTTCGGCATCATCGAAGCCGACAGTCAGGCCCTGGCGATCAACGACGTCCGAAATCTCGGCCTCTTTCCCACGCAGGTGCGAGAAGCGCGCAAGAGCGACGAGCGCCGCGCGCGCAAGACTAAGGGCGGCCCGTCGGAGTTCTACATCGGCGGCCTGAAACTCAAGCATATCGTGGTCTTTACGCGTCAGTTGGCCACGTTGATTGACGCCGGCCTTCCGCTGCTGCGCAGTCTGAACGTGCTCATCGTACAGCAGAAAGCCTCCAAGCTTAAGGACATCCTGCGCGAGATTACCAGCGACATCCAGTCCGGCGCCACGCTGTCGGAGGCGATGGCCAAGCATCCGCGCGCCTTTGATCGGCTTTACGTGAACATGGTTCGGGCGGGCGAAGTCGGCGGTATGCTCGAGGTTGTGCTGAACCGCATCGCGGTGTTCATGGAACGCCGGCAGGCGTTGCGGCGGCGCGTGCGCGGGGCGATGATTTACCCCATCTTCGTCATTTTGTTCGCGTGCGGCATCGTAGCCTTCCTGCTGGTGAAGGTGGTGCCGGTATTCGATGACATCTTCGGCGAATTCGGCGCGAAACTGCCTTGGCCGACGCTGTTCCTGATCAGCGCCGGTGATTTCATGCAGTTGAAGTGGTGGCTGCTCTTATTGATCATCAATTCGAGCATTATCGGCATCAAACTGATTCGGAAAGTTCCTCTGGTTAAGCGTATCAATGACCGGGTTGTCCTGAAAGTCTGGTTGATTGGTGACTTGGTCACGAAGGTGGCGGTGGCCCGCTTTGCGCGCACCTTGGGCACGTTGATTACTTCCGGCGTACCCATCCTCCAATCATTGCGTATTACCAAAGAGACCATCGGCAACGAAGTGATCGAGATCGCCATCCAGAAAGTGCATGACAGTATTAAGGAAGGCGACACCATTGCCGCCCCGCTCGATGCAGCCAAGGTGTTCCCGGCCATGGTCGTCAATATGATTGACGTCGGTGAGGAAACGGGCAGTCTGGACAGCATGCTCATGAAAGTGGCGGACATCTACGACGCCGAAGTCGAGGCGGCCGTCGAGGCCATGCTGCGTCTGATGGAGCCGGCCATGATTATCGGTCTGGGCGGCGTCATCGGATTTATCGTCGTGTCCTTGTATTTGCCGATCTTCACGCTGTCCGACGTGATCAGCGGAGGATGACGACGATTGCGGATTGCGGATTGAACCGGTGAGGCCAGTGAGAAATGCCATTGTAGGACTGGCGAGTGAGAATCGAGATTTACCGGGGCGGCGCGAGGCGGGCGCCCCGATAAGGAGTAGGAACATGAGACGCACACGAGGCTTTACGCTGGTGGAACTGCTGGTGGTGATCGCCATTATCGCGATCCTCGCCGCCATTGTGGTGCCGCGGATCAGTAATTGGATTTCGCGCGGCAAGATGGCCCAAGCCATCAGCGAGATTCATAACATAGACCTTTCGCTCACCAAGATGCTTACCGACGCCGGCGCCCGAGACTTCCGGACCTTCTTCGACGCCACCGTGCTCGCCGGTCTGGCGAACTATCAAGCGGCTCAAGATTACTATGATACCGCTTTCTATACGCTGTTGCGGATGGGCCGTTCCGCCGACACCGTTGGCCTGCGACAGGCGGCCTTGAGCAAACTGGGTACCAGTTACATGGACCTGGGTAGAGACCCGTGGGACAATCGCTACCATTTCTGGCTGGGACCCTGGAACACGAATCAACTGGGCCCCGTCCAATTCCGGTCGTTCCGGACCGGCATCGAGAATCCCGATGGCACGTACGTGCCATACGTGTACGACCTGGGCGCGAAGAATAACGCCGATGCCGACATCCCCGGCAATCCTCCCGCCGACGACCTGTTTGGATTTCCGGCGCCGACGGATTTGCCGTTCTACGTCTGGACGAATGGCGAAGACCTGGATAGCGCGCAAATGTTCAATGACGCTAATACGCCGAATGAGCGGAAGGGTGGCGGAGACGATATAAACAGTTGGGACAAACAGTCGGGGTGGTCGCCGTTTTACTCTTAGGCCGGGTCGGGACGAGGAGGTTCCGTTTATGACTGGTCGTTTCACACGACCGCGCGGCCACGTTTCGACACTGTCGCCGACCAGGCCGCTCGCACTGTGGGCGCGGTGCTCACCGTGTGGTTTTACGCTGGTTGAACTGCTCATTGTGATGGCGATTCTCGCCATCTTGGCCGCCATCGCCATACCGACTGCGCTTCGACTCACGTCTCATAGCGGGGCGGACATTGATCTGGCCGCGCGAACTTTGCACGCCACCCTCTCCACTGCCGCCGTCTATGCCGCCAGCCAGCACGTGGATACCGCGCTGGTCTACGCAGTACAGGCGGCTACGGACAGCGTGACCGGCACGCCGGTGGCGGTGATTGACGCGGCGAACATGGGGCGGCGGCTGCGGGACGATGAACGCGCCGCCCTGAGCGCCCTCTCCGGCAACGTGATTCCCCTCGGCGCGTTTACCATTGTCGGCGGGCGCGGGGGATTTGAACCGTTCTCGGAAGGCGATGTCTGTATCCTCGAAGACGCGCTGGATGCCTACGATGGGGCGGACGACAACTCAAATGGGATTGCGGACGAGCTGACCGGGGCCGAAGATATCGCCGGAGTTATTCCAATATTCGTTTTCGATGCGGGTGGGAATCCGGTTATGCCGCGGCCCGGTCTGGACTGGCCCGCGACACCGGTGGGGCAACTACCGGCCCATGTGTTCACCGCTTCGGGTTTGATGCGCACCGACTCCCCAAGGGAGCGTCTCCGAATTCAGGTCGGCGCCATGCCGAATGCCGATGCGGCAGACCGGGCGCGCCCGCCGGTAGAGATTGACCTGTTTGCTTCGACGGGCCGGGTACGGATGGTGAAATGAGCAACGAGCAATGAGCAACGAGTTCCGAGTTCCGAGTAGCGAGTCCCGAGTCGGGAGTGACGGGCGAGGGCGAACCACGTGTGCCGGCGTCAGGAACGAGCGACCGACCACTGGTCACTGGCCACTGGTCACTATCGCCTACAAATCGAAAATCGAAAATCGAAAATCGAAAATCGGCCTCACTCTCGTCGAGGTCCTCATCGCCATTTCCATCCTTATCATCGGCATTGTCGGGATGATGAGGCTGTTCCCGGTCGGACTGCGTCAGAACCGCGCGGCCCAGGAACGCACATCGGTATCCGAGTTGGCGCATTCGCGGCTGGACCGGCTCCAGGCGGCGGGCGCGGAGGATTTATTGAGCAATCACTCCGTGTCGCGCGCGGGTGTGCCACAGACCGACGACCCCTATACGGGTCTGTACAACTCCTGGCAGGAAGACTTGCAGCGGTTTGGCGGCGCCGCGGATACCGGCCTCCAGCGTGTGACGTTTTCCGTGCTGATGCCCGACGGCCGGCGAGAAACGTTTGTGACGTATATTGCGAAGCAATGAAAAGTAAGTTCCGAGTACCGAGTAACCGAGCGACGAGAAGCGAGTAAACAGTAATGAGCAATGAGAGATGAGCGATGAATAATTCAAGCTCCCAGATTGCGATGATGTCGCGGCCGCATTTGTCCTTTGTCCTTTGTCCTTTGTCCTTTCGGTCAATCCGCAATCCGCAATCCCTGCCCGCCGACGCTTCAGCAAAGGCGGGCGCAATCGGTTTCACTCTCGTCGAGCTCCTCGTCGCCATCGCCATCATCATGTCGGTGCTGGCGGGCGTTGCGTTGGTGTTTACAGGTGCCGTACGCGCGGTGCGGACCGGCCAACAGTCCATGGACGCGCAGGAACTGGCGCGGAGCGTGCAGAACGTGATGGCGCGCGACCTGTCCTCGGCCTTTACCGCGCGCGACTTCGGCAACTTGTACGAATTCTTCGGCACGCCCATCGGCATGACCTTCGTCGGCGTGGTACGCGCCCGGCTTGCCTCCGATACGCCCAACTTGGCGCGGGTCACTTACGTCGTGCACACCAGCGTGGGGAATGTTGACTTCGAGGACGAGGACGGTAACTGGTTCCGAACGTATGCGCTGCTGCGCTATGTTGAACCTGGCATTAGCAGCCTGGACTCGTTTCCCATCAATTGGGATCAGTTCGTGCTCAATACAAATGACTTTCAGGATACGTTTAACATTGACTTCGATGAAGCCTGCGGGTGCAACTATGACCAGTACCTCCAGGGCTTCGTTTCGATCACTCCCGCGCAGCAGAAATTGGTGGATGCCAAGAAGCGCGAACTTTGGATTCGGATGCTCGCGGGCGATGGCACGCTCCCTCGGGCCTGGAATCAATTCGATCAGAACGGTAATTTGATTAAAGGCTTTCTGGACAAATTCGCCGAGGACTACGTCTTGACGGAGCGTATCCTGGGAACGCCCGAGTTTTACGCCGCGGTGCTCCGCGCCAAGCCCGGCGCCCCCGTCGGCCTTCTGCCCATCCAACCCCCCGAACCGCCGTTTCCGCTCTTTAACGCCGTCGGTTTTCGCGTGGACAAACTGGCTTTCGAGCCTGTGCAGTCAACGCCACAACCATTTGACCAAATTGATGGCCGCTACCTGCAGGATACCGACCCGAGTAATGGCATTGATGACAATACGGATCAGTTGAACAAGGGCTTCTTTTCGTACGGTACGGTGCTGGACGGCGCCGAGAACGTCATTATGAAGGCCTACTGGAAATCCCCGCAAAACTCGCTGGACCGCGTGGCGCCTACCGCCGAGAGCTTCGCGGGGCTGGGCTCGCCCGTTACGGGAAAGTATCCATTTCTCATTCGGCCAACTACCAATCCTGTCCCGCAACTGGTGACTCTGGAATGGCAGCCACGGATTCCGTCGCTGGTGCGCGTGCGGTTTGCATTCCGGCTTCAGAGTCCCTATGTGGGCGCGCCCGATATGCAACGCGGCTTTGAAAAAGTAATCCACGTGCCGAGCGGATATACAAGATTGGACCTCGCCAAGCAATGAGCAATGAGTACCGAGTGACGTGAATGCCGAACTTCAAAGGCCAAATGTCGAATGAGGCTAACGAAATGGCGAGTGACGAGAATCGAGTGATGGGCAATGGTTGATCGAGCCAAATACATGGCAAGGAATCCTGGAGTAAATTTGTCTTTTGTCCTTTGTCCTTTGTCCTTCCACTGTCCTTTGTCCTTCCGCGCTCGGAACTCGAAACTCGAAACTCGGAACTTCGCGGAGCGCGGGGCTGCCCTCATCATTGCGGTGCTTATCCTCACCATCCTGCTCTTCGTCGCCCTGTCGTACGTGGCGATGAGTCAGCAGGACTTGCGTATGGCCACCAACATCGAGCACGCCACGCAGGCCTCGTTGTTGACCAACGCCGGGACCGCCATCGGCATTTCGTTCCTGCAACACGACCTTGCCGTGCACCCGACCGTGACTTCGCTCGACCACGCGTGGAAGACCTATTTCAACGGCGCGTGGGCCGTCGCCAAGCCCTGGACCTGGAAAAACGGCATAGACCCCACCGTGCAGCGCGGGGTCGCGGAAGTGGACCTCGACGCGTTGCTTACCGTGTTGCCGGACGACCCGGGCGACGCTCTCTACATCCCGCGCCTCGAAGCGAATGGCCCCGCCGAGTACCCGGACGGTATTGACAACAATAACAACGGTTTGATTGATGAACTAGGCGAGGTAACTTTCGATCCGAGCGCTAATCCCTTGGTGGTCACCGCCGATTATATGGAGGATATTGGTTTCGCCCCGGAGCAGATTCATCGGTGGGCTGACGTGGACAATGACGAGGACGGTCTACGAGATTCGGCCTGGATTCCAATCCCACAGGACCGGCTTTTCCCGAACGATGGTCTCGACAACGACTTGGACGGCATGACCGACGAGCGGCCGGACGATCTGATTGATAATGATGCCGACGGGATCGCCGACGGCGTGGACACCAACGCGGACGGAACACTCGACGTGCTCGACCCCAACGAGACCGTCGAGAAGGGCACGTTTATTTATTGGGGCGGCGACGACGAACTGGATAACGACGGTGACGGCGTGCGCGATGAAGCCGACGAGCAGCGGGTTTTCCTTACCGCCCCGATCACGGTGGACTTGAACGGCGACGGTGTTCCGGACCCGCTGCCGAGTATTTCCGTGGTGCGGCAGACGCCGGGCGGTCCTCAGAACATCACGCTCGACCCGAACCGTGGCTCGAACGACATAGATCGCATTGACAATGACTGGGACTTGGTCACCAACGACAGCGCGGGGTTTGCCTACATTGGGCCGGATTACGGGAATTGGCTGCCCTATGATAATTGGACGGCCGCGGACCGGATACAGTTCCGCGACCAACGGAAACTGGCCTACAACGAGATTAACGTGCAGGCGTATTTCCCCGGTCTGTTCGGCGGCAATGCGCAACTGCGTATTACCGCCACTGGCGAGCCGGCTTGCGACGTGGTCGGGCGCGTGGCGGTGCTCATCACGGACGAGACGAGCAAGGTCAACCTCAATACGGCCGGCGCGCTGACCTACAACGAGTTTCTCACGACCCCTCAGGAAGGGCCGGTGCGGCGCGCGCTCGGGCTCGGCATCAGCCCGCACGAATACGACACGCGCGTCTTGCCGGATATCGGCGTCGCCCTCTCGACCTATCTCTGGGACTACGTCACCGGCTCTCCAGTCGGTTTCGGGTTCGCCCCGGATGATGATTTGCGGGACGATCCTCCCTTCCAGGCGTTGAGCGCCGAGGACCAGGCCCTGGTCTACGACGCGAGTTTCCCCGGCTATGGGCGCGTGGACGAGAACGGCAGCGCGCTGTGGCTGGCTATGAACGGGTTGGACGACGACGGCGACGGTCTGATTGACGAAGGCATTTTCGATGGCGGTCCGACGGCCAGCGCCGCGGTCCAGACTATTTACCGGGCCTTCATCAACACGCGCGGCTTCGAGGGCATTGACGAGCCCGAAGAATTTCAGCAGTATTTGCCGCTGCGTAATGCGGTGGCGGAGACCAACACCACGAACGACAACCTGGCCGAAGAGCCCGAATACCCCGTGCTCAACGAGATTGGCGAGCTGGGCGACCGCGTGTACAAGACCCGCGAACAGATCAAGCAAGTCAACCAGATCGGGCCGGCTCGCTACGGCCTCAACAAGAACTTGATCAGCGTCCACTCCTCGGATAAGAACGAGCGGCACGAGTATTTCAAGACCCGCCAGGACGGCAACCGCATCCCGCTGCCCGCCGTGGATACGACGGTGAACCGCGGCGTGTTCCCGTCCGTCAAGGGCCTGAAATTGGACTACAATTACGCTTCCGCTGAGGACATCACGCGGGCGTTGATTACCGACTGGGACTACCGCCCGACGCCGTACTTGCTGGTCGGTTCCCAGAGCACCGTGCTCAATGATACCGAGGACGCGAGTATGTTCTATCGCGGACTGCGGCGGGAAGATTTGATCGCGTTGAACACGCCGTTCGGTATACCGGTGGTGGTGAATGGAATCATTGTCCGTTACGACTTCGCGGCGGACCCGGAACTGCGCGCGGGGCAACTCGCCGCGAACGTGCGCGACAATCGCGACCCGAACCAAGCCCGCACCCTTCTGACCAACACCATCCCCGACCGCTGGTGGGACAACGCCCTCGCCGCCGCGAATCTGGGCGCGCAGAACCGGCAGATTTCCTACACCATCGCCGGCCTCGAAAGTATCCGCATCAACGAGATCATGGTCCGCCCCGTCCGCCGCGTCGAGGCGGAGATGAGTATGAATGCCGCGGAAACCCGATTCTATGGCAATTTCTTCAGTGTGCTGAGCACCGCAGATTTTAGCTTAGTGCGCCGCTTTTTGGATCCGAACTTGAACGATGTGGTCGGCTGGCAAGGTGAGCTCACTAATTCTATTGGAGACCGGAGCTATTTCTTCACCAATGACGTTCTCGTAGATGCGACCCCCGGGGATCCCACTGATCCGCTCCAGCCGAACATCATTCAGTTCCGCTTTGGTCCGGGTCCCGGGTTGCCGCCTGGACGATACTATCTCATGTTCAACTCGATGCAGTTGAACGCAAGTGGCGTGCTACAGCCGACGGTTACAAACCCTAATCAAATTCGGTACGCCATAAAAACGGCCATCGCCGGGGACGACATCATTACCGATATAGGGAACGGTGCCGACCCATGGCTGCAGACTGCGCAGATCGGCTATGAGAATATGGCCGCTCCGGCCTTGGGCACGGAATCCGGGTTCGTTTTTCTGCCTACGCGTGCTAGTCCCGGCGCTGATCCTGAGTACGACCCGTGGGAAGCGTTTACGGTCAGCATCCCAACATACAAGACCGCTAACCAGGACTACCTGTACGTGGCCATCCAAATGACGGCTCCGGGCGTTGGCGCGGATGGGTCCATTTCGATCAATTTCTTCGATTTCAGCCAGGAACCGGACCACGAATGGGTCGAATTGGTGAATGTGGCGCGGACCGGCGAGCCGGTAGACCTGTCCGGCTGGCAACTCGAGGTGGGCGGCGACGTGAACGCGGCGGGGCGGGTGTTGGCCACGATTCCCAACGGCACGCAGATCGCCCCCGGCGGATCAATTTTGCTTGGCGTCAACAAATATGATCCCGGCGTGGGTAACTTTGGTGTCCTCGAGGGCACTATGCACCCAACATACATAAATGGGATTGGCCTGGCGCGCATTGGCCTTAATCCCAATGACCTTCCGGTAGCATCTCTTATGCGGGCTCTCTCGATGGTTACGGCGCCGCCGATTCCTATGGAGACGTTAATGCCCACCGGTAAATTCCGCCGCATCACTGAGGACGATGATGTCGACAATGACGGAGACGGTCTCATCGACGAAGGTGCAGACAATGCGGACAACGACGGCGACGGCTTTACCGATGAATTGGACGAGGACGACGGCGGCAGCGTGTTTGCCGCCACGCGCGACGTGGACTTTGTGGACCGGGATGGCGACGGCCTGGCTGATACCGACAGTGGCGCGGTGGACGACTATGACATCCGGTCCACCAATGAAGCCTCGGCTTTCAGCGGTACTGCGGTCAATGCCGACCCGCGAAAAAAGGCCTGGGACCGGATTGTGCAACTTGACGTGAATCTCCCGGTCGATCCCACTGGCCCGTCGGCAACCATCGGCCGCTTGGTCCTCGGCGGCGGGATTTTCCCGAATTATCCCGAACACGATCGTATTGATAACGACCAGGACGCGCTCGCCCTTGCCACCGACAAGATAGACAACAACGGCGACGGCGTTTGGGACGCTCCGACCGACCCGAACGAGGGTGTTGATGAAGGTCGTTTCTGGCAGGATAACCGGTACGGCGGCGCGAACTTTGAATCAGCAGGCGACGGCATCCCCGGCGGATTCAGCCGATTCCCGGTCCCGACCCGGTACGGCGAGGGCGCCAATTGGCGGGAGATTTCGGCCAATGACTTCGCTTATCTAGGTTCGGGTTCCGACGCGCCGGACTGGAAGGAATTTGTCGAGCGACGCTTGTATCCGGGCGACAACGTCGTAGTAACCCTATACCAGGGGCCCGCGTTCCTAAACCGTGTCGCCGACCGTGTGACGTACACGGAACGCGACGTCATCAACCGCGCGATAGACGATATTCTGCCCTGCGACCTTGATTTTGATAACACACTCGACCGCATTCCGTTGGACACGCGCTATCCGTCGTTCTGGCCGGACAACACCATGGGCGTGGACTTCTATCGCGCGCTTGAACGTAAACACCCGCTATACGCCGGCGACCGCTTCGGAGTAAGCAACCGCTGGCAGGCGACCGACGGTAACTACGACGACTGGTCGCCGAGCACCAGCCGATTCGAACGAATTCTCGACGCGGCGACAGGCCAGATGTTGAGCGCTCCGCCGGGCGCGATCGCCCGCACGGACTCGAACTACGGTCGCGCACTCTTCGGGCACGCTTTCGAAGGTTCGCCGCTGCGCATTAACCTGTCGCAGCGGTGGCTGGAGAATCCGAAGCGCCAGTTGCAGCCGCTGCCGAACCCGCCTACGGCCCAATTTGCCAACGACGCGGTCGGAAACGTCTTCGAGGGCGCGTTACGCTGGGCGTTTTATGTGGCCGGCACCCGCGACACGGCTTACGCTTCCCCCGGAAATCTAGCGGCGCTCGCGCATTATGGCGATCTACATGCGTTCGCCACTTTCAACGGCACGCTGACGTTTCCCCAATTCGATTTTCTGCACGACATGATCCCCATCAACGAAAGTATCGTGCCGGCCGGTATCAACGATCCCAGTCTTTTTGTCCGCGAAGACGTCTCGCCCCGCGAGGTGCTGCTGGGTCAGAATTTCACGCAGGACCTCGCGGCGGTTACCTCGCTGGCGGCGGAGAGTCCCACGGTGTTGTCGGTGGCGCAGGCGGAGACGTTCGCCGTGTATCCGCCGCAGAACCCCGTGATTCGCGACGCCTATTTCGGCGGCGGTACGTCGTTCGTGGCGTTCACGCAATGGGACGCGCCAGCCAATATCTATCCGCGAGCGTGGTCGCCGATTATTCTCTACGCTTTGCCCGGCGATACCACCACGCTGTATCAACTCAACTATCTCTTCGGCACCCCGGATGTGGATGGCGCGACGGGCGGCATCCAGTTGGCCCGCGGGGTTGACTTGGGTGCCGACCCCGGTTGGGTCGCGCGATGGACGCCGCCGCAACGGGCCACCATGTTCGTCTCCGGGAACTTACCCGGCTTCGATCCCTTGTCTTCGCCGCGATATTTGCTGGCGCCTCCGACCGGGCCGCCTTACCCACAATTGCCACCAACGAGTGATCCGACCTACCTTACCCTGGCGGCCGAGTCGCTCTTTGTATGGGAGGGCGCGGATGGCCTGCGCAACGGCGAATACGACGTGTATATCGTCACCGGCGACTCGCTCGCCGCCGTCGAGCGCGCGCAGGTCGCTTCCGGCGGGACCCTGTTTGCCATACCTCAGCCCCAGCCGAACACCCGGCCGGCCGGCGGCGAGATAGTGGCCGCCGCCAATGCCCCGCGGCCTGAAGACATGGCTGTGGATATTGAATTTCTCACGGACCGCAATGGCGACCGCAAGTGCTGGGTTGACCAGGACATCACGGACTGCGCCGGGCAACTTTACAGCTTGGCTGACAATCTGCCACAGGAAATTGAGTTAAAACGTGCGGATGTTGCGCCGGACCGTAGCGAGTCCTTCGGCCTGGTGCAAGGGCTGACTCCGGACCTCGATGGCGTGATTCACTACGGCATCGTGCGCGTCGAGAACAACTATCTGGCGCTGTTTTTGCGTAATTGGGCCCGGACCAGTGTGCTGAACCGCTGCTCGCGCGTCGTGCTGGCCCCGCGCAGCCGCACCGCGGGGCGAATCAACATCAACACCGCAGTCACGCGGCGCGTCGCCGGCACGAACTCCGACGAGATCTTCAATCCGCTCTTGGGTATACCTGGCGTTTTATTCGGGCTTGATCCAACCACGGGCCAAGTCACCGGGCCAAGCACGATCGATCCCATTGATCTGCGGACCGCGCCCGCCCTGGGCACGCCGTTGCCCTTGCCGGAAATAGCCACGCCGTTTGGATACGCGCCGATTCCGATGCTGGACCGGGCGCGTCTGATTACGGCGGGGCGCTTCGAATGGTATGACGGGCGTTACTACCGGTTCCCGGCGGACCTGGTAACGCCGCAATTCGATATTGCCAGCGAGCGGAACCGGTATCCGATCATCCTGAGCCGCTTCGCGGACGATGCCACGCGCTTCAGCGAATCGGCATTCCGCTACGCGCGTATGGCTAACCTGGTTTCGACTCGGTCAGACGTGTTCGAGATCGTGGTGACGGCTCAGGCGGGTGAGGTCTCGAACCGGGACGAAAACGGCGACGGGCGGATAGACTTCCGCAACGATTTCATCATCAACGCCGAGAAGAAAACCCGCACTATTTATGAACGATGATGCATTTACGAAAGAACTTAACCGCAAAGAACGCAAAGAACACAAAGTATACGAAGTAAGGACAAAAGAACGACTGCATACGGCATCTTAATCCGAACCTGTCATTCTGAGCGTTAGCGAAGAATCTCGCATACGAAAGTCTTGGGTACAAGAGATGCTTCGACTTCGCTCAGCATGACAGGGGCCGGGTTTTAGGAGTGAAATGTGCGGCTTTGCTTGTGATGCGGTACACAAATAGTGAATCGAAGACTGATGCATCCGCCTGAGGCAGACGAGTCGAATAGTCATTGCCTCATGGTGGTTAGGAGTTGGTTCGAATGAAGCGGTTGTTGTCGCTATTTCTTTTGGTCAGCGCGGGGGCGTGGGCGCAGTCGCAGGTGCAGAATGTGATTGTGGCCTGCGATGGCGCGGCCTGTACGGCCTTCGAACAGGAAGGCTTCGAGGTCATGTCCAGCCTCGTGGACGCCGTGGCGACCGCCGTCCAGCGCAGCCGCGATATTTACGGCCACATGACGGTGCTCGTGACGGATAACGGCAGTCCCTGGAATGTCAATCTGACTATCCCGGCCGACGCGGACATCACCCTGCGCGGCCTGCCCAACGACGAGCCGTTCAGCGTGGTGCTCGACGGGGACACCAACGCCTTGCCGGTGATTGCGATTGATCCGTCCGAAGCCGCGACGACCACGACCGGCCTGCTCGAAATTGACGGTCTGACCATCCAGGGCGGCAGGGAGGGCATCACCCTGTTTCAGTCCTCGTCGAACCCCATCGTCTACAGCCCGGTGATTAGCCGCTGCTACATCCGCAACAACGTCGGCGCGGGCATCCTGTGCGAAGGCAATTCGCGGCCTTTGATCGTGAACTGCAGCATCGTCGGCAACGCGGACGGCGTCCGCGCCGCGCATCTTCCCGGCGCCCAAAAATCCATACCGGATATTCTATTCTGCTCGATCATTTCGAATGGCGACCGTGGGGTCTTCGTCGAGACTGGCTCCAACGCGCGTGTGCGCAATACCCTCGTGTATGCCAACGGGAACGCGCCCGGCGACGGCGGCCTGGTCTGGCAGAGCGGCGTCGGCATTTTCCCGCGCACCGGTCCCGTTGCCGGCGGCACGGAAGTCACCATCGAGGGCGAAGGTTTACAGCGGCAAGGCGCGCAGTTTGCCAACACGTCGCGCGTGTTCTTCGGTCCGCCTCCGCCCCTATCTACACTCACGGAGATGAACCCGTACACTGCCCGTAGCCCGAACCTGATCATCGGGGACACGCCGCCCGCGTGGCGCGGAGTGCCCGGTCCCGTGGACGTATACATTCGCCGGTGGGATATTGACAATGCACCGACCGGGGCTCCTCCGGGCGCGGAAGACCAATTCTTCACGCGCGTGATCGCCAATGGATTTATTTACACGGCCAATGCCGTCCCCATGGTGGTCCAGGTGATTCCGGAGCACGGCCCGACGGACGGCGGGAACTGGGTGTTCGTCGAGGGCGCCCGCTTTGATCAGGACTGCCAAGTCTGGTTCGACCTGAACAACAACGGCGTCATTGACAGCGTCCTCGACCGGCGTTCGCCGAAGGTGAATTGGCTGTCGTCCGGCTTGCTTCACGTTCAAGTGCCGGACCCGGACACCAGCACGACGGGTACGGATCTCGCCGTGCACGTGCTGGCGCGCAATCCGGCGGCTTTGGACAGCGCCGCCCCCGGCGCGCCCTATGCCTACCACGCGGCCGACGACGCCTGCGGGCAGCCGGACGTGGTGCAGATTAGTCCCAACTACGCCCGCGATCTCGACGGGACGATCACTCCCCCGGACGGCCTCGATTGGGCCACGATCCTCGGACGGAACTTTGAGACGGGCTGCGTGGTGCAAATCGGCGGGGTAGTCTGCGAGTACGGCGCCGATCCGGGCAAGCCCGACATAGACGCGGGCGGCACGCGCATCAACGGCGTCGTGATTCCCCCCGCGCCCAATGGGACCGCCGGCCCGTACGACGTGACCGTGATCAATCCTTGCGGACTCTACGACGTGCTGCCGAACGGGTTCACGT
This sequence comes from Candidatus Hydrogenedentota bacterium, assembly GCA_016209895.1. GTDB lineage: Bacteria > Hydrogenedentota > Hydrogenedentia > Hydrogenedentales > SLHB01 > JACQVH01. The sequence continues at coordinate 3,385 of JACQVH010000097.1, read as the reverse complement.
ATTATGCGAGCGGCGTCGAAGCGCCGGAGACGGTCGAGGTCAACCAGTGGCGGCCCGCCAATTTCAAACGCTTTGTAGGGACCGGCGGCGCCTATCAGGCGGACCGCAGCTTTGGCGGAAATGGGTTCGACACGCAATTGTCGTTCACGTTCACCCACGCCGCCAATACCAAGCCGACGTACACCGCGTTGCCCCACCAGCAGGTCGAACAACACGAATCGCACACGCAGCATGAGATCGTGTTCCGGCTACCGCACCGCCCGCTGGACATAGACAACAACTTCAACGTCCCACCGTACTTCGTGGGGATCGAGATTGCCAACGTACAGGATGCGGATGGCGATCCGTCCGGTCCCAATTCGAACCTGAAGACTATTGCAACGGACTTCTTCTGGACCATTGACGGCGCCCTGACCGCGGATACCGATGCCGTGTACTTTGAGATCGGTTCCCCGTCCAACTTCACGATATCGCGCGGGACTGGGCCTAACGGGCGCGATGTCATCACCATGCCGGTGCACAATTGGCGCACCGACATGCAGATTTTTGTGGACGGTCAGCCCGCCGGCGCGCCGAGCAATGTCACCCCGGACCCGACCACGACCCCGTTGCCGGCGGACTTCAACGTTACATTCGAAGTCCCCGCGCCGCGAGTCAATCTCCTCGGTCCGGTGGATATCAGTGTCGCGCTGCCGCCCGGCGCGAACAACGAATTCAGCACGAGCCTTTATTACGTGGCCGAAGACGCGTACAGCTACTGGGACGGGCAACCACCCTATGTCCGGGCCGTCGTGCCACGAGTGGTGCCGGAGACCGGCGGCGTCGGCGCGGACCGCATCGAGATACACGTGCTCGGCTCGAACTTTATCGGTCCCGCGACGAATGCCGGTATCTTCAGCAACGTGCAACTGGTCTGGATCAGCGGCACCGAACAGACCCTTGACGTGCGGCGTTACGCCAGCGCGTACGAAGTGCGCTCGTATAACGAGATCGTGTTCGAGATTGACCTGACCACCGACCCGCTCGGCGATGGGAAGCCGGCCAGCGTGCCGCGCAATGCTGGACTAACTGTGCGCGTCCAACAGCTTGATATGGACCCCGAGCCGCCCCTCACCGGACCGCAGGTATTGGCTACGTCGCATGACCTGCCCAACGCCCTCGTGTTCACGCCGGTGGCGAGCGGCGAGCTTCAGATCGTTTACGTACAGCGCCAGGATACCCTCGACCGCCGCGATGGTCCCGTGGGCGGCGGCACGGAGGTCTATATTGATGTGGAAGACCTCCTTTCGACCCCCGTCCCGTATGCCGGGCCGTTACCTTTCGTTCGGATCGGCGGCGAAGTCGCCACGGTCTTTGCCGTCGCGGGTCCGGGCGGCACGCCGGACCCGGGACCGCCTATCGGCACCAACGCCTGGCGTATCCGCGCCTTCACGCCGCCCGCGCCCCAGGGCCTACCCGGGACGTATGATGTTCGGGTGATCACGACGGCGGGCGCGGTGGCGGTCGCGCCCCGCGATCAATGGTTCACCTATTTCATGGATGGCCGCCCGCAGATTGACTCGATTTCGCCGGACCACGTGGATGTGAACGCGACCGACACTACGTACTTGAGCATCGTCGGCAGCAATTTCGACGATCTGATCGAAGTCACTTTTACCTTCACGCCGGCCAGCGGCCCGGATCGGGTGGTTCTCGCCGATTTCTACAGCCAATCGCCACGCGAGATCGTACTCGCCGCGCCGGCAGCCGATGCGTTTCCGAGCGGCGGACTCGAGTTCCCGAACAATCTCGCCCGGGTCGAAGTTCGAGTCCGCAATCGCGGAAACGACACCCTGCCACAGAGCCAGATGGACGACCTGACCAGCGATCCCTACGATATCTTTTACTTTGACTACGCCGACGGCGCGATTCGTCCCGATGTGCCGGAATTGGCCTTTAACGATGTCTATCTTAATTTCGAGGACTACGTGAACGTCCAGCCCGGCACCGGCAGCATTGCCATGGACCCGCTGCTCGAGCCGGCCCCGGCCTGGCTCGGACAGCTCTTCGCGTCGCTGGATTCCGGCTTGGTGTCACCGCTGCGGGACCGCGCCGGCGGATTCGTCGCCCAACCGTATACCAGCCAGGACTTTGAAGCCGACCCGCGTCCATTCCCGACTACCGATCCGAACGCGACCCAAGGTTCGGGACAGGTCGGCGCCGCCTTGTCCGATATCGGCGCGGACGAGATCAACATCGGCGGGACCATTCCCTTGCCGACATGGTACTGGTGCGAAGTATTTCCGAATCCCACGCCATCGTTGCCGGCGGGCCGGATGTTCATCACGCTTCGACTCAGCGGTTTCTCGACGAGCGTGGTCCTGACTGCGTTTATTGTGCCGCAGGGAGTCAGCGGCGCGGATATCAATGCGGCCGTGAGTAACCCCACGCTGTTGAGCCAATTAACGATTTCCTTGCGGCCCTTGTCCGGCGGCGGTGGGGATACCATCTATATGACCAACGACGAGGCGATTGATACGGTCGTGTTTGATGACGACGCTCCCAGCGGGCCATCCGTAAACGACGTTATTGCCGATGGACACGGCGCGGTCTATCTGCTCGTCAATGGCGTCCTCTATGGCGACGATCCGAACGACTTGATCGAAGGCCAGGCCACACTCGGACGCCATCTACTGATTGACACGATACCGCCGCGCATGGACGAGATAGCGCCAACGATTCTGCCGGCGTTGGCTACGGCCTTCATTCCCAATCACAACGATTCGACGGTAGCCTCGGACGTGGTCGTTGATGCCCTTCACATCTATCCTTATCCTGCGCTGCCTACGGTCTGGCGGCCCGCCACGGTTCCTGCGCCCCCGGACGACGGAGTGGTCTCAGACACGCCCAATGCGGGAGTCGGCGCGCAAATCTTCTTCAACGTCGGTTCAATCTCAAATAACCTGGCTCTCGGCGAACCGCCGCTCTACGTCGAGGTGGCCTCGCCCTACGAGGACCCGCCGGTTCAGGATGTCAATGGCAATCCCATACTCGGGCTGGACGATTTCACCGGGTTGACGTCGCGACAAGTCTCCGGCTTTGTACCGAGCGAGCCGCGGACGAACGCTTCGCTTGTTCAAGGTTCCGCGCGCTGGGTTATTGTCCAAGGTGGAAATCTTCTCACCGGCGTGACCGCGTTCCGGTCGCTTGCCACCAGTGGAAGCAACGTCGGATATGATCCCGATAACCCGACCTCCACGCAGGACGCCAACAATGCGCTGCTCGGGGCCTTGTGGGACTTCGAGCATCCCGGTGGCGCCGGCACGGTGGCCGGGCTTCCGTGGCAGACGGCGCGGGATAACTTGTTCCACCTGGCCGTGCAGTTCCGGGCTCAGGACCGCGCCGG
>JACQVH010000078.1 GCA_016209895.1 Candidatus Hydrogenedentota bacterium | reverse complement strand
CTCCACGTGTCCGAGGAATCCACCATAACGGCGAGCACGTTGCCTTTCTTCAACACTTCTAACTTCTTTTTTCCGTCGAAGAGCCGCGAAATGTGTCCGCAATACGGGTCGAACTCCATCCGCCACCAGTTGTTTTCGAGGAAATCGCGTCCCGCGTGGAGAAAGTTGCGCGAAACTACTTTCTTCCCGCCAGATCGAGCATGGTAGCAACGATAGCCCAAACCGGGCACTTCAGCCGTGAACGCGTAGGCCATATTGCCAATGCGTTCGCTCAACACGACTTGAGTGGGAACCGGCTTTCCTCGCTCATCCACGAAGTGTATCGGCAGCTTAAGCGTGCGGAAGACCATCGGCGGGGCGGTGACCGGCACTTTGACCGGCCAGGGAAGGGGATTGACCACGACCATCGTGTTTCCGTCCGCCGACGTGTTTATTCTTCGCGCCAATTTCTGGACAGCTTCATTCATGACGACGCGGGCGGTGTGCTTGGCCGCGCCGAGTTGGTCGCGCGTATCTTCGTAGGAAGACTCGATGCTGGTCCCGGCCAGAACGTCGTGGAATTGGTTGTACAAGACATCTTTCCAGGCGGCTTGAAGCTCTTCGCCGGGATAGGAGTGACCTTGCAACAACCAGGCCACGGTGGCGAAACGTTCGGCCGCCATTAACGCGTGTTCGGCGCATCGGTTTAGACGTTTTATTTGCGAATGGACGCTGTAGCAGCCGCGGGCGTGGTGCTGAAGGTCGGTAGTGATCACGGGAATCTTGTGGCGCGGGGTCGAATCGAGGAATCCCTCGAAGAACTCCAAGAGGGTCGAAAACTTGACGTTGGGACACGATTTGTCCTTTTGCGCCGTGAGAATCTGGGCGATGGCCTTCTTGGTAGGGCCGCCGCCATGGTTGCCCACACCGTAGAAGCCGATAATACGGGTCTGCCCCGGATTGAGATGGGGATTGCTGGGCAAACGCTTAATACGAGCCAGGACTTCGTCGCCGGCGTTGTAACTCTCCTGCAAATTGCACGCGAAAATCTCGGACCCATCGGGTGACCGCCAAATGAACGTGGTGCCGTCCGGATAGCGTTTCTCGCGCACAGCGTCCGGGCGCATGTAGACATAGTAGTCAATGCCCATCTTCTTGAAAATCTGGGGGAACGTTCCGGCGTGGCCGAAGCTGTCGGGATTGAAACCGACCTTGGCGCGCACGCCGAGTTCCTTCGCGAAGAAACGCTGCGAGTAAAGACCGTGCCGCACAAATGATTCGCCGGAGGGGATATTGCAGTCGGGTTCGACCCACCAGCCGCCGACCACGTCCCAGCGGCCCTCGCGGACGCGGGCCTTGATCTCCTCGAACATGTCGGGGTCGCAGTCCTTTACCCAGGCATAGAAGCAAGCGCTGCTCGAGGTGAACTTGAAACTCGGCGTCTCCTTCATCCGCTCCAGCGCGCTACGAAAGGTGGAGCGAACTTCCTCGTAACCTTCCGTCCAGCGCCAGAGCCACGTCGGGTCAATATGGCCGTGGCCGATCATGTAGATGGTGTATTCTTTGTGGCCCTTCATTGTCGGTCATTCCTTAGATTCGTTTTTGCCGCGGACAGTATAGGTCCAATAGGTCCTATAGGTCCTACACGTCCTATCCTCAAATACCTTTTTCGAGAAAGGCTGCTCGCTGCTTTTCGACGTATTCGCGGCCGCTTACGTGGATGCTGCGGAAGATGCTCGGATTGATTCCCATCGCCTGCAGGCGCTCCACCGCCTCCGCTTGTATCGCCCACAGTATGTACGTGGCCGCGAGACCGCTTCCAGGGCACATCTTCTCGTTGTCCTTGACTTCGAGCAGGGCGTCGCCATAGGGACCGCAATTATCAATGCCGAGGTCCACCACGTCAAAGAGCTTCTTTCCGGAAGGGTGAGCCACCGGGCATCGGGCCATTTGTTCTGCGGAAGAGATGCCGATCGTGAAGACGTCCCGCGTTCGACATTGGAGGGCGACCTCGATCACGTTGGCGGTCCGACCCGAATTCGAGTTGACAATCAACACGTCACCCGAACGTATTTTGCTTTCATCGAGGGCGAGCGCGACACTTCGCGCTTCCAAGTCGGCCGCCAACGCCGAATCAGGCTCGACTTTGCGGTGGTCAGCAGGGTTCTCAATCTTCATCTCGTAAGAAAACGGCACCATCGCCATCAGCCCTCCGGCGCGGTAGAACGCCTCGTGTCGCAGCATGTGGCCGGTATCCATAACATGAAGCGCGCCCCGTTTGGCGAGGCTCGCAGCGATTGCCTCCCCAGCGCGGACGATCGCGCCCCGCTGCGCGGATCGAATCCGTTCAAAGAGTTGACTGACCGCGTCAAAGTAGGCGTCCAGATACATATTAAGAGTTTCCTTTCAGGCGACGTTGAAGCACTTTGAATACACCTCGAACCGGCTCCGGTACCGGCGAAAATGCTTTAAGTTTGATCCGGCTCTGGCTCATCGCCCCTTGTAGTGGCCCGGCGATGAAAGGGTAGGCATTGAATACTCCCCCAGTAAGCACCACTGGCACAGGTCGTGCCTGGATCGTTGAACGCTGCGCCACACTGACGATCATTTTTCCCAGAGTCTTGCTGGCAGCCCGGAGAATTCCATCGGCCACCGTGTCGCCTGCACGGGCGGCTTCAAACACTTCTTCTGCGAAGGCAGCCACTTTCGGCGGATAGACGTGTCCGTAGCGATTGCTCTCAATGTCGTGAATGTCCCAAAGACGCTCCAGACCCAGAAAGCGCAACAGACGTTCCCTCAACTGGGTGTCGTTACTGCGCCCTTGTTCCGCCCGGATTACTGCGGCGATCGCTTCGCGACCAATCCAGTATCCGCTGCCCTCGTCGCTGAACTGCGGACCATATCCGCCGGAAACCACTTGGTTCCCCGATTCATCCCGCGCGACACAACTGGCGCCCGTGCCGGCCACCATGACAATTCCTGCGGGAAGGTCGAACCACGCCAGTCCGACTTCGGTCTCGGAGGTGCGAATAACGTGGACCCCCTCGAACGCTTCGCTCAACATATCCTCGACGAGGTCCCGGTCCATCGGCGCGGCCAAGCCGGCTACGGCGACACGGCCGTTGGCAGTTCTTACCTTCCGAAAGATCTTTTTGAGGATGGCGCGCATCTCCTTACCGTAGTCGCGGCGCGTGATGTAGAGGGGACTGGCCCCGGAAGCGCTTATCGAGTCAATCACGTCACCGCCGGGAGTGGCCAATACGATCCGGGTCTTGCTACCACCGCCTTCATATGCCAGCCACAATTCGTTCATCGTTGATGATCCCACGTCAGAATGGTTTCGCTGATCGGCGCGCATTGTAGGGAGGCTCGACACAGAGTTCAATCGGAGACAGCCGGGTTCGTAGTGAGACCGCTAATGTGTTCTCTTGATCCCTTTGCGATGCCGAGCCTAGACTCGCAAGACCTGATTGCTTCTTCGAAAGGGGAACTGGACTATGCTTTCCAATAAACGTCTATTCTGGTTGGGAATTTTCGGGGTTACCCTGTGGGCAATGCCGGCTCGGTCACAGAGCGAAGCGCAACGTTGGGCGGAACGGTTTCGATTTCAGGAACCGTTGGTCGAGTCCTCCGGCGTATGTACGGGGAAAATCGGCGAATTACCGTCATTGGGGGTCAAGCCGCTTTCTCCAGGCGCGCATTTGGTCCGAGTCTCAATACCTTTTTCACCCGGCGCATTCCCCGGCGAATTGGGTTTGAAAGTTTTGAGTCAGGGCCGGGAGACGGTGCCGGACGTCCGTGTACTGGCGTGGCATCCTGGGCAACCACGGTCGGCGCGGCGTGCCCTGATTACTTTTCCTTTTACTTTCGAAGACGTTTCTCAGAAGTCGTTCACATTGGCCTTGGTGGACCGGCCTGATCGGGTGTCCCACGTTCCCGAACTGGATGCGAGCGGGACATGGACCGTCTCGCTCGGAAATGCGCGCGCGACCCTTTCTGTATCGAGTGTGGCGATCTCTTTGGATGATGGCGCGGTTTGGCAGGCGACCTTGATCGCGCCCGGAATCAGTCCGGATGCTCCTTCCCCGTATCCGGAGTTCATTGAAGCCGGCGAGAACTACTTGTGGGTGCGTCTCTTGGTCTGGGATGCGCACTGGCCGCGCATTCTGGAAGCTCGGATGGATTCCCTGGGAACGATATCCGTGCAAGCCCATGTGCAGCGCCTCGAACCCGGGGATGGTACCGCGCCCGATTTGGGATGGGAAATCGTTGGACCCGGGACCGCCAACCCCATAACGCACCAATTTACAAATGGCCAGTCCTGTACCGTGAAACCCAGCGGTGAAAAGTCACTCAGCTTCCCGGTAGCACATTTCTACCGGCGCGGCAGCCTCGTCGTGTCTTCGGAAAACGAACGCACCACCGTCCGTTATCTGCGATGCTCCCAAGATGAGCGCGTGCCGTTCCAACATACGGCCTGGCGTAGCGCCGCGTTCGTAGTGGGCAAAGAAGGACATACTTCCCGGAATGCCCTCCTGGAACCAGAAATCGCAATTCATATAGACGCGACTACGTTGGACGCACTGTCTCATTCCGACGGGAATCCAGATCTGGTGCGGTGGCCCACTCTCGACGATCTCCATGAGTACACGATCGCCGCGACCAAACGGAGTCTACTTGTGGGCGATGACTTTGGAAATGTCACGTCATTCCAGCACGGACAACCGGCCGGTGTATTTGGCATGAACCGCCTGAATCACTGTCCCGCCATTTTCCGGGAAGCCGAGCGAACGGGAGACCCGGAACTGCGTCAGGTTGCGTTGCTCTGGTGTAGCAACATGTACGATCTTTCTCTGTGGTGGGGCGATAAAGAGGATTTCGGCGGGACGCGGTACAACAACGCCAATGCCGCCGGCCAAAAGGATCACGAGGGCGACACGACCTTTATGTGGCGCACCAACTACGCGTCGAACTTCTGCACCAAGGGATACGATTCCTTCTTCTATGCGTATGAAGAGACGGGAGACCCGCGGATGGCGGCGGCGCTGCGAGCACAAATCGAGTATGCGCGACAGTTCGTACACACGGACCGAGGGGAATGCCGGAACATCGGAGACGTGGCGGACTTTATGAACTTGTACCGGTGCACCGGCGTTCCGATGTACCGGGACGAGGCGCTGCGGCTATTTCGCGAACTTCGCACTAAACTGTCGAACGGGGACCTGTTCAGCCAGGGGGGACAGCCGATCGAACCCGATCCGCCGTTTATCAACGAGGACGCGCGTGGCCTGCAGCATCCGTTCGCCAAACCCTACATTATCGGCTACGCGCTGGCTGGGCTTCCGGAATTATTGCGGGAATTTCCCAACGAACCCAAGTTGAGCGACGTTGTGCGGGCGGTGGCGGATTTCCTGGCGGAATCCCAGGACCCCGCGGGAGGCTGGCGGTATCCGCATCCGAAGAGCGCCAATCAGATTAATGGACAAAGTCTCGAACATGCGGCGCAGTTGTGTCGTGCCGCGTCGGTGCTCGAGGCGCGCGGGGAATCGGTCGAGAACCTCTTGGATGCCATCGAGCGTATGCTGCAGTCTTGGGCGCTTACGTTCGAGCGGACAGGAACCGTTTTATCCGGCTTGCAAGGTTGGGAGTCTGCCGCAGGCTTACTGACGGAAGGGAAGACCATCTACGACCTCTACCAGAAACCTGCGGACCGCGACTCGGCGCGCGACTATACGGAAGGCGTCATCTCGATTGGAGGCGCGCCGCCGGAAGGAATTGTGTACCTGACCGAAGTATTGCAGTGCTACCTCGCGCGTCGGCCGGCGGAGCGATTATTTCACGCCAATGTTCCGCTGACATCCGTTCTAAAACGCATGGAAGACCGTAGAATTCAGCTAGAGCTTGCCGAGAAAGGGACGAGGCTTCGAGCGCAACGGCCGGAGAACCCCGACATTGGCTTCGTCTTGCTCGCGCCGGAACGGACCAGTATCCCAACACTGAATTCGGAAGAATTGGGCAATGCAAGCATCGCCTGGAGCCGGGACGAAGACTCCGGAAGGATAGGGTATTCGCTGGACCGGCCGCAGGGAACGTTCACCGCGAGCTTCGCGCCGCACACAGACTATATAGAGT
>JACQVH010000080.1 GCA_016209895.1 Candidatus Hydrogenedentota bacterium | reverse complement strand
TACCGCGCCAGGTCGAGCCAGTGCCGACCCCAGCGCTCCCCGAAATGGGGCGAAGCGAGAAGACGGTTGACCAGCGACTCGTAGGCGTACGGACTGGCGTCGTTGACGAAGGCGTCCACTTCGGCGGGTGTCGGGGGCAGGCCAATCAGGTCCAGACTCAGGCGTCGGATGAGCGTTGGCCGATCCGCTTCGGGAGAAGACTCGAGGCCTTCAGTCTCCAATCGAGCCAGAACGAACGCGTCAATGGGATTGCGCACCCAAGCCGCGTTTTTGACCTGGGGCACTGCGGGACGTACCGGGGTTTTGAAAGCCCAATGATCGGAAGATTGCGATTGCGGATTGCGGATTGCGGATTGCGGATTGTCAGGCTGGCCGGGCTCTTGTACGGTAGCAGGGGGTGTTTCCGCTTTGTCCACGGGGTCATCGGCGGCGGCCATCCTAGAGCAGAGGATAATCGCGACCAGAAAGATAAGGGCTTGCTTTGTCTTCATCCCGATTCGCTCCCGTACAACCCAAGAGGGGCTTTTAACCGTTACGGAAACAGATTCCAAGCGGGCGAAATTTCTTACCATCGCCTTTCAACTATGTCTTTTATCTTTTGTCCTTTGTCCTTTATCCTTTGTCCTTAGATCGAGGAGGGAGGGAGATTGGCGGAGTTTCCGTTGGTGGCGCTGGAACTGACTCGACGAGGCAGAGCGAAGCGGACGTATGTCGTCCGCACGCTGGGCATCGGCGTCATCACGGCCATTCTCTTTCTGACTTGGCTGGTGTCCGGTTCCAGCCCGAATAGCGGGGAGAATTTCGGGAACCTGTTGAACTCACTGGCCTTCTTTTTTCAGGCCGGCGTCGTTTTGGTCTACGCGCCAATATGCACGGCGCCCCTCATCGCGCAGGAAAAGGAAGAGCGGACCCTCGGCCTGCTTCTCCTGGCCGATATGCGCGGGCACGACATCGTACTCGCGAAATTGCTTTCGGCCTTCCTCGAAATCGAATTGCTGGTTCTGAGCGTCTTGCCTATGCTGGCGTTCGCGATGTTCTTCGGGACGGTTTCGATTGGGGATGTGATCGAAAACTTGACCCTGTTCACGACGGCCGCATTCACGGCCTGCGCGGTCGGACTCCTCTGCTCGACATTTGCGGAGCGGCCCGCAACCGCGTTTCTCACGACCATGCTAAGTTCGGGCACGGGATTGATTGTCGGCAACTACTGGCGATTCGAAATTGGACTTGGCCCCGTCTGTCTCGTGGAAATTGGGATAGGATTCGCAGCCCTTGCGATCACGACCGCAATTTTGCCGCGCCAGGCGTATGAACGGCCTCGAGAAGCGAGGATACGACGGAGAAGACGCTGGACGATCCTGCTGAATCGCATGCGGCCACTATCTCCCGCTGCACGCATTCTCGCGGCAGGGTGCCCGGGGTTGCTAGACAATATCCGTTTTCTCCCGGTGAAGATTCTTATCCTATGCGGCTTGGCTGCGCTGTCCGTGTTTCCATGTCTCGGTTGGGTACTGGTATCGGCGGTCATCTGCTACGACATCATCTCCTCGCTCCACGCCGCCCGCCGCGACGGTATCTTAGACGACTTGATTCTGACGGGCGTATCGGATGAAGAATTGGGCAAGGCGATATTGAGGAGTCAGACCCGCCGGGCGATGACCTATCTGCCCGTGTATCTTCTGCCCTTTTGTTTTGCGTGGCTCATCTTGGTCATTCCGTCGCTGCAGGTTCGAGAGTGGCATGATCCATACGACTCAGCACTTGTCATGCTTTTTGTTCCATTAGCGCTATTGGCCGGGGTCGCGCTAAGTGTGGCTCAACTAACGTTACTTGCCGGAGCCGGTTGTTACTCAATCGCCGCACACAAGACCCCAACGAGTCAGACCGTCTTCGCCACCCTACGTGCGTCAGTTTGGTTATTGCTATGCGGCTTCAGTCCCTACTGGGTCCAATCGTGGCAATTTGTAGTTCTCAACGCTTCAGGTGTCAGTAGTAGTTCCAACCCTACGCCATTTCCGATGCAAGCTTGGGGTTTCTATGCGACGCTAGCGATTTCTGCCCTTATCTGCGAAGGTCTAGGTACGTCCTATTCAAATCTATTTCGAAAGAAAATTTGCAACGCGCTGCGGAATCTCGGTCTGGAGCATTGAGGAAGCGTGACACACACGATTCTGTCGCCCCTACAAGGCTTTTCGGCGGTTAACCACATGTCCCAGGGCGTCGTCCGGCTTCAGCGGACTCCGGCCTCCAGAGGCGGGTAAACGCTGAACTGACATGTAGTGCGCCTTCAACGCATCAACAGGTCACCGGTCAGGAGGCTTTGATTCTGCGCCGACGAATCGGTCTCAGCTTCTTCTCGGTTCCGCCCAATTCGGCGAGGCGTTTGGCGCTTTCCCGGCTGTGTGGGCCTCGTCTTGCCAGCCATTTCTTGAGAGAATCCGGGCTCTCTCCGGAACGACGGCCCGCCAACATCCCGGCAATGCTCAAGTCTTCATCGAGTTGGGGCCAGTGAATATAGCCCCCGTCTCCGATGATTTCGAGATTAGACCGTTCCTCAGGCTTGCCATACCAAAGCCGTGGATACCAGACTAACGGGACCATGATCGTGCGGCCGTCAACCAACTCTACGACCAAGACATCTTCCTTAACCTGTACGCTTTGCGCACGGGCTTCCTCAATTTCAATGGCTGAAAAACTCATACCAGCGCTCCAATAGCTTTTTCTGATTTGCTTTTATTAATGCGGCAATCTTGCTCAGTTCCAGTGGCTTGAACCCGCCCACCTTTGCCAAAACGATGGGATCGATCCAAAATTTCGCAGCCCTCCCCTCGCGCTGCACGTGCACGTGAGGCGGTTCACCGCGATCAAGCGATACAAAGAAAACGCGATACGGCCCTATGTTGAGAACAGTGGGCAAAGACAACCTACTGGACAATTGAGGTCATAGCTCGATTATACGCTCTTTGCGTGGACGTTCAACCTTATCTACTCCCGCGACTTCGGCATCGGCAGTTTCTTGCGGTTATGGGCTTGCTACAATTGCTTTGTCTCGTTCCATTTGCCGTAGCGGGGTAAGGACGCCGTCGGTGGCGTAGGCGGGCCATTCTTCCTTGGGGAGTTTGCGGCGGCCGTGGACGCGGCTGTAGATCCAACGGGCGGCGACCAGCCAGGGTAGCGCAGCGCGTTCCTCGGGAGTAATCGGGCCGTAAGCCTCCAGGAATTCCTGGTTTCGGGTCGGTTCCAGCCAGCATTCGCGCGTAAGCCGTACGATCGTCGAGGCGTCAAAAGGCCCATCGCGCCGGGCGCAGAAATAGAGGATGCCGTCGGCGAAGTCGCGGGCGCGGGGTTGGCGCGAGGCGCAGTCGAGATCGAAGAGACCGAGCGTGTCGCCTGCGACGTGCGCGTTGCCGGGGTGGAAGTCTCCGTGGATGATCTGGCAGGGGAGCGACCAGAAGCGCGCATCCGGCAGTTCTCGTTGGACCCGGTCGGTCCATCGCTCCAGTTCGTCGAGCACGGAGACGCGGCCGGGTTCGCGGATGACTTCGCGCAATTCCGCCAAGCCGCGCCGAATGCGCTCCGGCGCGTCGTCTCGCGGCCAATCTTTCGTGACGGGCGGCACGAACGTTGCCGCGGCTTCATGGAACTTGCGCAGACCGCCTCCGGCAATGCGAAGATGCCCGATATTCTCGAAGTCCACCGCTTCGCCGGAGAGGAATTGGTGTAACTCGAAAACGGCTTCGCCACGCCGCGCGACGGTGTCGCCGGCCATGGTGGGAATCGGATTCGGGCCGCGCACGCCGTGGGCGAATAAATGCCTCATCAGAGCGTGGTCGAACGTAATCTGAATCGGTTCTACGTACCGTGGGCTCCTCTGCCGCAGGAAATAGGGCACTCCCGCACAAGTTACGAGGAAATTACAGTTCGCGGTGCCGCCGCTCAGGGGCGTCACGGTCGCACCCACGAGTCCCCACGCCGCCAGCGGCAAGTCGTCAGAAGATATATCGGAGAAAGACATATACGCTGCAAATGACAATCGTCGTCAACATTACGGGAAGGCCGTACCATAGGAACTGACGGAAAGTGATTTCGCGGCCGTTGGTTCGGGCAATCTCCACCACAACCACATTTGCCGAGGCGCCCACGATGGTCCCGTTGCCGCCCAGGCAAACGCCGAGCGCGAGCGACCACCACAGTCCGGCTTCGACCGTGGCGACGCTGGTATTGGTACTTGCGGCAATGGCGGGGATGATGTCTTTGATCACGGGAATCAGGGTTACGGTCAATGGGATATTGTCTACCAACGCCGAGGCAATGGCGCCAAACCACAAGACCATCATGCACGTCAGCAGCAGGCTGTTGCCGGTCAGGGAGAGGACTCCCTGAGCGACGCGTTCCAAGACGCCCGTGGACACCAGTCCAGAAATGACCATGAACAGACCGATGAAGAAGAACAGCGTGGGCCACTCGACGGCCTTGAATACTTTGCTCGGAGCAGCACGGGTGAGCACCAGCAGGGCCGTGGCGCCGCTCAACGCGATGGAGGCCGGTTTCACGCCGAGTAGACCGTGCATCAGAAACCCTGCCAGCACCGCACCCAACACCGCGGTGCTCTTAATCAACATCTTTCGGTCCGTGATCGCTTTGGGTGCGTCCATCTCCATGATGCGCGCGCGCAGGTCTGCGGTCACGCGGGCTTCTCCGCGAATCGCCCACACTGCCGCACCCAGGGTGAAAATCAGGCAGACCGCCGCCACCGGGGTCAGATTGAACAGAAAATCATTGAAGGTAAGACCGGTGGCACTGGCAATCAGGATATTGGGCGGATCACCAATCAGGGTCGCCGTCCCACCGACGTTTGACGCCAACGCCTCAAAGATGAGATACGGAATCGGCGAGACTCCCATCGCCGCCGTAATCAAGAACGTTACCGGGGCAACCAGCAGCACCGTCGTGACATTGTCCACCATGGCCGAAAGCACGGCCGTGCCGGAGCAAAGCAGCAACAACAGCGGGACGGGCCGACCGCGGGCCATCTGGGCGAGTCGGATGGCGAGGTATCGGAAGAAACCGCTTTCCGCCAGGAAGTGGACGATAATCATCATTCCACACAACAAGAAAATCACTTCGAGGTCCACTGCCGCCAGGGCTTCCTCCTCCTTCACTACTCCGCAAAGGATCATCGCGCAGCCGCCGGCCAGCGCCGCGGCGGTCTTGTGCACCTTCTCGCTGATGATCAAAACATACGTGATCAGAAAGATGGCGATGGCGAGGTAGGCGGAGAAATCCATCAGGGGCGGAACACTCGGGCGATGACTTCGTCGCGGTCTATTACCCCTACGAGTTGACTCTGATCCTGTACGTAGGCGAAGTGACGATGCCGGTCCTTCAGGTAAAAGAGCACCTGAAGAATCGGCGCGTCGGGGTCCACCACGATGGGGCGCAATTCCTGAATCTCACGCACGCGGACGCTGGATTCACTTCGAAAGAACTGATTGACGGGTTCGAAGTCGTCGAGGAACGTAATGTCATGGATGTCGCCCAGATAGTGAGGAAACGCGGCTTCGAGTATCTCCTGCGTGCTCACCGTCGCGATCACCCGACCCGTGGACCCGCACACGGGCAATTCGTTGGTCTTCGTGGCGACCATCAAATCCAAGGCCTCGCCCAGGAGCGTATCTTCTTGAACGGTCGCCGCGACCGGGCGCATGAGGTCGCGGGCGCGCAGCGTCTTCTGCAGTTCGAGTCCGCTCTCCGCAATGAAACCCCACACGGCCTCGCGTGTCCGGGCCTGTCGGATTTGTTGGAGGCGGTCCGACTCTTGTGCCAGGAAGCCGATCGCCGCCATGGCCTGAAGCATGACACCGTGCTTTTCATTGCTTGCGAGAATCAGGAAGACGAGGTCAATGGGGATAGCGTCAATACCCTTCTCTTCCAGCGGCGCGGCGGCAATGCCCAGGAGCACGTAGAAATCGTTAAGAGACGGGATGCGCGCGTGCGGCAAACCGATGCCGCTTTCGAGAGCCGTGCTTTCCTGATTCTCGCGCGCCATGAGAGCTTGCAGGATTTGCGAAAGCGGCACATTAGGATGAAATGCGGTCACGCGGCGCAATAATTCCCCCGTGGCCTCGCGTAGCGTCCGGGAACGCAGTCCCAAAACGATGTGACTCGGAACCAGCAGACTCGACAGTCTCACGGTTCGTCCCCCCTCTTGTTCCAGCTAACCGCGAAGGGTCAGGGTACAGATTTCAGGGTATAGGGTTCAGGGTCTAGCGTTGAGTATAGCAGCCCTTGGAAGGGATTGTCAGACGAGGGCGAAATCATGCGTCGGGGCGGTTTAGTGCCGCCGCGACTTCGGTGGGCGTCTGACAGGCCAGCAACTCCTCGCGGAATCCGGGTTGCTTTAGTGCGAGCATCACTTGGGCAAGCAGGTTCAGGTATTCCTTCTGCGAGCCGGCGGGCATTGCAAATAGCACGACAATATGCACGGGCTCGTCGTCGAGCGTGCCGAAGTCAATGCCGGACTGGGAAATGCCGATGCCGACGATCGGCCTCAGAACCTGCTCGATGCGCACGTGCGGGATGGCAATGCCGGAACCGATCCCGGTGCTCATGATGGCTTCCCGTTCGTGGACCGCTTGGCGAAAGGCTTCGCGGTCCAGGATGGATTCGGAATCGGACATCGCATTAATCAAGATATCGAGCGCGTCGTGTTTACCGACGCTTTCGCTGAAGAGACGAACTGCGTCCTCGTTGACTTCAATACCGAAGGCGCTCATGGCAAACCTCGTTACTTGCATTCGAATTACCTTTCTTTTGACCGAGCTGCATAGTCTAAAACTCAAATCGGGGCAGGTTCCGCCGCATTCGGTCCAACGCTTCGCGCAGCCGGTCTTCCTTGATGGTAAGCGACAGGCGGATATACCCTTCCCCATTAACACCGTAAGCGGCGCCGGGCGCCGCGACGACGGAGCATTTCTCGAACAAGAAATCACAAAACTCCGCCGAGTGGTGTCCCTTCGGCGTCGGCACCCATAAATAGAACGTCCCGTTGGGCGGCTCATAGCGCCAGCCGAGATGGCGCAACGTTTCCAAGACGAGTTCACGCCGCTTTCGATAAATCTCGACCATCCGGGCGGTGAATTCGTCGCAGTGGTCGAGCGCTTCGATAGCCGCATACTGAATAGCGTTAAACACGCCTGAGTCCGTATTTGATTTCACCTGGGCGATCGCCGCCACGACATCCGGGTTGCCGCAGGCCATCCCGATGCGCCAACCGGTCATGTTGAAGGGCTTCGAGAGCGAGTTGAGCTCGACCCCCACTTCTTTCGCCCCGGGGGCGTTCAGGAAGCTCAGTCGCTCGACCCCGAACACGACTTCACTGTAGGGATTGTCATAACAGACAGCAACCTGGTAGCTCTTCGCGAATTCGACCAATTCGGCCAAGAATGGCCGCGAGGCCACCGCTCCGGTGGGGTTATTCGGGTAGTTGAGGTAGAACGCGGTGGCTTTCTTGGCGATTTCGCTGGGAATATCGCGCAATACGGGCAGAAAGCTGTTTTCCGCTCGCATTGGAACCGGATACGGCTCCGCCCCGGCGAACCAGATGCTGGGTTTGTAGCCGGGATAGCCGGGGTCGGTCACCAGTACCAGATCCCCTTGATTGATGACACCCAAAGCGAAGTGATGGCAGCCCTCCTTGGAACCGATGAGAACCAGAATCTCCTTCTTGGGATCGATCTCGACCCAGTAGCGCCGCTGATACCATCGGGCAATGGCTTCCCGCAAGGCCAGCATACCCCATTCTTCATCCGTAGGATACCGGTGGTTGTCTGGGTCGCGGGCCGCTCTCGCCAGCGCCTCGACGACCCGTTCCGGCGTGGGATCAACCGGGTCGCCGATGGCCAAGCTGATTACGTCCACGCCCCGGCGTTTCGCCTCGTTGATCTTGTTCCGCAGGGTCATGAACAGATACGGCGGTATCTTTTTAAGTCGTTCGGCCGTATGCATTTAGCTGAACTGTCTAGACCTCCTATTAGCAGAGATGCCCGCCCAAGGCCAAACCTTGGCCCCGGTGCGGGCGTATTGGCATTAGCGTAGCTCCCATTTGTAATGGGAGTGCCTGCCTTGGCGGACGACACCGCGAAAGGGCGCACTTCGCGCATTCACGTGTGAGCCAACCCTAAGGACCGATCCGCATTATTGTACACGGGTCAAGGAGAAGTTTCAATCTAGAGTGACCAGTGGTCGGTGGCTGGTTTCCGGTTTCCAGTTACTCGGAACTCGGAACTATTGCCGGGTGTTGACAAACGTCCGGTGTGGGGTGTATCCTACTAACAAATTAGTAGGAACGAGGGGGTACGTATCATGACTCGGCCGGCGTCGCGACATCCCACCGAACTTGAACTGGAAATCCTCAAGATACTATGGCGCGAGGGACCGATGCCGGTGCGGGGCGTGCGCCAGGCGTTGGCGCCGAGCCGCAAGCTGGCGTATACGTCGGTCATGACCGTCATGGGCATCATGGCGCAGAAAGGTTACCTGCGCCGCAGCAAGCACGGCACGCATTTCGTCTATCAACCGGCCATCACAAAGCAGAGCACGGTCCGCGGTATCGTGCGCGACGTGGTGGACCGGGTCTTTGACGGCTCCGCGGCGGCGGCGGCGTTGCATCTGGTGGAAACGGCGGATTTGGACGAGCGGGAACTGCGCGCGATACGGCGCATCCTCGAACAGAAGGGGGAGGACAAGCCATGAACGCGTCAATCATCCTGGACAGTGACTTCTGCGTGCGGCTGGTGCTCACGTTGATCCACTCGTTGTGGGAAGGAGTGATTTTGGCAGTAGTGGCAGGCCTCGTCGTGCGCGTGTTCTTGCGGCACGGCACGGCTCAGAGTCGGTATGTCGTGTATCTTGTCGCGTTGGGATTGATGGTGCTGGCGCCGGCGGCGACGTTTCTGTACTTGGAGCCGGGGAGTGAAACGGTGGGGATCGCGGAACCGGCATTGTCTCCGGTCACAGTGCCTGAGCCGGCGAGCGATCCGATTTCCCGAGTTGAGAACCCTGCATCCGGCACGAAGCGTCCGGCAGCGAGCTTACCCCATCGGACGGGGGAGGCGTTGAGCAACAAGGTGCCCTTGGCGGCGTGGTTGAACTCGGTTCACAATTTCGATTGGCGGCTGTATTCGCCGTACGTTGCGATGGCCTATGCCGGAGGCGTCTTGCTGATGCTGGTCCGACTCGCCTTTGCCCTGGGCGGGGGAAAACGTCTGCGGCGCCGTTCCGAACCCGTGGACGACGCCACGGTGCTGGAAGCGCTCGCGCGGCAGGCTAAGGTGATCGGGCTGCGCTTCACACCGGCGCTGGCGTATTGCCGGCAGGTTCTCGTGCCGACGGTGGTCGGTGTGCTGCGTCCGATGATCCTGTTGCCGTTGTCGTTTGCCAACGGGCTAACGCCTGCGCAGATCGAACTGCTCCTGCTGCACGAACTCGCGCACATCCGACGATACGACCTTCTGGTCAACGTCTTGCAACGCGTGGCCGAGGCGCTGCTCTTCTATCATCCAGCGGTGTGGTACGTCTCGCGGCGGATTCGCCTCGAACGCGAACATTGCTGCGACGACCTCGTGCTGGCGTACGGCGGCGAGGCACAGGCATACGCGGAGTCGCTGGTGCACGTGGCCTCGCTCGCGCATGGCGCCGCGTCGTCCGCCGTGTTGACGGCTACCGGCAAACCGTCGCAGTTGCGCGAACGCGTCCTGCGCATGGTCGGACGCTCCGACCCGATGCCGGTCCGGCTCAACCGCGGCGGCCTCGTGCTGGCACTGATGTCCCTGGTCGTGCTGATTTCCGTCTCCTATCTCTACGCCCAGACCGCAGCAAACGAACAGACCGAGGAACAGAGTCAGTCCATAGCAGCAACGACCGAGCCTATTCCGCCTAAGCCTACGGCGGAACCTCGGCCTAAACCGAGCCTCGCGCCGCAAATTCAATACGTTCCACCCGAGACCGCCGCCGACATGAAGGCAAGGAACATCCTCGCCGTCGTCCAGGAGCCTTCTCAAGTCGAGGCGTCTGACGCCGAAGGTGCGCCGCACGGACCGACTGTAACGAGGCCTTTGCCCAGCGACCAGAATGCTAAGGTAACTCTGCCATCGCCTGTTCCCTCCAACGTTGCCGAACTGTTTGTCCAGCTCGAGGACCCGGACTGGTGGCTGCGGAAGGTCGCGGTGCAGCAAATCGGCGAGATCGGGGAAGAGAGATTCAAACAAGCCGGGGCCGCGAAGGCCGGGCCGGGCAAAGACCCGCTTCTCTCTCGACTCGTGCCGAAGATGATTAAGATGCTCAAGGACGAAGACCAGCGCGTGCAAGCAGCGGCGGCGGAAGCCTTAGGCAAACTCGGCGATCCCAGCGCCGCGAAACATTTGGTCGCGGCGCTCAAGACGCAGATGACGAAAGAAGGCGAGGTCCAAGCGGACGTCGGCGGTGCAGCAGCCGAGGCCCTGATAAAGCTGGGTTCTGACGCCAGCCTGGGAATGCTCCGATTCGCCTTGAAGGACCCGGATAGTTCGATGAAAGCCAGAGCAGTTAGAGCCCTAATGGGATTGGGTACGCCCGAATGCGTGGCGCTGCTGGTAGACGAAGTGCGCCAAAATGGGGGCGACTTTGGTGAGCGCACAGGCCCGGATTGCCTGGACGCGCTTAAAGAACTGGGACCAGAACGTACGGTTGACCCGTTGTTGATGGCATTGCGGAGCGACACTGCAGAAGAGGTTGCCAACGTGGTGCGAGCTTTGGGCCTCGTCGGCGGTGACCGCGCCTTCGAAGCGATACTGGAGTTGCCGGAGGATGCACCACTACCAGTACGTCGGATGACGATGTCGGCACTTGTGAATTTCAAAGATGAGCGCGCGACGCAGGTGCTTGCACGCGGACTCCGCGACCCGGATTTCAACACACGTATGAATGCCGCAGGCATCCTGAGCCGCAAAGCCTGGCTGCCCGCCAACGAGCAGGAACAGGTACTGTTCCGGGTGGCGCTCGCGGATTGGAAAACGATTCCGGCACTCGGAGCGGAGGCCGTGGAGCCACTCATCGTGGCGTTGGGCAGCGAAGCTCCCGAATATCGCAGAGAGGCCGCACGTTGTCTCGGCGAGATTGGCGACAAGCGCGCTACGCAGCCTCTGGCCAAGTTGCTGGAGGATAACGAAAGCAGTGTCCGTCACGCGGCCGTGCAGGCCTTGGCGAAACTCGCCGACCCGGAAGGAATGCCGCCTCTGATCGCGGCGCTTCGTGACACGGAATCGGACGTACGCGTTGCGGCCGCAGATGCCTTGGGAACCCTGGCTGATCCTCGGGCCGTCGAACCGCTGATGGAGACCCTTCGCGATCCCGATGAAAAGGTGCGTGGTTCCGCCATCAAGGCGCTGGGCGCACTAGGTGACCGTCGCGCGGCTCCGGCCCTGATCGAAAGTATTCGGGAGCCGAATCATGACTTGCGAGTGGAAGCCGTATCCGCCTTGGGCAAACTCAAGGACCCGAGCGCGACCGCGCCTCTCATCGCTTTGCTTGAAGACCCTGACGGCGGCGTCCGCGAAGCCGCGGTCACGGCCCTGGGCAACATCGGCGACCCGCAAGCGGTCACACCGCTGATCAACTTGTTGGGTCGTGAGAATGTGGACATGGAGCTCCGGTGGTCCATCGTGGGCAGCCTCGGTGCGCTTCGCGATCCTGCTGCCGTCCCGGCCATCGCGGAGGTGCTGGTAAAGGAGCCCCAACCCGGCAGTCGTCCCTATGGAAACCGCGCTCGGTTGCTCACTTATTGTGTGCAGTCCTTGGCGAAGATCGGCGGTGATGATGCCGTAAACGTGCTGGTCCAGGTCTTGATCGCCGGGGAAAGCGATGCTGCCCTGCACGAGGCGATAAAGGCTCTGGGGGAAATGAGATCTCCGCAGGCGATTCCTGCGTTGACCCAACTCGCGATTCGAGGAGGCGACACTGGCGTTTGGTCGGCTAGTGCCCTGGGGCAAATTGGTGGTCGCGAGGCCGCGAGAGCCTTGGGCGATGTCTTGGCGGTCCATTTGCAGAAGCTGGGAAGTGTCGCTAATCCAGATTCTTCTAGAATGCTTAATGCGGCGCTCGCTGCCTTGGGCCAAATTCCTGATGCTGCTGCAGCAGACGTGCTGGCCGAATTCCTGCAGAATCCATTAGATACCCACGGATTCCAATACGTTTTGTTCCCTGCGCGCTTGTTGGCGGAACGAGGCGACCCTCGCGCGAAGGAGCCGTTGGAGAAACTCAAAGAGTCGCCGGAGACGCGGCTGCAAGCGGAGGAAGCGTTAGCGATCTTGGAGCAGAAGAAAGGATGAAGGACGAATAAAGGCTGTAGACTGTAGGCTGTAGGGGCGCCGGAAGGACAGTAGTCAGTAGTAAGCGACGGAGCATTGCGGAGGACGGGGATGAAGTCCAAGTTTGATAGGGGTAGGGAAGG
>JACQVH010000004.1 GCA_016209895.1 Candidatus Hydrogenedentota bacterium | reverse complement strand
CGCGCCTTTGAACTGCTGGGCGTAAAACCATAACCCGTTCCCAGTAAACGGAAAACACATTTCGCGATAAGATGCGCCGGGCAAACAACTTAATGCTTCTAACGCGCTAGAACTTCGGGCTAACTCAGCTACGTGGCCGCGCTTTGTCACGCGGGTCGCAAGTACTCTTTCCTCAGTGGCGGCCGCCACGCCCGCCGTGCCCGGCGTGTGACCCACCGGAAGAGTGGAAACTGCGCGATGGGCCGGAGTGGGACCGCGAGGGCGACGAGAACCCCGAGGACCGACTACGTGATCCGAGGGACGGACCGGAATGGGACCGCGACGGAGCCGAGAATCCGGACGACTTCGAGTGCGACGTACCCCCACCGCTGCCAAAGAAAGACCGGCCCGACCGCGAAGAGGACGGTGCAGACGGACGCGAAAAGCTGGGTCCGCTGGACATCCGGCGGGACCGATTCGGCGTTATGCTCGGGCTTTCGCGACGCGGGGCGGGTCGCGACGGCGCGCTGCTCATGCGTCGCGGCTCGATGGAAGGCCGAGACTCGATCCGGCGAGGCTGCGGCTGTGAGATTCGCCGTTCGGTCCGCGAAGGTCCGATTTCACGACGTGGCACCACCGAACTTCGCGTTTCCGTCCTGGGCGTGGTCCGTCCTGGGGTCACGCTGCGAGCCTCGGTACGCCGAGGCTCGGCGGATGTAGTACGCCGCTCGACCCGTGATGGCCCAAGCTCGCGACTCGGCGGTGAAGTCCGCCGCGGCATGCTTTCCGTCTTCGGAATGGTGCGGGTCCGGTCCGGCGCGGACGCCTGGGGAGCGCGCGTCACTTGGCGTCGTTCCTGTGGGGCTATCGCCGGGGTTCGTCGGGTTGCACCGCGTTCCTGAGGAGCAGCACGGGTAGGCACCTCCGTTCGCCGTGCGGTACGTTCGGGAGTAGCGGCTCGAGTCTCAGGCCGCGAAGTCGGACGTGAGACCTCAGTCTGACCGCGGTCAACACGGGCGGTTTCCCGGGGTGATGTTCTGACGGACGGCGTCCGGGCAATCTCGGGGGGTCTTCCCGGACCGCGTTCGGTCATCGCTTCCGGGCCTCGGGTGGTCCGAGTCTCTCTAGAACGCGCGGCGGCCGCGCCGCGTTCGGTTAACGGCGTATCCGCGGTGCGTGCCGTACGCATACGCTCCATACCGCGCGATGCGGCCAAGGTGCGCTCGGCGCGTTGCACTGCCGAAGAAGCATCACGGACGGCGTCCTGCCCGATCTTGACGGAGCGCGAACGCGCGGCCAAGTTCTGGTCGGAGAGCGGCGTGCGTACCGCGCGCGTGCCTACGGTCCGAGTTGAGGCCGCAAGCGTACCGGTCGCGGCCAAACTGTTCTCAAGCCGCCGCGCCCGCTGCACTGCCGGCAGGGATTGCGTACCGGACAGCGTGTCGAACCCGCGAATCACTCGTTGCGGCGAGTAATCGCGCACCTGGAGCGTGGAATCCGTAAACGGAATCCGGGAACGCCAACTGTCCCCGATGCCGATGTTCCAAATGGAGATGTCTCCCGTATGTACCGTGTCAATTACGTGCGGGTACAACCCATAGACTGACGAAGGTCCGTAAAACAGATGGTCCGCAAGACTATAGGTACTGGCGCCGAAATAGAACGGTATGCCGCCAACCGAGAAGTAGGCGCTGCCGTAGAACGCTGGGCGGTCCCACGGGTCTAAGGGAGACCAGACAAAGTTCGGCCCGTACCGGATCGAAGCGACCCAAGCCGGCCCCCAGACATCGCCGTATGCCCACAGCCAGCCATACGAGTCGTGATGCCACCAGCGGCCATAGTGGCTGGTTACATAGGCAAACGGATATTGGTCCACCCAGTTGTAGCCGTAGGTCGGCAGGTAGCTCCAATGCCCATAGCGGTATGGCACATAGTCTGTCACCACCGTCGGTCGCCAATAGTAACGGTCATCCACATAGACCCAATCGCCATAGGACGCCAAATCCGCAGCGCCAACCACGGTCGTCTTGGTTCGGACGGGCAAACTGTTGGGATCGGAACCCACGGCCATCAGCCGGGCGCGGTCGCGATTCCAGGCGTCAAACGAATCTTCCTCCGCCGTATCGAACGCCACTGGTTCCGACGGCAAGAGTCCCGGGTCTACATAGGTGCGATAGCCGGATGTCAACCGGACGGACTCGCCGCCATCGGTCCGGACAGTTGCTTCCCCCCACCGCACGGAGACTGTGGTCGAACCTTCGCCCATGATATCAATCCGGACTTGAGCATCCCGGTCAATCTCGATCGCACCGGCGGCGGTGTTGAACACAGAATCCCCCGTGCTGCGGCTCATCCGCTGGACATAGAACGAGCCCGTCCACCCTCGAACTGCCGCGTTGGGAGGCAGAGAGAGTATTTCTGCTTTGCTGTGGTCGGCCAGCCTCAAAAATGAGCCGCCGACCATTTCCAATTCCATCGTACCGCTCTTGTCCACCCAGAGTGTGTCTCCGGGCATTACGAGCGTGTTGATGGTGGCATAGCTCCAATCGGCGTCTCCGGTTCCTTTGACGAGTCCCCCACCCGACTCGAAACTAATTCGAGCATGGAGCGTTGCGTCGTCCCCGAACGCCGGCACCGCAACCATCGCCAGGAACACTGGAAACGTCAAGAGCAACGTTCTTGTTCGACATGTCATGGTTTATACCTCCTGGCACGAGCTTTGTCCTCTGAAGTTGCTCGCACACTGGTTTTGGACGAAGATTCTTGGCCGACATTCACGGCGCGAGACCGGCTGTTCGATTCTCACTTCATAAGTAACATCTTGACGGACGACGAGTCTGCCGACTTGAAATGGTTTTTGAGGGTCGGAAGAAGCGGATAGTGAGGATTCTGCCAAGGATGATGTGCAAAACTGCCATTTCTGGGACGAATCGCTGTGGGGCAGCGAAACGTCTGAATTGAGACCTACCCGGTCTACTCCCAATTAAGCGGCCATTGGGTATACGGCGGCCGCGTTGTTGTGCAGTAGATCGGTGGCGACGCGCGAAATGTGAACGGACCCCATGCCCAGTCGGCCTGCGTTCTCGGTAAGCACCTCGGTAAGAATTTCGCGGGTGAAGAGGGAAGAACCGACGGCCATCTCGACCGAGGTCGCGTCGTGGCCGCACATGATCTTGTGAAGCGGGACGTAATTGAGCCACGTGGACATCGCTTCACGGTAGAACGCCGGGTTAAGGATGGGCTGCCAGCAGGAGTCAATGTAAACGTTGGGATGGTACTTGGCCAGCCAACCGGTCTCAATCAGGAATGGCCAGCAATGCAGCATGACGATCTTCATCTGCCGATATTTTTGGGCCAGTGGTCCCAAAGGCAGAGGCGAAGACACCGGCAAATTATGCGTACCGACGTGAATCTGGTGCGGCCACTGGAGCGCGTCGGCCTGACGGCAGCATTCATGGACGACCCAATCTTGGAAGACCCGTTTCTGCTCCGGAGTCAGTTGCCCCCGCCAGACTACCTCGGAGTCGGCGCGGGGCTGGAAATCCAAGTCGCGTCTGTACGCCTGCAATTGCTTGATCCCGACGGCCCCGCGAATCCCGGCAAGTTCGAAAAGTTTCGCGATGAACGCGCGCCAACTCTCCCCATCTTTGGGGTCAATGCCGGCAATGCCTGCGAGTCCGGCGCGCCGTGGAGACTCGTCGGCCCAGAGGTCCAGGAGCGGATCAATGCGCATCACGGTTTTTGTGAAAATGCGTTCCTCGCGGGCGGTTTCCGGCGAGTCTTCGCGGACGTAGTATTCGGGATGCACGGGCCTGACAAGCGCGCTGAAATGAGAGCGCGTCATCACGTTCTGATACCAGTGGAATGGCTTCTGGTAGTTTCGGGCGATCCCCGTATCCGCCGTCCCCCATTCCTGTGGTGAGTCATTGGCGAGGTCCGCACCGTATAGCGCAATGATTCCGCGCCGGATGCTTTGATAGGTGCCCGTGAACGACTGCTGCTGCAACGCGGGCCAGAGCGCCCTACGCGCGGCCTCCGGCGCCTCCTTCGCCCAGGCAAAGAAGTCGGATCGGCCCGCGCGCCGAGCCGGTTCATCAGGGTCAATTCCGGCCGACCCGAGGCAGCCGCGAAAGTAGGGGTCGAGCAGGATGTCCCAGACGCCGGTTTCGCCATGCGGTACCGCGCCACACTCGACATCGGCCCGAAAACCTTCGGAGACGTGGCCGATGGAGCGGATGCTTCCCCAATGTTCGTGGGAACAGAAATTGGGAATTTCCGTTAGTTCCGGGAGACGCCGCTTGCGCTTCAGGCGTTCGGTCATTTTGATGTGGTGACGCTCAATTTAGCGACGGCGTCATAGAGCGAGGTTTTGTCCTCGGTGATTTTGTAGTCGAGGTCAATGTGCGTAATGATGCCCGCCTTGTCCACGAGGAAAACCGCCCGCTGGGCGTACTGGGCGCCCTGATGCTCTCGCAACGGCACTCCATAGGCTTTTACAATCGCGCCCTTCGGATCTCCGACGACGCAGAAGGGGAACTCTTTCTCTTTCTTGAACCGGTCGCTCTCGGGCTGTTCGTCGGTACTGACGGCGATGATTTCGGTATCCGCGTTTTTGAAGGTGGCGAACTCGTCTCGGTAGCCGCACAACTGCGTGGTGCAGCCGGAGGTGAAGACTTTGGGGTAAAAAGCAATCAAGACGTTCTTCTTGCCTTTGAGATCGGAAAGCTTGATAGTTTCATTGCTTCCAGCAGGTCGGTCCGGTTTGGGAAATTCAAAATCGGGTGTGGGGTCGCCCACTGTCAACGTAGTGGAAGTGGCCGCAGTGTCTTTGGTTTCTTCTTGCGTAGCTGATACGAGAGCAACCGCCATCGCAAGAAGCACAATCGGAATGAATCGCATGTGGCTAGCAGTTCGCATAGTTTTTCTCCTATGAATTGAGGATCTGTGCGACGTTTGGGAATCTGGCCGCTAGAGACGGCCGTCCTCCCGTTCCGTGGAAAGCCGGCTCTCCTGAAACCATCAGCTCCCCGTGTCCTGTTCCCGCGGCCTCTCCATGACTAGACACTTTGCCTGAATGCCATTCACCGAGGTATCCCCTTGGTCTTGAAAACCTGCCTTAAGGAAGGCCCTCATCGAGGCTTGGTTGTCGGGCTTGACGTAGCCGACGATTTGGGACGTATCCGTAGACTCGAACAGGCGCTCGGTGGCTCCTTGCAGCGCGACGGTGCCCAAGCCCTGACCACGCTGTTGGGGCGCTACGGTAATGCTGATGACCGCGGTTGCGCCGTCCAGGTCGAATCTAATTTCGGCGAATGGCGTTCCATCCGGGTCACAAGCCAGCCAAAGTTCGCAGGCGGGGTCTTGAAGTTTTCGTTTCAGCCAAGCGGCATGTTCCGACCATGGAATGAATCCGGTGTGAAAAGACGACTCGCGCGTATCGGGATCGTTGGCCCAAACCCACAGCCGTTCGGCGTCATCGAAGGTTGCATCACGTAGCAAGAGTTGGCTCACAACGCAATCAGGTCCCAGTTCAAGGGCGTGCCCCGAGAAATGTCTGCCACCGCCCGTTTGCCCAGGATTTCATCGAAATGAGCCGGGGCCAATCCGTGTCCGGGACGTATCACGCGGATATTGTCCGGCGTGAACGGTTCTCCGGCGTGGGTATCTTGGACCACAAAGATAGACCGCCGAAAGATGCGGTTAGCGGATTCACCGGGCGCGGTTTGAATCTCTCCGGAGCCGAGCGCCGCCTCGGTGGTACGAATGGCGCGAACCATCCGCGAAAACTCGTCCGGTTCCAGTGAAAATGCGGCGTCCAGCCCGCCGTCCTTGCGCGCTAGGGTAAGATGCTTCTCCAGGATGGCCGCGCCCAGCGTGACGGCGGTGATCGCCACCGTATCGCCCAAGGTGTGGTCTGAAAGACCGACCGGGGTCCCAAACTCTTCCGCCAGTCGCTTCAGGACGCGCAGGTTCATTTCTTCCGGACGCGCAGGATAGGCGCTCGTACATTTGAGCAGGGCTATGGCGCCCGCGCCGTGGTCACGGAGAACTCGCACCGCAGCTCCAATCTCGTCGCGGCTGGCCATTCCAGTCGAAAGGATCACTGGCTTGCCGGTGCGGGCCACTTTGCCCAAGAGGGGATGATCAGTCAGTTCAAACGAGGCAATCTTATAAGCTGGGACATCCAACGTCTCCAGGAAATCCACCGCCGTTTCATCAAACGGAGTTGAGAACAGTTGTAGGCCACGTTGCCGGGCGTGTACCGTCAGTTCGGGCTGCCAGTCCCAGGGCATGGCGGCTTCTTGGTACAGTTCGTAAAGCGTCCGACCGTTCCATAGGCCGCCGGAAATTCGAAAATGCTCCTTGTCACTGGCGATGGTCATCGTGTCCGGCGTAAAGGTCTGCAATTTGACCGCGTCCGCGCCGGCTTCGGCGGCCGCGTCCACAAGGGCCATGGCGCGTTTGAGTTCGCGTTGGTGGTTCGCGGACATCTCGGCCACGATGTACGTCGGCACACCGCCCCCGATTCTTCTACCCGCTATATCCATCCAATCTTCCGGTCCGTTCTACTCACCCGTTAGCGCAGCCACCACGCGCATTGCGCCGAAACCATCCACCAAAGCCCGACCGCGTTCGCTCATTGACCGGCGGGATTCGGAGTTGTACATGAGCGTTTCCAATGCTCCGGCGAGGGTCGCCTCGTCCACTTGATGGGCGTCCCCCAGATTGATGGAGACGCCAGCCGCCGCAAGAGCCTCGGCCACCGGCGCCTGATTCGGGGCCAGCACCATGATAACATTCGGCAACCCCATAAAGGCGAGTTCCCAGCAAGTCGAACCGCCGCCGGAAACCGCTAGGTCGGCCCATCGCATGAGGTCACTCATCTGTCGCGTATCTTGCACCAGTTGAATTCCCGACGCCGCTAATTGAACTTCGGTATTGAGTTCGTCGTAATGCGGATTACTCGCGCCGACCGCGATCACGGTTTCGGCCTCGAGCCAGTCGAGATGAGCGACGGCCTGAATAGCCTTTCGCGTCGAGTTTGCCGGATCGCTGCCGCCGAACGTGACCAACAGGTGACGCCCCACGTCTGAGATGTTTCGGGACCAGGTCCGCCATTCGAGGAATTCACGTCGGAGAAGGGCATATTTGGGGCCAAGAAGCAATCGGGTGTGCTTTTCGCACGAATACGAGACGTGCTCCGCGCCCAGATTCTGATTCAGAATAATGTCCGCAACATAATGCTCGGAATGTGTTGCGTCGTCAATGACAAGCAAGCACGTGCCCGTCTTTTTCAGCGCCTCTTGGTAAGGGACATCAAAATGATAGCCATCGAGCACGATGTGCGCGCCGGTATGCCCTCGTACAATCTGGAGCGTGGTCGCTACGTCTTCCGGACGTGGACACACTTCTTCGAGTTCGACCACCGAGAATCCCGCCGTGCGAACCCGTTCCAGCAGTGCACGACTGGTACATTTGGTCACCAGCGTAACCCTGCCGCCGGCATCCATCCAAGCTTCCCCCAGGGCCAGGCAGCGCATGACATGGCCCGTGCCCATGAGGGCGCTCGCGTCCGCGCGAATAATCAATTCATTGGGCATAGTACGAAGCGCAAACTACAACGTGCGCAGTGCATGGTGCAAAGATTGGCCACTGAAGACCTGACACTGGATACTAATCACTGTTCAATGGTCACTCCGATAGGCCGTGATAACCTTGTTCACGGCCGTGATTACATCGTTGGCGTCCTCGTCCGTCATTCCAGCCCAGAGCGGCAACGTCAGTGCGCGCTCATAGAAGGCCTCTGCGATGGGACATTGTCCTCGTTTGTATCCCAATTCTTGATAGTACGGGTGCCAATAGACCGGTATGTAATGCACGTTGACCCCGATTCCTTCGGCGCGCAGCGCCCTAAATACGTTCTTGCGGTCCACGCGCAATCGCTCCAAACGTAATTGAATTACGTATAAGTGCCACGCAGAAACCCGGTCCGAGTGTTGGGTCAGCGGGGCAATCGCGGGAATGTTTGAAAGGGCTTCGTCGTAGTGGGCGGCGATCGCCGCGCGTCGTTCCCGCCAAGTTTCCGCCTTCTCCAGTTGGGATTTCCCAATGGCACATAGGATGTCGGGCAAGCGGTAGTTGAAACCGAGCTCATTCATTTCGTAGAACCAGTCGCCTTCTCGCGCACGGGCGGTGGCGTCTCGGCAAATGCCGTGGTTGCGGAACGCGCGCAATCGCTGGGCCAACGCGTCCTCATC
The DNA here is from genome assembly GCA_016209895.1 of Candidatus Hydrogenedentota bacterium. GTDB lineage: Bacteria > Hydrogenedentota > Hydrogenedentia > Hydrogenedentales > SLHB01 > JACQVH01. Next base: position 21,308 of record JACQVH010000004.1, on the reverse strand, counting down.
GGTCGTAATCACGCCTCCTTCGCCCGTCGTGATCGGTTTCACCGGATGGGTGCTGAAGGCCGTCATCCGAGCGAGCGCGCCCACTTTGCGACTCTTGTATTGCGCACCGAGCGCGTGAGCCGCATCCTCGATGACCGTCAGTCCGCGTCGCGCCGCGAGGTCGCGAATCTCCTCGTGGTCGGCGGGCTGGCCCGCGAAATCCACCGCTAGGATGGCCTTGGTCTGCGGCGCAATGAAACATTCCAAAGCGGCCGGATCGAAGTTGCCGGTGTCGGGCTGTATATCGGCGAACACGGGTCGCCCGCCGCAATACAGCACACAATTTGCCGTAGCGGCGAACGTGATTGGACTGGTTACCACATCGTCGCCAGGCCCAATCCCGGCCGTGAACGCGGCCGCGTGCAAGGCGGCGGTCCCGGAACTCACGGCAACGGCATGTTTCGCGCCCACAAATTCCGCAAAGCGCTTCTCATAGCTTTCGACGGCCGGACCTGTCGTCAGCCATTCGCTTCGGAGGACCTCGACGACGGCGGCGATGTCGCGGATGTCAATTTGCTGATGACTATAGGGCAAGAGACGGCGGCGAACCGGCGTACCGCCGTCAATGGCCAGTCGTTCGGGCATCTTCTTCTTCCCCGGTCATGTGGCGGAGACCGTCCACGCTCAACCACCGCGGATTATTATCACTGGAGAACTTTGTGCCCGGCGTCATGGCCTTTCCGGTCAGGGTGCTGTTCTCGCGCCACCACGGGAACATCGGTTCGATCACGTAGTGGTCCTCGAATTCGAGGGTGTGGCACGACTCGTCGCGAGACACGAGGGTCTCGTGTAGTTTTTCGCCGGGCCGAATGCCGATCACGTTGATTTTGCAATCGGGCGCCATGGCGTTGGCCAAGTCGGTCACGCGCATACTTGGAATCTTTGGGACAAAAACCTCGCCGCCTTGCATCTCTTCAAGACAGCGGATGACGAAGCGGACGCCTTGTTGCAGCGTCAGCCAGAACCGGGTCATGCGTGCGTCGGTGATGGTGAGAGTCCCCATCTTGCGTTGTTCCCGGAACAAGGGCACGACGCTGCCTCGGCTTCCGACCACGTTCCCGTACCGCGTGCAACTGAAGCGCGTGACACCCGCGCCGGCATAGGTGTTTCCCTGGATGAATAATTTCTCCGCAACCAGTTTGGTCGCCCCGTAAAGATTGACGGGATTGACGGCCTTGTCGGTACTGATGGCGATCGCCTTCATAATGTGGTGATCAATCGCCACATCAATGATGTTGGTCGCGCCTTCGATGTTCGTCTTTACCGCCTCGAGCGGGTTGTACTCGCAGGCGGGCACCTGCTTCATCGCGGCGGCGTGCACGACGATATCCACGCCGGCCATGGCGCGGTAGAGCCGCTGCTTGTCCCGGACGTCGCCGATGAAATAGCGGATGCGGTCGTCGTCGAAACCGTCCAGGTGCCGCATTTCGTGTTGCTTCAATTCGTCGCGGCTGTAGATGATCAGCTTCTTGGGATTGAGTTCCGCCAGCGCGACCCGCGTGAATACCCTGCCGAACGAACCCGTACCGCCGGTAATCAGCAGCGTCTTGCCGTCCCACTTCACCATCCGCACTCCCCAGTTCTGCCACCCAAAATACACCTGTTCATGCCAAATCCTTCGAGATATATCTCCCCGGCGCGATGACATTGTGAGGGTCCAGAACTTGCTTAATCTGGCGGGCAAGGTCCCAAAACACTTTTGAACCTTGAGTGAGCTTGCTCATCGCGCGAGGCCCGACCCGGTAGGGAATGTAACCCGCCGTCATCAATGCGTCAAAGAGTGCATCATAGCATTGTACCGCGCGTGCCGTCTCCTCGGATTCCGCTTTGTCGAAAGCCACGTTGAGGATGCCGATCATCGCGCGCTCGTTGATCATGGTAAAGGTGACGAGCGGTTCAAAACCGTGCCGCGGGAAGATTGGCCCAGCGATACGCATTACTTCGGTGGCCGCGCGGCCGGTCATGGGCAGCACGGGGGAAACCCACATCAGACCGCAACCGGAATCGAGCGGATCGCCGGGACCTTCGGGTGGATGGCGCAAGCGCCATTGTGCGCCGAGTAACGGCTCATCGGTCGGAACGCCTTTGAGCAGTCCGTAAATGGGTATGAGGGATTTGATCTGCTCCTCGAGACGCGCGCCCAGGCCCATGCGACGCAGCATCGGCGCCACGCGTTCGGCCCAAGCGAGCTTATTGTCGCTCACGAACTTGAGCTTGCCCAATCCGGATAATGCGCTCTTCAACGCCTTGCGTCCCGCGCGAACCTGACCGTCAGTACCGATTAGTGCGCCGCCCGCATTCCAGGCGCCGAGACCGCCCTCGTGGCGAAGTCGCGCGCGAACGTCTTCGGGCAACGGCGTCTTGCCGGACGTTAATTGCCAGGGATAGCGGCCTTTGCTGCTGAGCATCCGCAAATCGTTTCCGATGTGCACCGCCGTTTGAAGCGTGCCGTTAATGCGCAAGGGACGGAGTCGGTCCACGAGCGGCGCCAGTTCTTCATCGCGGTCTACGGTCACGTAAAAGAATGTTGCCGTTTCCGGTTTCGGCATCAGCCACAGGCCGATTCTCGTAACGATGCCCAAATTGGACTGGCAGAACAGCCCGTCGAGAAACGGCCCCACACCATAACGGTACACCCACGTTGCCTTGGCGTCGGGATAGTGGCCGAAACCGGTATTCAGGATTCGCCCGTCGGCAAGAACGACTTCCATGCCGCACGTGGTTAAGAAGTGGTCGTCGTAACGCGTGTGACCGAAACCGCGGTCGAGCGTGTTGCCGACCAGGCTCGCCGTGAGGCCCGCGCCGGTGCAGTCCATCATCAAGCCCGTGTTTCTCTCTTCAAGATAGCCGTAGAGTTGTCCCTGAGTCACGCCCGGCTCGATTACCGCATAGGCCAATTCGGTATTGACTTCGAGGATGCGGTTCATCCGGCTGAGGTCCATGATCGAGGCCCCTTCGGTTGGCGCACAAGCATCGCCGTAGCCCCAGTTCTTGCCCCGCGAAATGGGATAAACAGTGACTCCCTGCGCGACTGCAATGCGAACAATGGCTTGCACTTCCGTCGCGTTATCCGGAAAAAGGATACAGCACGGGCGCGTGCCGCGATCCTGGGTGCTGCGCGCATAACGGTCAAGAACGGCGTCTTCGCTATTGACCGCACCAGGAGGAAGCAGCTCCCTCCACGCCTGCACCGCTGCCGCAATATTCCCCACTTCCCTCCGCTCCCTTCACCTATCTCGCTTTGAAAGAAGTATAGGACCTCACGGACCCGTCGGACTCGTCAGACCTACAGGTCGGCTTCCACTTTACATGTTCCGGCCCCGATTTCATACTTCACGCTTCATTCTTCCCACCCTTCCCATCGAACAGCCTCCAAGACGCGGCGCAAAACGACTTCATTCATCCGCGGATCAATCCCGATAGGTTCGCTCACACAGAAAGGTACCGAAGGAAAATCGGCTGCGGCCTCGGCCACGAGACACGGAATGTCGGTCGTGCTGTGCACTCCGGGCGATAGAAAGTAAGGATGGATTATCACTCGCTTCGCACCGCGCGCCACGCACTTGGCAAACGCCTGGGCAATCGTCGGCTCGGCGATTTCCATATGGGCTGGTTCGACTATGGCAATACGCGTGGCATCGCCAAAGTTTCGGGCTACTTGCTCGAGCATTTCGTTGGCTGCGGCGTAGGTGGAACCGTGGTCCACCAGGATCACCGCGTAATCCCGCGGCAAATTCTGCATGCGCGCTCCCTGAAAGGTAACGACCGGAGCTATGCTACACGAAGCAGAGGGCGACTTGCGCGTTCGTCGAGATACCCACCCCCGATTCTCGTCGTACCACCAATCGCACAGTCACGCCGCCACAATCCGGAATCTGCAATCCGCAATTGTCACACGTTCCACTTGGCGCGGGCTTCCTCCATGGAAACGTTTTTGGCCGGATCGTTCCATCCATAGTGAGCAGTAGGTTTCTCGCCGATCCAGCGCTCGTCTATCGGCTCGCTGGCGAGTTGATAGCGCGTGTCGGCGCTGATGCGGACGCGGTCCGTAGTGTTGTTAAACGATCCGTGCAGCGTGTACATGCTGAAGATCAAGGCGTCGCCCATCGAGAAGGAGCCGGTGGCCCACAGTCCCCCGAATTTGTCCACAATTTCGATGGGGTCCGAAGAGAACCAACCGTGGACGTGGTCGCGGTCCACGTCCATCTGACCGTAAGTCAGTTTGACGCGTTCGAATTGGTGGGAGCCGACGCAAATCGCCAGCGGCCCATGTTCCAGCCCGACGTCGCCGAAAGGCGTCCAACAGGTGTAAAGGTTCGTGGTACCGCGTCCCATGTACACGACATCGTAGTGCGCGCCGGTGAATTGATCCTTGGCTACCAGCCGTATCCACTTATAGTCAAACGTGCGCGCGGGTCCGCCGAGAAAGCGACTGAAGAAGTTCATGACGCGGTCGCCTTCCAGCACGCGCAAAACTTCTTCGCCGTGCGTGACCGCCTTCTTGCCGCCGTAGAACGCGCCGCGGGCGCCCGGTTTCAGAACGCCCTCCATTAAGTCCGCACCCGAGTCCAACTGGCCTTCCTCGGCCAAGGCCTCGAGCAATCGCCGCCGCCCGGCCATTACCTCGTTCCGGTCATGTAGACCTCGGATCAAGAGATAGCCGTCTTCCTCCATCCGCGCCCGGAGAGCGGCCACGTCGTCCAGCAAATCATTCGCCTCGCGCAGCGTGCTCAAATATTTGCTACCGAGCTCTAATGCCACCTTTCCCATATGCAGTTTCATTGTTAGGCGTCTACTCCCTAAACCGTGCCTTTAGCGAATTGTCCCTCTTGTCGTTCCGACCCTGCCGTGGCGGGGTCGGAATCTCACACGTCCGGCGACCTGTGTGTAAGAAGCACTTCGATTTCGCTAGGGATGACAAGCAGAGGGGTCCCGTGCGAGATATAACACGGATGAGACCGTCGGTTGTTCCAGTTCAGGCACTAGGCGCGGCGCTGTTTCCTTGATCCTAGACTTACCCTCAACGCTCGGTATCTGCTGCCCCGGCACCCAACGTCTCTTCAGTGGCGTAAATCTTCTATGCGAACTGGGCGTGAGACCGAACATCGAGCACTGGGCTAACTGACGCGTTTCTGCCGCGTCGGGTTCACCAGTCGCTTAGGCTTGCGGCACACCACACGTTGTCCGTACGCCTTTTGAATCTTGCGTAGATGGCGGTAAAAGGCTTCCGCGTCCGAGCCGATTTGTTGTTCAATCTGCCGGCGCGTGCGACGCACTTGGTCCACAATCGGATCAGATCGCATATTACACCTCCATCAACTCCTCGGGCGTGCAAATGACCGGGGAGGCGATGCCCCGTTTAGAATTTACCCTTTCGAGGATACTCCTCACTCGCCCACTGGCAATGTGCCTGCAGTTCCACGATACCAGATAATCCATGCCGTGCCAAGTGGCCAAAGCTAAGTGATAGGCGTCGGCCATGGCCTTATCTGGGATGTTTATCTCAGCGAAATACAAATTCGCCAAATCATGTACGTCCGGATTAACTTCCAGAACGGAGAATCTCGCTAGCTTCGCAAGCCGAATTCTGGCTTGTTGCCGATCCCCTTTGGAGATTTCTTCGAGCACGACCGGCGACACGTAGGCGGTGCATCGCGGGAGCACGTTTTCCCACCAATCGGACGTCACTTGTTGGTGGGCGGCTGCCAGGAGGTCTCGACTAGGCGCAGCCGCCAAGTAACTGACGACACTCGTTTCAATGTACACCGACGGCTTACTCACAGTCTTGCTACCCGTTCCTTCCGACTCACGAATCAAGAATTCTTACCGGCCATCGCGTAGGCCCGCAATTTGAAGAGACGGTCGTGACGCCGTTCCGTCTAGAACGAATTGTCGGTCTCACCAGCGACCAAGGCTCCAGGGCGGATTGCAGCTTGCAATCATCTTCCGCCGCTCCTCAGCCCAGTTTTTTGATAACGTCATCGAGACGCCTGTCCGTGAAGTACCTTCTCTCCATCTTCCAACGAATCTTCTTGCCTTGGAAATTTCCTCGCGGGACTGCGCCGAATAGTTCTCGAAATCTGATCAGGAGCGCTCTTTCCAGCATCTTCCACGTACAAACTCCTTGACGTCTTTCGCACGTGATGACAACAAATTCGACCTGTCTGACCCCATGGTGAAACAGCAAATCTTCACCCTTCGAGGCGGCGCTAGATGCCACCCGGCGGGCGCCTTTCGCGGTAGTTCCTATATAAATGATATGTGATCGGCCCCAGGGATACCGCACGAACTTGTTCGCTCGGCCAACGTAGACAAGCCTGTCGCTCATAAAGGCGGCACGATAGACAATAACTGCAGGCCGGTCCTTGAATTTGATGCGAAGTGTCTTGCTCATTAGTTGTGGAAACGCGACATCTTCCCCTTGCCATTCTTGTGCGAATACAGCATAGACTACCTCAACACAAGAAACCAGGAATGAAAGGCGCGCTGACTCACGACAAAATTGATGTCCATCTAACTGAGCGTTATTGCAGACAGGCATGAAGTGCGACGCAACGTTCGGGAGCATTTGGACGGGATCGAGTGTTCCCATTGGGAAACATCTTTTTGAAGGATGTAGCGCATGCTTTCGGATGTCCAGGTACGGCGGTTTCATGGGGATGGATACGTTTTGGTTCCCGCCTTGTTTGATAGCGAGGAGACGGAGCTACTGCGTCAGGCCGCGCGGAGCGATCCGGCCATTGCCGGACATGCCTGCGAGCGGGACGACGGGGAAGGCGGCAAGAGCCGGATTACGCTGTGGAACGACGCGGGCGACGATCTGTTCAGTATGTTCTCGCGGTGCGAGCGCGTGACCGGCGCGATGGAGCAACTCCTGGGCGGCGAGGTTTACCATTATCATTCCAAGATGATGCAAAAGGAGCCGTTTCAGGGCGGCGCCTGGGTCTGGCATCAGGATTACGGCTACTGGTACAGCAACGGCTGCCTGTTCCCCTACATGGCGAGTTGCTTCATCGCGGTGGACCCATGCACGCGGGAGAACGGATGCCTGCAAGTACTGAAGGGTTCACATCACATGGGCCGGGTGGAGCACGTCCGCGTGGCCGGTCAAGTCGGGGCAGAACCGGAACGCGTCGCGGAAGCGCAGAAGCTGCTGGAACAGGTTTATGTCGAGATGCAGCCGGGGGATGCCCTGTTTTTTCACTGTAATCTGCTGCATCGGTCCGACCAAAACCAATCCCCGAATCCTCGCTGGTCGCTCATCTGCTGCTACAACGCCGCGCGCAACAATCCATACAAGGAATCCGGGCATCCGCGTTACAGACCGCTTCACAAAGTGCCCGACACGGCCATTAAAGAGGCCGGCCTACGCTTTCTGGCAGCGGGACAGTTCATGCGGTAACAGCACACTCGAGTGCGGCCCGATTTAAGCTAGCCTTGCTCGTATGCTCGCCTCAGTTCTTCGATGTCAATCTTGTTCATCTGAAGCAGGGTCTTCATGACTCGTTGCGACTTTGCCGAATCCCGATCGTTCAACAACTCGCCCAAAACCGTGGGAACTATCTGCCAAGTTACGCCGTACTTGTCTTGAAGCCAGCCGCACTGCTCCTTCTTTCCGCCTTCCGAAAGCTTTTCCCACAGCGTGTCCACTTCCTCTTGCGTATTGCAGTTCACGCCAAACGATATGGCGGGGGAGAAAGTGAATACCGGGCCGCCATTCAGCGCGATAAACTGTTGGCTTTCGAGTTCAAAGGTCACCGTCATCACCGAACCTTTTGGCCGTCCGGAGACGCGTGCCCCATCTTCTCCATAACGAGCGACGTTCACGATCTTCGAATTCGTAAAGATGGAGACATAGAAGTTCACGGCCTCTTCGGCATTGTCATCAAACCACAGAAACGGCGTAATTTTCTGCATTTCTTGCACTCCATATTTTCTGCCAATTTCCGGCGTGAGAAATCTTTATGCTTCTCGACTTGGGCGCGGACAGTGGGCTTGTCCGCGGCTTTCCAAGCGTCCGGACAGCATCATCCTCCACAACACCTCTCTCATATCGTTTCCTTCCGGCGAAGAGTGACCAATGCTCCGACGTGGCTCGATGACGACGGAATGCGGAACTTCCGTAGAATTTCGTTCCCGGAAATGAGTCGCGGTAGTATGGGAGGCCTTGCAAACATATTCACTGTTGGCTTGAAACGGCATGAAACAAAGGACAGATCGGTGAGAATCATATCCGACTTCAAGGATTATTATGATTCTGCACAGGCCTTTGGTTCCGACCCGGGCTGCGCTTACCTGAGGAAACAAGAGCGGTTCGAATATGAACTATTCGCTCCCCATGGCGAGAAGAAAGCCCGGATGCCGCGTCAATTGGACCAGATCCTTCGCGTTCCCGTCGAATTGGTCACGCAATTACCGCATACGATTGACCAACGAATAGAGTATCAAAGGGAGAGTCTCGAGATCCCAATTACGGTTAAGCTGATCGGGTTCTGCGGACTCTTGTACCCAGCGATTGAGATTGACCAGGTTACATTCTATTCAACGGACAAGATTGCCGATGGTCTGTCCACTGCGTATCTGCGTCAATTTCAAATCACTCGAAAGAAACTGGAAGAACTGTTCGCGCGAAAGTCCAGCGACCGACGTCACTGGTATCTGCGGTGGTCGCCGTCCGCGTTAACGCATGAGGCTTGGAAGAAATCAACTGCAGATGTTGTGGGCAAACGCTTCGACGAGGTCTTCATTCAATTGGGTATTCCGGTGTTTAAGGTGGAATTTGTAGCGCGGAATAAGCGGCACAGCAAGGATAAGCTCCGCTGCACCTTGAATCCGCATCTGAAAGCCGATGGCTTTCAACAAGTCAAAGGCCCGTTCGAGGCTTTCCAAGAGATTTCCATGTACCTCGGAAACCAACTCGCGCGGCAACTGGACCCGATCGCAAAGGTCTCCGACGAAATCATGAGAGACGAAAAAGGTTTCGACAAATGGTCATTCCGGCGGCACAAGGAAGAAGACAAAAAGCACCGAAAAAGGAAGCTGAAAGAACAACGAAGTTAGACGTCGAAACGACGATAACTGGAGCGAACCTTTTTTGCCGGAGTTGCGTCTATCTAACGGTGGTCGTCGGACAGGGGAGACGGGATGCGCGGTCTGGTAGAAAAAGCCAAAGGCGGCGACCTGGAAGCGTTCGGAGTTCTGATTGATCGCTATAAGGACATGGTCTATGGGGCGTCTTACGCGATCCTAGGCAATTTCCATGACGCGCAAGACGTCTCCCAGGATGCCTGGATAAAAACCTGGCAGAAACTGGGCGCGCTCAAGGACTGTGGAGACTTTCCAGGCTGGCTTTGCCGAATCGCGCGAAACCTTTCTCTCGACCGTGTACGCCGTTCCCGCGCCAGAACCGGACCGATTGATGATGCCGCGGAAGCGCTGCCCGACTCCAGGAACAAAGACCCCCGGCGCCGCGCGGAACAGAGTGAACTTCACGACGCTGTCTTAGAGGCGATCCGGTCGCTCTCCGAGCCGAATCGCTTGGCCACGGCCCTTTTTTACATCAACGGCTACAGCGTCGAAGAGGTAGCGGACTTTCTGGCCGTGCCGGCGGGGACCGTAAAGCGGCGGCTGCATGACTCCAGAACCCAACTCCAAGAAAGGATGGTCAACATGGTTGAAGAAACGCTAAGATGCAACTCCCTTCCCAAGGAATTCTCGCGGGAGACGCTGCGGAAAATCGGAGATTTTGTCTGCTTCGAGATAATTGGCTACGGCAAGATGGGTAGTGTATACACGGCCGCGCACCCGGTCCTCAAACGCAAGGTGGCCATCAAGATTGCGGCCAACGCCAGTCCTAAACTGCGGGAAGTCTTTCGGAAAACCCGGGCCGGCCTCGAAAAACTGAATCACCCCGGCTTCGTCAAGGTATTGTCTCATGGGGAACACGAGGGATGCGCTTACGACGTATTGGAACTTCTACCGGGCGTAAGTTATCAAGGTTGGTTGAGCCAGGGTAAACCTCGCGGAATTTGGGACAACCTGCAGATCATGATCCAAATGGTCGAAGCCGTGGTCCATGCCCACGGGCAAGGAGTCATCGTCGGTATCGCCCCGATTCATATCGTGATGCTGCACAACGACGCCCCCGTACTTGTTGACGTTGAATCTTGGCCGCCCCTCCGAAAGGCCGAGCCCTGGCTCCGCTATCTGGCGCCGGAAAACGTCAAAGGGGAGCCGCCCAACGAATTAACCGACGTTTGGGGCGCAGGCGTACTCATGTATGAACTCATGGTTGGAAAGCAACTCTTCGAGGGGAAGTCCGAAGAGAAAACACTGCAAGCGATTCAGTCGCGAAAACCAATCAATTTGAAGGCGCTGAAAGACCGCGTGCCAGACTATGTCGTGTCGGTCGTGGAAAAGTGTCTAGAGAAAGCCCCCCGGGACAGATTTGCGAGTGCAGTTGAAGTCCTGGCCGCCTTAAACGAGGCCCAATTCGCCGACCTCGCGCGCCTCAGCGAATACGATACCCAACGTCTTTTAATGGATATTGAATCCGGCACGCTGACCGTCGCCCTAACCGGTGCCGCCGAAGAAATCACGGCGCATGTATTCCACCACCTGTCCCACAAAGCCGCCGAACACGTTCGCCGGGAAATGGCCGAGAGACCCCCGACTCCGGACAAAGCACACGCCGCACGTGTTGCCATCCTGACGACCGCCAGCCGTCTCCTTAAAGAGCAGCGCATCAGCTTCTGAAGCAATAGCGGTAATTACAGGAAAACGGGCTTGGCTCTCAACAACCTATCGATCCTGAAGACCAATAAGGCCCGGGCCATCCGGTTCTCCACGCTGAACGCCGTATGCGCGGCCCTCGAATGCACGCCCCGCGAACTGATCGAGTACGTTCCCGACAATCCAGCAGGCCGCCAGACTCAAGGCACCGGGCTCGTCCATAATCAAGAATACGGGCCGTCCAAATCCACACCGGCTTCCCAAGGATAGGGCGGATTGACCCACACCGACGCGGTGGCTTTCAGTTCAGAGCACAGCGGGTGATAGCACCCGTTGACAAAGGCGGACGGATGTGGGATAATCCCACTATGAGCACGTCCAAAGTAGACTCCAAGAAGCGCATTGTATTGCCGAAGGGGCAGCCGGGAGACGTCTTTGAGGTTCAGCAGGAGGGAGAGGGCCGCTTTGTGCTGGTGCGGCTCGAGAAGCCGAAGCCTGCCAAACGCATGAGCCGGAAGGCTTGTATGGAGGCGATGAACCAAGCTCCGCTGAGCCCAACCATCCCGTGGGATGAGCTCCGAGAGCTAACCCGCGAACCGTGATTCTCCTCGATACCAATGTTCTCATCTACGCTTCGGGTCCTGACTCCCCGTTTTACCAATGGGCGCGGGCGACGATCGCCGATGCGGTGGCGGGCGCCGGTGCTGCGCTGAACGCGGTAAGTCTGGCGGAGTTATGTGTCGGAGATGCGGACCCGCCGGCGGTCGCCGACCGGGTGCGCAGGTGGGGCATAGGCATTCTCGATGTGCCCACGGCCGCGGCCGAAGCTTGCGCGGAGGCATATCGTCAGTTTCGAGAACGCCGGTGGAGAGATTCGGGTCGGACGGCTCCGAGCACGCCGCTCCCCGATTTCTTCATCGGCGCACATGCCATGATTATGGGCTGGGAACTTGCCACTACGGATCAAGGCCGGTTCACCACCTACTTTCCGTCAGTCACTCTCAAGATACCGCTTTAACGCGTGGCGGCAAGTCGTAAACGTCTTGTCGTCCTGCAAAGAACAATTCGGGCATCGTTGTGTTGGCAAAACCCGCCCCTCAACGTCACTCGTGGAGTTGTAGCAGTACTGGGCTGACAACGGCTTGCGACTGTCCTTGAACGGAGAAGCGGGGCGGCGGTTCGCCCGGCGCATTCTTCAAGCGTTCTTGACGGTGCCGCCTTCGCCTTCCAGTTCGAGTTGGACGATGCTGTCATAGGGGACATTCATCTTCTTGAACCAAGCAGCAATTGCGTCCGGCTGCGGCGCCTGCCAAACACAGTAAATCTTGCCTTCGCTCAGGTTGGCGTAACTGTGGAGACCTTTGACGGTCGGGTCCTGCTGTGAAGCCTCCGCGACCTGACAATACTCATCACGAGTGATCCCCTTGGGGGGCAGTCTATTTCTTAGATTGACAAGGCGCCGCGTTACCTCAAGACCCACGCGTCAATTCGCACCTGCACAGTGCTCATGTCAATAAAGGGCCTTTCGCTCAGTTTTACCACGTCACCCGCTTCAACAGTGGCAGAATACAGAAGCGTACCCGCCCTCGTTTGGGTTGACGCCCCTGGGTGAAAGTTGCTGGCGTTGAACAGGAGCTCTGACTTCGCTTGATTTGCGGCAGACCCATTCAAATTCGCGGGACCGCTCACCAAAATCTTGAAACCGGGTACACCCGTTCGGCCGGGACCCAACTGAACGGCCCCGTCCGCCAGCCCATAGTAATAGGCGTACCCGATGGCCTGTCCATTCGCTGCGAAGACAGTTGCCGTTTCTCCCGTGCAACAGAATGGACCGATGTAACCGTTGTTATTTGGGATACCGCCTCCGGGAAACCGCGTCGAGCCGAGATGCCGCGCGTTTGCCGGCAATGCTTGTCGGGGCACGCGCGAGGGCTGCCTCTCCGGAATCGTGGGTCTTGACGAAACTGGCGAAACGGGGTTTTGATCATCGTATGTTGTCGCCGCCGATGGTTCACTCTCAGGCGACGAAGGTAGGACATTTTCCGTATGCGGCGGTTCGTTGGCTGTGGCAATTTGTGTGTGGTTGGATTCTGTTTCTGGTCCGGCGGGAGTGGACTCTTGTGGTTGAATCTCTTTTCGCTTGCTGAGCCGATCTTTTGTTCCGGTGTCAAGATAAGGGAGGGCCGCTACAAACGATGCGGACACGGCGATGGCAAACAACATGCAGATTGCCCCCGAACCCGCTAGAAAGCCCAAGCCGGCGAACCATTGCCGCGGCGCCGAAGCACTTTGGTGATGTGACACGCCGGGTACGCTGATCGGAGAACCACAGTGTTTGCACCTGCCTTGCTTGCCGGCGTAGCGCGCCTTAATGCGCAACTGATGGCCGCAATGCGGGCAGGCAAGTTCGATGGCTTGCGCGCGGCCCGTTTCGGCAAGATGCGCGGTCGTGCTGGGAGACTCCATGCGAAGGTAGCCCAGCAATTCTCCCCTTAGTTTAGGCGCGATATCGTCAGGACGCATGACGGAGGTGTAAAAAAGTGTGAAGTAGATGGTCTTCGTCGCGCTGACCATATGCTTGATGCATTCGGCGAGCACCGTGTTCAGATATATCGCCACGAGAATGGGGACCCACGAGAATGTGATCGGCGATCCAGCGTTCCAGGATATCGTTATTCCAAATTCCAGCGGGGACGTAACGTAATATGCGAAGAGCGCTCCAAACCCGAGGAAGATGAGGTAGACGGGGTAAAGTAACCGGCGGATGACGTTACCCGCGTAGTCCAAGCCGAAGACGCCAAGCAAAACGGCCGGCACATGGTCGGCCAGGCGCCTCAAAATCGGCACACACCCGCGAAGTGTCGTCTGTTCAATGACGATGGCGGGAATCGCATAATGACTGTAGAGATCCCATGACTCTGACAGGGCACGCATGGGACTCAGCTCCATCTGAAGTTGACTGGCGTGGCCTGCCGGATGGCGCTTTCGAGAAACAATTGCGAGGAGCAATTCCACAAAGGCAAGGACGGCCAGCCTGAGCCTGGCGTTGTGGACCGTGCGCCATGCTTGCCAGTAACTTGCTGACCTACCCCGTGCGGCATCATAGACCAGCCGGCTTTGGCAGGCGCGCTGATCAAAGGAAAGGTACACCCCGAACGGCAACAGCACAAACACAGAGAACAGAAACACCAAGCATGCGAGACGAGCATGGCCGCCCGCGAACAGTGACGCCCCGCTTCCAGCTACGGTCGTCCAGTTTTCCAGATAGAATACAGACACCCACGGATAGCGGTTCCCGCTCACTTCCAGGCCGGAGTCGAGCCCGATCATTATCAGTGCCCCGTAAGTCAGAGTAATCCAAATCAGGAAATAAGCCATCTGAAAGATCGTGGGAAGCAGAACGTGCAGTCCACCCCCCGCTATCGCAAGTGAGTGGCGAAACAGGAATCCGGCGTCGCGCAGGCGATCACCAATCGGGCGCTTGACACTCGACCGTTGCGTCCCCTCCGTTTCCACGCCTGGAGCCCGAAGAGGCGGCGGAGATGCCTCAGAATGCGGTACGGCCACATTGCCTGGCCTCGGCGGGGCTGCCGGCGTGCCCATGAGCTTATCTAGCGTGCAACGCGATTCACGGCTGGGCGGCTTGGGAAACAACTCGCGAGCGGGCGGCCGCAGCAAGACCCACAACACATACACACCAAGAATAGTCCCCAGCGGAAACGCAACGAACAATGGTATACACAAGAGTAAAGCTAGCGTCCGGGCCCAACGGTTGTGCCGCAGAAGGCCCACCCCCGCAAGTATTCCAGGAGATAGCACCACCCCTCCTATAAGGACCAGGGCCCACAATCCCCGGACAATTTCCCGCCTTTCCCGAGAATAAGAATAGGTGGGACCCGCGGAGACATAATGAATTAGTTCGATGAAGAATTCGATGGCGGTGCTGGCCACCGCCGAGACTACGAGAATGACCAAGGCGCCCCCGCACGCACACGGCAGAGCGACACCCAAGGTCGTGACATGTTGCCGGGCCTCAATACACGCCAAGGCCTGCAAATCGCCTGAGGGCGCGCGCCTGAGGGCAATTCCCCTATACAGGGTGATGAACGATAGTAGGGCGGCCACTTCGGCGAGTGCCCATCCGCTGAGAAGAACGAGACCTTGCGGATCGAGGGCACCACCGATGCTGTTGATTCGCCCCATCGATGACAAGCGGACCAACTCGAGGAAGACTTCGATGCTGCTGACCTGCCCCTTCAAGAACAGGCGGAACAAAAAGGCAAATGCAAATGAGAAGACAATGCCCGTGATGCCGACAACTATTCGCCACCGGGCGCCAGGTTTTGTTGGATGCATGGGAACGCCTCTTGAGTGGACAAAGCGCCACGATCGCTAGACAAGCGACATTATAATGGCACTTCCTGTCGCCGACAAGACTGCAAGCGTGGCAGCACACCCTCGCTCGCAAAAAAGAACAATGTGAGAGCGGGCAGTTTACCCGTTCTCACATTGGGTCATGCATGGCTCCCCGAGTCCTGCCGTCGGCTGGATCTGCGACAGACTCGAACTTGCGACCTAGTGGTTAATCCCGCGAAGCGCGTGACTCTACCGACTGAGCTATCATCAGTCCTCCAGCACATCATGAAGCACAAGAAATGGCTCCCCGCGTCCGAAAGATTCACGAACTCTTTCGATCTGGCCTTCTTTGCGGACCTTTCGACAATGTGCAAGGGCGATTTTTTCGTATCGCCCGTTGAACCCGTGGACACCGAGCCGACTGTGAGCCGACTGTGATCCACGGCGGGAACTACGCCGACGGACAAGAGAAGGAAGAACAAGGCAGCGCACGTTCTGCGCTACTCTCTGTTTTGACGGCGCGGTAAGGGTTTTCTATCTCCGAAGAAGTGCGGATAGGCCGTCAGAAGAATGAAGCCAAAGACAAGGTTCACAAAGACGATGCCGGGATTCGTAAACATGACAAGAAGGGAGCTGAGACAAAAGAGAAGATAAGCAATAAACGCCCACCGGTGTCTTTGGTAAAGGCCATATATCAGCGCAACACTGGCGGCCAGGATCGTCAGCGCAACAAGTGGAGCCTTCGTAATAGATAGCGGAATTTGGATCGTACCCGCAACGACTAGGACCCCCATACTGACCCACACTTGCCACGGCAGCCTCCTGCGGTATTCTGAAGTCCCGAGAGTCCTCAACTGGTGCTGATCCATTTCGAGTGATCGTCGCAGTCGGTCATACTCATCCGGGGTTACCTTCTTCTCGGCGTAGAGACGATCGAGTTTCTCCTGCGACGAATCCGGAACTGATCCCATAGTCATATCCTTTCGATAGCCTCTGCCGCCTCACGGGGTGAAATCTCGCCTTGCTCCAGGCGCTCAAGAATGGTGCGCTTGGTTTCTTCGTTGCGGTAGAGCTTCCGGTACAACTCGATGGCGCGGTCCAGCCGATTGCGAATGGCGACGTATCCCAACCCGGATTCCTCGGCCAGGGCCTTGATGCTGAATCCGGCCAGCAAGTACTGCTCAAGAAACTCGAGGTCCTCACTTGGCAAACGGGAATACTGCGTGTGTCGGTACTGCCCTGTACCACGCGACTCGCTGGGGCGCACTCTTCGGGGGCGTGGTGACACCATTTGTGCTCTTGGAGGCAGTAATTTGCACGACCGCAAAGATCGCGCGCGGCCGCGCTTTCGAGGGCTCTCTTGCGGAAATCCTTGCGAGTGCGTACGCGTGGCTTACCGCCTCAGTGTCGGTATTCGCGGCAGCTTTTGTCGGGGCATTGATCTTTGAGGCGTGCGGGCTGCTTAGGCGTACCAACCTTAAGAGCGATATGGACCCGTGGTTGAAAGCCGCCTGTTGGCTGTTCATGTCGGCCACAATTGCGGTCTTTAGTGCGGCGATTTTTGTCCTGTTTATGCCTTCCGCGAGGTTTCGATTGGCGGTTGAAACCTGGATGGCCTTCAGAAATTCCATGAGTCTGCTCGACGTTATCGTGGCCGCGGCACTGGCCGTCTGCGGATTCATCTTGGTGGGTTGGATAATGGGATTGGAAAAACGCGATTACGATGACTGGGGCAGCCTGCAAGTAGACGATAAAGGCACGCGAGGCATTAGGATGGGACGATCTGCACTGGGATTACGATCGGTTTAAAGAGCGCGGGAAGGTCAAAGAATTGGCATTCTTGCAATGGACGATTAGCTTTGCGAGAACTGCTACTCATCTGGCGAATTTCACGAGAGGAAGCGGCGCAGTACCAGCCCCGTTGGAAAAGCGCTCCGGGCGAGGGAGAGGGCCAAGCTTCGCAATAACCCCGATTGAGACCAAGCTTGAACAAGTGGCGGCGTTAATGCTCTCTGTGGACGCTTTTAGGTGGCACGGAACGCTACTTTGACTTGGACAAATCTTGTTCACAAGTGCGTAAACTCAGTTCAATCTGCCCATCTTCCGCACTGATTGCGTTTTCACCACTTTTTAATGGTGTCAAACTAACTCATGATTTCAAAGATGCTTACGATATACTCTGGTGGGATGTGTCTGGCTGGCACAAGAAATGCTGTCACAAGGGGGCAAATTTCCCTTCCTCGTTGGAGCTATAATATGTTATAGTCTATTACGTTAAGCGGAAAAACTTGGGAAGCACGGTGTCCGCGGTGAGAGTAAGGTATCGGGAGGCACGTTTCCTTACAGACAGCGGAGAATAGCATTACGGGAAGCCAAAAGTCGGGGTATTCGCATGTTGGGAGCAAAAATACTGTTCGCCACCGGCAACCCGGCGTTGCGAACGCGAATGGTGGACCTCCTAGTGTCCGAGGGTGTGTGCTCGGTGTTAACTTGCACACCCGACCGTGCGCTGGAAGTGGTCGGCAAGCAGCAATTCTCTTTGGTCATAATAGACGGGGCCGGGGCGACAGATGACCTTATGTTTTCCGTGGTATACCGGTTCGCCCGAAGCGAGCCGTGCCTCCCCGTAATCCTGCTCAACATTCACCAGACCACGATGGCGCAAAACGCCCAACTCCGGCCGCACGTCTATGACTGGTTCGAGCCGACCGCCAACCTCAGCCGCCTCGTGATTACCGCCAAACACGCGATCGAGCAGTATGACCTCGCCCGGGAATTATTGAGTCTGAAAGGTAAAATGCTATTTGGCAAGAAGGCGCCTGATTCTCGTCCGAGTCGGGACGAAGCAGATTGTCGGTTTCCGGGCGACGCGGAAGACGGTGTGCTTATCGGCACGAGTCGGGCGATGGAGGAAGTTAGAAAGCAAATCGCCGAAGTGGCGGCGAGTGATGTTACCGTGCTTCTCGAAGGTGAAAGCGGGACCGGCAAAGATGTTGCGGCGCGGTTGATACATGCGACTTCACCGCAGCGCAAGAACGGGAATCTGGTGAAGGTTAATTGTCCCGCCGTTCCGGAGCTGCTCTTGGAGTCGGAATTGTTCGGCCACGAAGCCGGGGCATTCACCGGCGCACTGAAAGCCAAGCCGGGCCGCCTCGAACTGGCGCGCAACGGGACGGCCTTCTTGGATGAAATCGGACAGATTTCTAAGTCGGCCCAAGCGAAACTCTTGCAGGTGCTCGAACATCGTCAGTTCACGCGGCTAGGAGGTACCGACACGATCACGGTGAACACGCGTATCATTGCGGCTACGAATACCCCGCTGCAGCATCTTATCGTCTCCGGAGAATTTCGACCTGACCTCTACTTCCGGCTGAATCAATACAAGATTGAGTTACCGCCGCTCCGTCAACGAAGTGAGGATATACCCGCGCTCGTCGCCCATTTTCTCGTAAAGTACGCGCCGAGGTATGGGAACCGGGCACTCACGGTCTCTGACGCCGCGATGTCCGCGCTCGAACGCTACCGTTGGCCCGGGAACGTACGGGAACTGGAGGCGGCGGTGCGCCGGCTCGCCTTGACGGGACGCGAAGAAACGTTAACCTCCGAGATGTCGGCAGGATTTGAGAAGATGTCCACGTCGGACAACGCCTCCATCGAAACCTGTGAAGCCAACGAAAGGAGGCTGATTTTGGCGGCGTTGACGCAAAGCCGGTGGAATCGCCGGGAAGCCGCCAAAATACTCGGTATCAGCTACAACACGCTGCGAAGGCGCATTATGACCTATGGTTTTATCACCACCGGATAAGGAGCGAGGATGGTCCGTCTCATGAGTCCAGGAGCGAATCGAGGGCAGGGTATTGGGTAAGACGGAACGAGACCTGGGTATTTCGAACATCTGGGTAGCCTTGATCGTCATGGTCTTGATGGGACTGCTGGTCCTCTGCATTGAAACCGGATTCTTGGTGCTGGTCGGCGAACAACTCCAAGTCGCCGCCGACGCCGCGGCGTTGGGTGGCGCTTGGTTCATCAAAACGGACACTACGGCCGCCCGGCTTCAGGCGATCGCCGTCGCCTATGCGAATGACGCAGTATCAACCCCCATTCAGTTGCGGCCGAATTATGAAAACGCGGCGGAGGGGGACATTGTCCTGGGACGGTTCGACCGTGACACGATGACCTTCACGCCGGGTGATTCGGGTCGCAATGCCATCGAAGTGGTGGCGCGTCGGACCGACGATTCGTTGGGCGGGCCGATACCACTGTTGTTTGCGAAATTCTTTGGTTACGAAACCCTAGGCATGGCCCGGCAGGCCATTGCGATGATGGCCGGCGGGACGGGCGCGGGTCTGATCGTCCTCAATGAGAGCGAGAAACGCGCACTCGAAGTGTTTGGCAGCGTGGATGTCATCGTGGACGGAGGCGCCATTCAGGTGAATTCGGACCATGATCAGGCCGCCTATTTCGGGGGAAGTGCCACGCTGGACGCGGTGGAGGCGAATGTTGTAGGCGGAATCCTAGTGACGGGCAATCCGGGAATTCCTTACTATAATGAAGGTGCGCCATCAATGCCGGACCCGTTGGCGTCGTTGCCGGCCCCGAGCTGGGACTCATCGGAGGATCTCGGTACGGTGAGCATCACCGGGGGCCAGATCCTGACGATATCACCGGGCTATTATTCGGGCGGCATCTCGATGAACAATGGTACGCTCACGCTGCAGCCGGGCATTTACGTCCTGGACGGCGCCGGGCTGCAAATCACGGGCAGCGCCAACTTGCTCGCCCTGGGTGTGATGTTCTATATCACAGGTACCGGGTTCGTAGACATACACGGCGGCGGTGTGCTGACGATTACGCCGCCCGACCCCGACCTGTACAGCTACCCTGGCGTGGATACTTACGAAGGCGTTGCCATTTTTCAAGCGCGGGACAACACCAATGAAAGTACGATCATTGGTACGAGCCTGATGAATCTCGAAGGCACGTATTATTTTCCGGCGGGTCACCTCAATATCGGCGGCGATGCGACCAAATTTGGAAACCAACTCATCGCCAACACCATGGAAATCTTCGGTAACGGTACCCTCATCATCAATTACGACGGAAGATTCCCCGCACCCGGCGGCAGTGTCTTCCTCGTCCAATAATGTTGTCACCCTTTCGCGCGTGTTACCTGGAAGGCGGCGCAGTTGGTTCCGGGCTGTCTTCGGCCTGCGGTGCAACGCTCGGTGAAGCGGCGACCGCGGCGGTGGGCATCGTTTCACCTGACGGCGCGACCGGTTGCGAAGTACCGGACGTAGGTGTTGTGATTCCCTGGAGTAGGGTGGCGTTATATTGCGCCTCGGCGGGGGGAAGGATCCCCTTATATAATTCGAATGCTTCGGCGTGACGCCCCAATAGGCCCAGGGTTGCGGCCTGGTTTGCGGCGTATTGTTTCTCCCGGGGGTCGTGGGTGGAGGCCTTGGTGAAGCTATCCAAGGCCGTTTCAAACTCGCCCATAAAGAGATTGCAGACGCCCAAGTTGTTGAGAAGCACGGGATCGTCGGGGCGCGCCTTGAGTCCGTGGTTGATGGTCTGAATCGCTTCGTTGGGCTTGCCCCGACGCAGTTGTATTTTGGCCAAGTCAGAGTACGCCCGGATAATCGTAGGGTCTTCCTTCAAGACTTTCTGGAGGACGACTTCGGCCTGGCCATCCTTCTCTTGAGCAATGAGTATTCGCGCCAAGGCATATAACGTCTTCGCCGAGGCATCGGGAGCGTTGGCCCGGTCCGGTCGCGCCCCACGCTTTGGGGCGCTTTGAGCATAGGACGCGCCGTTCGTTGCGCACCCCTGGAGCAATACCGCCGCGCTCCCCATGACCACGCTCAGATACCCTCGTAATAACGCACCCGCTAGGCTACATCGTGTTGGCATCGTATCATTCTCCAGTCGCACCGCCCGTTACCGCGGCTTTTGGGACATTCCCCGCAGCGGGCGTTGTTGGCGCCTTCGCCGCGCCCTTTCGATCTTTTCCGGCGCTCAGAGCATTCGCCACCTCTGGAGAAGCCAATCCATCGCCACCGGGAAGGCCGAGGTCAACGGATATCTTGTTGGCGTCCACTCCTTTGTCCCGCAGGAAATCCAGGACACGGGTAACCCGGGCTTCGTACAGTTCTTCGCTGGCTCGTCCCTGGGGCATATGTAGG
>JACQVH010000087.1 GCA_016209895.1 Candidatus Hydrogenedentota bacterium | reverse complement strand
GTATTGACTCCGGCCAAATTGGCCAGTCGCATTTCGGAGTACTTGCGGGAGAGGACGACGCCTTGGGCGCCGGCCTGAAAAGCGGCCACCAGGGCGGCGGCTACGTCTTGCGGAGACTCATTTCTTTCGCCCTGCTCGACCGGAATGTCAATATCAATCCCCGGCCAAATCTCCGCTTTACCGTTGACCCCGAGCAATGCGCGACGCGTTTCGCGGGCGACATAATCGGCGGAAAAACCGGCTCGCGGTAGGTCTTCCCATTGGACCTCCTCGATGCCCAGGATGCGATAGAGAAACCGATACGTTTCCTCGGGCTCAGCATCGCGAAAGATGGATTGGTGGAGGCTTTTAAGGAATCGCTGAAACCGGCCGCCCGCGCAGTTGTGGTACGTCACGACTTTGATGAAGTCGCTGAAATTGGCCCATTCCGCATAGTCTTGTTCGGCGCGATAGAAGGGACTGAAAGAGTTGAGATGCATGATGTGCCAACCAACTTTCCGGTCAGCGTCAATCGCTTTGACGAGTCCATACATTTCCGCGCAAATATCGTGTAAGCCCTCGGTCCAAAACTGTTCCCAGGCCAAGATTTCAGGGTAACGCAGCAGCATCCTCCAAAAGGTCACGAAATAACCGTCGCGTGGCCGGATGCCGCCGCGCGCAGCGTCAAAGTATTCGGCGAGGGCGCGATACGCGGCCCGGGTGCGTTCCGCGTCCAGCCCGCGCGCGTGGGCTTTCTTGCGGCAGAACTCGCAGAAGCATCCGATCCCGCGAGTGTTCCATCCGCCGCCGATGAGGTTCCCCAGCGGGCCTTGTCGTTCCGAGGCCCACGCGATGCCATCCACGTCGTAAGATTTGATGTAGTCCTCGACCAGCGAGAAGTGCCAGTTACGATAGTCCGGATGGTTGAAACAGGGAGTGCCCGTGCGTCGTCCCCACGGATCAATTTCGGAGACCAGGGCGAAGTTCGGGAGATACCTTGCGATGGGAGCGTAAGGATTTTCGTTAATCCAGCAGTAGACGGTCATGCCTCGTTTCTTTGTCGCGGGCAGGATTTCATTCAGGATGTCCACGCCGCCGGTATTCTGCACCGGGGCCTCAAAATCGCGGATAAAAGTGTTTCGATAGAATTCCGAATGGGTTCGCGCGAAGTTTCCCCCCTGAAAGTCCCGGTCGTATTCCGGAATACCATGGTCGGGAAAGGGGTGTCCTTCCAATTGACGGCCGCCGGTTCCACGGTCAAACGTGTGCGTGGCCAGGAACAGGCTGTTGACCCCCGCTTTCTCTTGAAAGAGATCCAGGACCAGTTCGACTCCTTCGTCCAAGAACGAGATCGCGCCCACTTGGATGGCAATCGTTTTTTGCATTGCGAGGTCTCCTAAATGATCAAGGCTGCACGTCAGACTGGTCGGACTTGTCAGAACTTACCGACACCAAGCCAGGCTGATTAAGGGTAAAGTTCTTCACTCTCCCAACCGGAACTGGTCCGGCGATACAACAGGCGGTCATGCAGGCGCCAAGGGCGCACCTGCCAGAATTCAATGGCGTCAGGAATCAGCCGGTAGCCGGTCCAAAAGGAAGGACGCGGAATCTGGCCTAAGTGGAACTTCAATACATACTTTGCGACGCGGCGTTCGAGTTCGAATCGGCCTTTCAGGGGCATTGATTGCTTGGACGCCCAAGCGCCGAGCTGACTCTCGCGGGGTCGCGTGGCAAAGTAGGCGTCGGCCTCGTCGTCGGCCACGCGCTCCGTACGACCCTGCACGCGCACTTGCTTGCCGAGGGGCATCCAGTGAAAGCAGAGGGCCGCTTGAGGGTTAGCGTCGAGCTGGCGAGCCTTAGGGCTGACGAGATTCGTGTAGAACGTAAAGCCGCGGTCGTCTACATGCTTGATGAGCACGACGCGTGCCGCGGGCATGCCGGTGGCATCGGCGGTGGCCAAAGTACAAGCCGTCGGCTCTTCGAGGCGGGTTTTCTTCGCCTCGTCGAACCACTGGTTGAACAGAGTAATCGGATTCTCGATTCGGGGGATCGCCATGCTGACTGACTTACCTTTCCGTACTTGGGGTTACTTAATGACCACGGGAAGCTCGTGCCCCAAAAGGACCATACCATAGCACACCATATCCAAATCGCTCGAATTACCCGATGAAACGGAAGGACGATTGCGTTCCTTGCGGGACTGCGTTACGAGAACGGGGAAACTCGAGAGTCGCTCGCAACGCTGGAAGGACCGGTCTCCGAACGAAACCGTCGCACCTGGAGCGGTTCCCGGTTGACGCGTTTACAGAATGCCGAGGGCGGCGTTGATCACGAGCTGGACGTCTACGGCGTCAATGTCAGTGTCACCGTCTATGTCGGCGTCGGCTTCCCCGATGGCGAGGCCGAGTGCGCCGTTAATCACCAGTTGAACGTCTACGGCATCGGCCGTACCGTCGCCATTCAAGTCGCCGATGCTCGGCGCAATTTGGAAAATTCGGCCCCCGGTATAGTCGAGAATATAAAGCTCTCCACTTGCGTCTTCGCCGAAGGACGAGACGTTTTGAATGGAAAGTTCCCCGGCAGGGTCCAACTCGTGCGTACGGTCTTGGAAGTCCGTCACGGCGTCGCCAAGGTAGCGAAACGACCAGATTTCACCGGTCATGAAATCAGCGAAAAAGTACGTGCCTCCCAGACCAGGAATGCGACTGCCGCGATACACGTAGCCACCGGTCACGGACCGGCTCGCGCCGCCGGGGTGGGAATAGTCATGAATCGGAGGCGTAAGGCCCGGCATGGTCCCGCACGCGCCGGTACCACCGAGACAAGCAAAGCCCTCTGCGATGTCCCAGCCGTAATTCTCACCTCCCGCGCTGGAAGCCGGCTGAAAATCAACTTCTTCGCGCGCGTCTTGGCCTACGTCGCCGACGTACAAGTCGCCATTGGCGCGGTCAAACGCGAAACGCCACGGATTTCGGACACCGTATGCCCAGATTTCGGGGCGGGCGTCCGCGCGCCCGACGAACGGGTTGTCCGGGGGAATGGCATACGGTGCCGCGCTATTGACGTCAATGCGCAGCAACTTACCGAGCAGATCATTCAGGTTCTGGGCACGGCCTCCGGGATCGTCCCTCCAGCCGCCGTCCCCCATTCCGATGTAGAGATAGCCATCGCTTGGACCAAAGGCGAGCATTCCACCGTTGTGATTTGCGAAGGGCTGAGAGACGATGAGAAGAATGACGGCGCTCTCGGGTTGTGCGACATCGGCGTCGGCCGAGGCGTTATAGCGCTCGATTACGGTGGCCCCGTCCGGATTTCGCGTGTAGTTCACGTAAAAGAAACCATTCTCCTCATAGTTCGGGTGGAACGCCAGGCCGAGGAGACCTTGTTCTCCGCCCGTGCGCACTTTCAGATCAATGTCCAGGAACGGCGTGGGCAATCGTATGCCGTCGCGGAGAATCCAAATGCGCGCGTCCTGTTCAACAACGAACATCCGGGAGGGATCGCCGGGCGGCGAAACCAAGAAAAGGGGCGTCTCGAACCCGGAAGCGATTAGGCGCGTGGTCAAGGTCACCGCGGCCGATGGCTTCGACCCAAGCAGCAAGCTTATCGCCACGACAGCCATTGAAATCCCCGGAAGAAGACGCGGCGGCATAGTGTTGGGGGCGCTAAGGGACATTGGGTCCCCGATCCTTTGTGTCGAAAGCTCAATTGAAGCCATTAAACCCATACAATCAATCCCCCAACGAATATTCCTCAGGATGGCGTGCGCCAGGATCGCTTGGCGCTACGATGTGAGTGGAGAGGATTCCAGGTGACTCGGTCCGCGCCCGACGCTGCGTTCGGTAGTTCGCTTGCGCTCATCCATCATACGCTGCGCAATACGAAAGACCTGCAGTTGAAGCCACATGTCGGTCTGACTTCCCTCACGATAGTCTGCGGGGCCGATCATATCCACGCGGCCAGTTTCGAGAAGGGCCGTGACTTGGGCAAACTGCGCCTTGGATTCCGGCGCGTAGACGGCGCAGGTAAGTCCGCCGTGTTTTCGGACCACGGAGAACGACGGGATGTCGCTCGGTCCATCCGCGATATAGATCATATTCTTGAATGGCACGCGGCGCTGTTCTTCGGATATCGAATCGTTGACGGAAATTTGGGGATGTTTGTTGACTCCCTTGTTAATTTCAAATAGCGCGCGAGTTTTCGTGGTGTGGTCGAGGAAGCCGGCGATCTGACAGATCGGCCCGGGGGACGGAGCGGCCCCGAGATCGCCTTCCGGAGCGGCCGGTGTCTCGATGAACTCGGACGCCCAGATGCCGTCCAGACGGGATGCGATAACCGAGCCCCGCACGATTTCAACGAGACCGGTACTGACCACATAGTGTTCGAGGCGCAAGTCCCCGTCCTGGAATTGAGGTTTATGTAAGATGGTGCTGAGGCGGTCGAACAGTTCCGGAATCCCGGGAAAGAACTCGATATCCGCACCGAGTTCGCGGAGTCGGGCGTTGGTCAGATCGGGCATACGGCCATGGCGCACATACGACAAGAGATGACCGAGGTAGCAGGTATCGGGCTGCACGTGAATGCCGGCACGGCGATAATAGGCGGGCAGAGCGCGCACTTCGGCCCAGAATGCATCTTCGTCAACGTGATAGGCCTCGAAGAGGGGCTTCTGCATGTAGTGGGGCGAGAGCGTCTTGTCGAAATCCCAGATGACAGCAATCACGTTTTGAAGGAAGAGGCCCTTATTCGACACGGTCCTGGCTCCCTCTCATCGGGCGGAACTCTGCATCGGCGGTCGTGCCGGCATCGCGGCGTGCTCGAGTTTCCAACGCCAGCCGGCGGCCTTGAGGTCGGCCGGAACGACCAAGGGCACGCTACGCAGCGTCTGACCATCCAACTGAGCGTGTACCGCTCCCACTTTGGTTCCCACGGCCACCGGCGCACGGAGGCGCTTGGGCAAGGAAGCGGACACCTTCATACGTCCGACGTCTTCGCTCTTGACGTTGATCCACAAGTCATCGGCCGCTTCCAGTCGAACCGCCGGTGTCTCGCAATTGGCTACGGGAACCGGTTCCTCGATGGCTTTCCCGCGGGTGATAAGACACACACGGCGAATCTGGGAGAAGCCTTCTTCGAGCAGATGCTGGGCGAGGTCAAATCGGTCGGAATCCCCGTCAAAACCCATTACCACGACAATGACGCGAATTTCGCCGCGCTTGGCCGTGGCGGTAACGCACCAGCCGGCGGCGCGTGTAAAGCCGGTTTTCAGTCCGTCACAGCCTGGGACGCGGCCGAGCAGCCGGTTGGTGTTTTCTTTAATGGCTTCGCCCGGTCTGAACTCCAAGGATTGTTGACTTGACCAGCCCAGGATGACCGGGACCTGGACGCAATGTCGGGCAAGGGTGGCCATGTCGCGGGCGGTGGTTCGGTCGGGCTGCTCACCTTTATCGGGAGGTAGACCGTGCACACTGTGAAACTCGGAGTCGTTCATGCCGAGCTGCTTGACCCGTTGATTGGCCAGTTTCAGAAAAGCGTCGGCGCTACCCCAGAGTCCTTCGGCAACCGCCATGGCGGCGTCATTTGCGGAAGCGACCGCGACGGCGGGCATTAATCGCCCGAGCGTCCAGGTCTCGCCCTCTTTCAAGTATACCTGGCTCCCTCCCATGTGTTCGGCATTTCGCGAAATGACGAGCGGGGCGTCTAGAGTCCAGGTTCCCTGTTCGAGCCCTTCGGAGACGAGCAGAAATTCGAGCATCTTGACCATGCTGGCCGCGGGCCGTGGCTCGTCGGCATTTGACTCGGCGAGCACCAATCCCGACTCGGCATCTACGCATATATAGCTGGGCGCTATTTGGGCCGGGGCAGGCGTCGGGACTTTTGCCGGTTTCTTGGCTTTGCGGGCAGCGTGTGAGACGTTCAGTGACAGGAGACAACAAACCAGGACTGGCACGGCGATGCGATACATCATGGGCAGTACTTTCATCCTTTCACGTGTCCACGCGAGTTGGTCGGCGCGCTACCGGCAATGGCCGTCGTAATAAGCTGAGCGATTTCCTGGATCGAAAAGGGTTTCTTGAGCAACCCGGCGGCTCCGGCAAACCGTTGATGTTCTTCTTCGAAACCAGTCATGAAATAAATAGGAACGTCACGCGTGATCTCCGCTTCGTGGAATGATTTCACGGCGTCCGTTCCGTCGCTTTCCGACGCGTCCGCATCCAAAAAGACAACGTCCGGGGCACAAGTACGCGCCAACTCGAGCGCCTGCGACTTATCGGCAGCGCTAAAGCAGTCAATCTGCCGATGACGCAGACCCGTGGTAAGCCATTCGAGGTAATCGCCATCGGGGTCCACAATCAGCGCACGCGGGCGCGCCTCTGGCTGGAAATTCTCGATGTCGTCAGGCGCCTCCTCGGTAAAGCACGCGTCGTGCAGCGTGGCGACAAGCGCCTCCGCCGTGAACGGCTTTTCCAGCAAGAATGGGCGCTTGCCGCCTGGGTGTATTTCCCGGATTGACCGGCGCTCCCGACCGCAGAGAATCACGACCGGGACATCCGAGGTATCCAAATCGGCCTGCAACTTGGCCCAGATGGCGGACCCGGAAAGGTCGGCCAAGGCCCCGTTCAGGAACACTACATCCGGTTGAATCTCTTTTGAAGCGCGGAGACACTCATACCCATTCTTGACTTCATGTACGGCGCAGCCGGCGCGGGTCAGCGTCTTGGTGATCGCGCTACGAAATTCTAAGTCGTCGTCCGCCACCATCACGTGGAGATTGCGAATCATGTCCCGCGACACAGAAAGGCCGCCGACGCCGAAGACGGCGTCGGGCAAAACGAGCGCAAACGTGCTTCCCGCATTCGGTTCGCTCGTGAGTTCGATGTATCCACCGTGCGTTTCCGCGATGCTCTTGGCGATGGATAGTCCAATTCCCGTACCTTCGTAGCGACGTGTGGGTGAACTATCCACTTGGAAGAACTTGTCAAACACTCTCCGATGAAAGATCGGATCGATCCCGACACCGGTGTCGGCAACGTCCAAAGCAAAATGGCGCCCGTCGCGCTGCCCGGCGCGGACCTGGATTATGCCGCCGCGATAACTGAACTTTACCGCATTCGAGAGGAAGATGGAGAGTACCTGTCCGATCCGCTTCCGGTCACCCCAGGCGAACGAAAGGTCGTCTTGGACGTGAATGTTGATGCTTACGTCCTTGGCGAGACCCTGGGGTTGGATCGAACTCACACACTCTTGAATGAGGGCATCCACTCGAAACAGCGTCAAATTCAATTGAATGCCGCGGATTTCCATGCGGCTGAATTCGATCATCTCGTCAATGAGAACGCTGAGTCGCTGGACGTTTCGCTCCATAACGCGCAGCGCGCTCATTTGGGGCGCAGTGTTTGAGCCGAGACTGTTCGACTCCAGCATCTCGATGTAACCGCGAACGGTGCTCAAGGGAGTGCGTAACTCGTGACTGACGTTCGAGAGGAAACTATCCTTCGTCCGGTCCAAGATTCTCAACTCTTCGTTGGCAACCTCGAGTTCGGCGGCACGCAGTTCGACCTGTTGTTGCATGCGTTTCAATTCACTGATGTCGGTAATCACGAGCGAAAACCGGGGCCCTTCGGCGGCGGCGCTGGGCAGCTCGCTGATCGGCGCTACCGCCGCCATAACCGAGATGCGCGTACCATCGAGTCGAATCAAATCGAACTCTTGTTGGATTCGTTCCGGATTCCTCGACTGGGCCGCCGCGAAGAGGTCAAGCAGCTTGCCGCGAGCGGAGACATCAACAAAGTCAAACAAATCGCGGTTTAACAAACCGTCGAGCCGAACCTGGAGGAAACCGCGGATGCGCTCGTTGGCGAATCGGATGCGGAAGGCGGCGTCCACGGTGATGAAACCCTCGTTCATGTGCAGGAGCAATTCTCGGAACACTTCTTCGGAATGGCGCAGCTTGAGGGTGCGGTCTTCCACCAGTTTCTGCAATCCTTGGGTGTATCGTTCCAAGTTCTTCGCCATCCGCTGCTGTTCCGTAATGTCGCGCACGGTGGCCAAGGTGCCGGCGAGTTGGCCCCGGCGGTTGTAAATGGGGGTTCCGCTTATGAGGAATTGCCGGGGTTCGCCACGGCGCTTCCAGTCAATCTGGTATTCCGAGGCCAAACCCCGGTGGCGATGGTTCAAATGTGCCAGGACGAGGTCCAAACCCAGGCGGGTCGCCAGGACGCGGGCATGCTCGCCGAGAATCTCGTCTTCACGGAGGCCGGTCATCTCCAGAAAGCTGTGGTTGACCAAGGTGATGACACCGTCGGACGAGGTCAACACAAACCCTTCGCCGATGTGTTCGGCAAGATGCCGAAATCGTTCCGCGACTTCTTCCACGGCTTCATCGGTCCGGACCACCCAGAAGAGAATGGTCGCGATGCCGACCAATAGGCTGAGCATGCCGAGCCAACGGGAAGCTTCGGCCACGGCCACCGGTATCTCCGCCTGTCTGGCCAAGGCGTCGGAAAATCCCGATACGGTTACGACCGCGCCGGCCAACAAGAGGACCATGGTGGTGATAACGAAAGTCTTCTCCCATCCCCGCGCGTGCATCCGGGTCAGGATGTTGCCTCCCACGAAGAGCGGCAGCGCCACGGAGATTAGTAGGACCGTGACTCGGAGGGCGGGATCCGGCAGTTGGCGGGAAAAGAGCACCCCCCCCATGCCCACAAGAATGGGGACCAAATAGAAAGGCACTCGCGTGCGCGAAACCGTCGAATTTCTCATTGAATGCGCCGTTTTCTGAGTCGAACGCTAGTATCGCACGCCGGCGTCGAGCGCGTCAAAAACAGCGATCATTTCGTGCCCGGCACGGACGCCTGTTTCAGCTTGAAGATGGCATTACGCGCCAAGATGTCGCAGCGTTCATTTTCGGGAATCCCGGCATGGCCCTCGACCCATTGCCATTGAATATCGTGGCGCTGAGCGAGGTCGTCCAATTCCTTCCAAAGATCGGCATTCTTCAGGCTGCCGGTGTTGCGCTTCCAGCCGCGTCGTTTCCAATTCGGCAGCCAGACGGTAATCCCCTTGCGCAGATACTCGGAGTCGGTGTGCATCTCGACGGCACAAGGGCGCTTCAGCGCCCGCAGGGCCTCGATAGCGGCCGTGAGTTCCATGCGATTATTCGTGCTGCAGGGCTCGGCCCCGGATAACTCCTTGCGGCGATCCTTGTAAAGAAGAACCGCCGCCCAGCCGCCAACTCCCGGATTCGGATCACACCCGCCGTCGGTGTAGACAATTACGCGGCCATGCTTCTGTTTCCCACCCTTCAGCACTTCAGCGCCCTCGCTCTCTGGTTTGCGATCAACTATATAGTCGGTGTTTACGAACCTGGACAAGACGGTCTTAGCCATGGGACAACCGCTGCCGATGAAGCCGGATCACAAGGTACAGGCCCGTAAAGATAAAACACAGAGCGGCCATGAGATTCCAAGTAATCGGCTCCTTCAGCCACAGCGCCGCCAACAATGTCGCCAGCGGCGGCTTCAAGAAAAGAACGCTGGCAGCTTGAGTGGCCTCAACCTTCTCCAGCCCAACAAAGTAGAGAAGATAGGGCAGGCACGTACAACCCACGGTGAGGTACAACAGCGTCGGCCAATACTGCAGGGCTTGTCGCAGGCTAGCCCAGTCCGCTTCCAACCACACCACCGGAATGAAGTATATCCCCCCGAAGAACACACAGCACGCCGTGAGCGGGAAGCTGTTCTGACTTTCCGCATATCGTTTGATGAGTACGGTGAAGAGGGCGAAGCAAAAGCCGCACAGCATTGCCAGGCCGAACCCAAACAGGGAAAACGTCGGCGATTCCTTGCTGAACGCGAGAACCACAATCCCGACGAACCCCAAGAGCACTCCCGAAATCTTTTCGCTGGTCAGTCGTTCGCCAAGCAATACCGCGCCCACCACCATAACGATTAGGGGATTCGTACCAAAGACCGTCGCCACAACGCTGGCCCCGGTGTACTTCAGGCTGTATTGGAAGGCCGCGTTGGCAATGCCGACACCGATAAGGCCAATCCACACTGCATGGCCCAGGTGCCGCCGAGTGATTCGGACCTCGGTCAGTCGCTTATGAACCGGGAGGAATGAGACGAGAAGCAATCCCCCGAAGAGAAACCGGATAAGTGCAAGTTGGAGCGGCGTGATCCGGCCGACGATGGTACGCGTAACCACCTCCGTCGTGCTCCAGAGTATGGTGGCTATAAGAATGGCAATGAAGCCGGCCACCCGCGGCTGCCTCAACCAAGAGATCACTCCGTCGCACCCAGGCGTTTCAGCGCGTTGACGGAATCCGGTTTTCGTTCCGCCAGGGCCGACTGCAATGGCGTCCGTTTCTCATTGTTCCTGGCAGTGAGATTGGCGCCGCGTCCTGCCAAGGCCTCAATCATTGAAACTTTCTGAAAGATCGCCGCAAGATGCAATGGAGTATCGCCGAACGTGTCTCGAGCTTCGAGCTCACCCCCCTTGTCAATCAAAAGTTGCGCAATCTTGGGTTGGTCCATAATGGCGGCGACGTGGAGCGGAGTGAGGCCGGTCTTATCACGGGCGTTGATGTTCGCGCCGGCGTCGAGCACGAATTCGACCATCGCCGGAGAACCGCTGCCGACCGCGTCATGTATCGGCTGTTTCTGCAATGGGGCGGTTGCCGCATGGATTAGCGTCGGGTCCGCGGCCAACAATGCGCGAACGCTTTCGATGTCGCCGGAACGAACCGCATCGTGAATGCTGACGCCGCATCCGAGGCAAGCAAGAAGGATCGGGACGATGGCCTGGCGCAGAGGGTTCGCAGGCAACCCCAATCGGAGGAGCCCTATTCGACGGTAACTTTCTGATACCATTCCTGGGCGTTCTCTTTAGTAATTCGCGCGGGCTTGAGGATGATTTCTTTCTCGACCGGTTCGCCGTGCGCCAACTTTACGGCGCACTCCAGCCCCTCCGCGGCGCAGGTAGGGTAGTAGAAGGTGCATTCCAATACGCCATCGAGCACCTTCTTAATCCCGCCCGCCGGACCGCCCAACGCATCCACGCCGACGAAGAACGTTTCCTTCTCGCGGCCCGCGTTCTTCGCGGCGAGGAAACAGCCGACCGCCATGGGGTCATTGTGGGCGTAGACCGCGTCAATCTTCTGATGCGCTTGGAGAAGCGTTTCCATACGTTTCTGCGCTTCGTCCTGCAGCCAGTTGGCCACGTCCTCGATCACCTGCACATTCGGGAGTTGGTCAATATGCTTGCGTGCGCCGTCGTGGCGCTCGTCTTGAGGTTTTGTGCCGAGCAGACCCTTCATTTCGATCACGACCGGATTCTCGACACCCTGAAGCCGTTCCGCCACGAACTGTCCCGCCATCTCCCCAATTGTGACGTTGTCGGCGCCGACAAAGACATCGTACACCGGTTCGAGCAAGTTGCGTTCAAGGCACACCACTTTGATGCCGGCCTCCTTCGCACGCTTCACCACCGGTGTTAAGGGTGCCGCCTCGTTCGGCGCGACGATGAGCGCATTGACCCCTTGCAGAATAAGATTGTCAATCTGCTCAATCTGTTTGGCATTGCTTTGTAAGGCGTCATGAATGATGAGATCACAGTCCGGATACTTCTGGATTTCCTTCTTCATGATGTTGTTCTGCGTGGTGCGATACGGCTCGGCGCTATTGCATTGCGAGAACGCGATTTTCAGTTTGCCTTGGGGTTTGGCCGGCGGCGTAACCGGTGCTTGAGGCGACGCAGGACCCGTCCCGGATGGCGCCGGGCGTCCGCAAGCCCCAAGCAGTACGGATACTCCCACAACAATCAAAAAATTCGGGCCTCGCATGAGATCAGGTCTCCATCGCTATTCCGTCCGTTTCGACCCCACCAGTTGGAGCCAAACTGCGAAGACTATGATAATGGCCTTGAGCATCCACTGCACGTTTTCATCCACGTTACGCAGACCGAGCAGATTGGACAGGATTCCAAGGGCCAATGCGCCCACGAAGGTGCCGAAGATTCCACCTCGGCCTCCGGCCAGACTGGTGCCCCCAATTACGGCGGCGGCAATTGCATCGAGTTCGTACGCGATGCCCGCGTTGGGGCTGCCCTGGTGGGTCTGGCAACTGTGCAAAATGCCGGCGACGCCCGCCGCGAGACCCGAAAGCGCATACACCCGAATTTTCACCCAACTGACCTGAATGCCGGACAATCTGGCGGCGGACTCGCTGCCACCGACGGCAAAGAGATAACGTCCGAAGCGCGTGCCGTTGAGGAGGATGAGCGCGACCACACACACTACCAAGAAAGCGGGCACCACCACCGTCTTCTGCGCGATAAACTGTACGATGCGCGCGGCATAGTCGTCGCCGAAGCCGATGTCAATGGTGGCGTTTCCGACGAGCCATCGCGCGAAGCCACGACTGCCGATCATAACGGCCAAAGTTACAATGAACGGCTGCATGTTCAACCCCGCAACCGTCACTCCGCTAACCAAGCCGAACATCGCAGCCGCGACCAGCGCCGCGAGGATGGACGCCGTTGGCGACCACTGCAGGTCGGCCAACAGATGGGCGAAGACAGTCCCGGACAGCGCCAGCAGCGAGCCGACGGAAAGATCGATCCCACCTGAAATGATGACGAGGGTCATCCCGACGGCCAGAATGCCGATGTCGGAAATTTGGCGCATTACGTTCGCCAGGTTTTGGGTATGCCAGAAGATGGGAAAACCCCCGGCGCGCGGAGAGAAAATGGTGGCCAGGATAACCACGAAACCCAGCGTGGCCAAGGGCCGCAGCCAAGTCTCGTGCAGCAACGATGCGCTTCTCCTCGCGGCAATCATCCCTCGCAAGCACGCCCCAAAATTCCCGAATTCTCGCAATTCACTCTGGATAATGCAAGGAGGTGTCCGTCGGCACTGCGCATCAGTCAGACTTGAGGCGGATTACGCGGGCGTGTAACGGCGCGAGGCGTGCGCCGGAGACCGCGGTGAAACCGTCGCCGGCGTTGAAATGCAGGTCGTAGTGCCCGCTCCCGTCACTCAGCTCGGCCGTTAGTATCCCGTCCTCTCTCCGAGTTCCCGTAATGCCCGCCCGCCCGTCATGGAAGATGGTCCAGTCCACATCATGCTTCTCCGTAAGCGAGGCGCGCACTTGCCACCCGGCGCCGAGCTTCGCAAGGCTCGGTGTAACGGGCCCTAAATCAATCCGGGACTTCTGACCCTCCGAGGACACAGTGTTGCCGTTCAGCACCGGGACCGCGCAACGCTCGGCGTTGATTGCCCACCGGAGTTCTCGGCGGATACTTGGAGCAACATTGATCACCCATGTAGCCGACTCGCCGAACACGTAGCAGGTGCGGATGCCCCCCCAGTCCGCGGAAGCCGTTTCCAAATCGGATGAGTCAGTACACGATGCGTCCTCCAGCTTAATCCGGGCCGTGTCTAACCCCCATGCCTGGATTCCCGAAGCACCGTCGGGATACTCAAAAAGGATCGGTCGCTCGCCTGCCAGGGACCAGTGCTGCAGCCCGGCCAGGTCTTTGACCCCGGAAAAGAGGGCCAGCGTGTGGTAGTCGCGCCGGACGTTCAGATAGCGAGTCACGTCAAACAGGTAGATTGAGGTGAAGCGACATAGGCGATCCGGCAACGGCTCCGGCGCAATCCCGGAATCGTGGTACATGGCCGCGGCCAGCCACAGCATCCCGCCGTGTCCTGTGGCGACGGGTTCGTCTTCCCGTTCGAGGATATCAAGGTACTCGCTGACCACGGTAGCATAATACGGCCGCTGCCGCGCGTAGTACTCCAGCGCCGCCACGAGGTACGACAAACGCGTGGGACCATAGTTGCTCAGCCGCGTCGAGACGGCCTGCATGGGCAAGCCTTGACCATCATGCATCGTGATGAGCCAGTCCAGCGACCGTATCAGGGGGATATCCAAGTCGCGGTTTCCGGTGGCCAAGCGCCGCAAAAACGTATAGAGAAACGAAACGTAGGAATAGACGAAGTCCGGTCCCGGCCCCTCAAGAACTTGGCCGGACTCTTGAAACACCCGTCGGTCCACCCACGTCCACACCGTTCGGACTCGGTCGAGGTAATCGGGCCGGTCGAACATTTTCGCGGAAACCGCCATCACGCCGCACCAGACACATCCTCGATTGGTTTGTGAATCGCACGGCGTCCGATAGAGGTAGTCGGCAGCGCGTTGGAGCCCTTCGTGGAACCGTTTGGCCTGGTCCGGCGGCAGCGTATGGGCCACGCAGAGGTACGCCGCGAGCAATGGCTCCAGTCGCCAGGCCATCTCGTGCGTCCCATAGCAACTGGCAAAACGGATTGAACTCAATACGAATTCACCGCTGGGGGCCTGGTGGTTCAGAAAAGCCTCGAGCCCGTGGATGACGCCCTGTCGAAGCTTTTCGTCCCCGTGGTGCCTGGACTCCGGAAGGGCCCAGGCAAGCCCGAACGCGCCGATAGCCGAAGCGGACCCCCGCCCCAGTTTATACAGCCATCGGTAGTTGCCGTCCTCGGCATACTTCTTACGCGCTTCCGGCTCCCAGTCCGCCACCTCGGGCGGCGGCATCGGGCCGGACAGGTCCAATAGGCCTTTCCTGAAATTGAAGGTCTTAGCGAGCTCATCCACTTCGCGATCAAACCGCTCAATATAGCGTGAAGCACGGAGGCTATCCGACTTGCTCGCGGAACCCGGGAGGAAAACCGTGCGAAAGGCCTCCATCCCAATAACACCCGGATCATCCGTTTCATCAGACGTCGCGACCAACGCCATAGATACGATGAAGACCATTGTCATACTGTTCTCCGAAATCCCCACCACGCAAACCCATCTTCAGGGGCGCTGGCACGCGTAGTCAGCGAGTATAGACAAGAAGCTTTTCGTTCCCAAGCGCCCGAGCAACTTGTTACGAAGACGCCATGCCATTCGGGTCAGCATGTCCAGGCCGTTATCCCAACTCCGGGCCGGCAATCGCGAAAACGCGCGTCAGCTCAGGCGAACAAGCGTTCGCTCCGCGCCACATGCGAATCAATCGGCGCTGCTCGGAGAATCCCAACAGTCTCAGCCAGGCTACCCATGCTGGGGTATGAAGCGAAACATCGGTCAGCACGGGATTTCGGGAAGCCCGCAGGAATGCGGCCCGTGCGAGTTCTTTAGCGGTCTCCAGGTCCGGCGCGACTATCGGGCCGATGTGCTCGAACCCATGGCCGTGCCGTCCTAAGGTGAATCCGACCGGGTCGCCGGCTTCGTTCTCGGCGACAAATGCGTACTCCGGAGCCAAAGCGTAAAGACTTTCGAGCACGGCGCCGCGTGACGCCCCAAACGCTATGCGGTCAAGCGCGACTGCCGAATCAATGTCCCCGTCGCCCATATCTCGGATATGGGCCGGGGTCGTGCCAATCAAATTCGGCATGGACGAAAGAGTCATGCGGCTGAAGGAGCTTTCATCCGTGAAGCCGAGTTTGACGTACACTGTCCTGCCCTCAGCAGTGGCGTCCAGTTTGACACATTCGCAATGCGACAGCGCATCCAGGGCCGCGCGCATCAGGCGCGTGCCAATACCTTGGCGCCGTAGGGACGGCTCCACTAACACCATGGCGATCCAGCCCACGCGGTTCGCGTAGTTCAGGGTCGCGACGGTGCCGACGACGTCTTGATCATGTTCCACCACAAAGCACCCCGCCGGGCTGCAAAGCAAGAACCGCTCCCAGTCTTCGCGCTGCTGGTTCCAGCCGGCGGCCCGGCACAGCCGCAGACCCGCGTCGAAATCGTTCACGGTCATGGCGCGCAATTGCATCAGTCGGCTCGTCTTATTCGGGAGGTCTCGTTCCGCAAACTTCTCTAACCCGATCCTCGAACTCTAGAGCAACTCGCGGAATGCGTCAAGCTGTACATCTGGCGATGGGTCCCCCGAGCCCGGGCAATACCGAGGTGCTTGCCAAGGGCCGCTCTCGACCGAATCTCAAGGTTTTCTATGAGACGGACCCCCGGGGCACAGTCGGCGGCGACGCCGATCTTCCCTGCGCCTAAGTTCGAGTTTTCAGACGCGATTTGCATGTGCGCGGTTGGTGGACTATCTTTTCACGGAAGACGTTGAGAGAGGACAAGATGGAAGTAAGCGAAGGATCGGTCGGCATCGTTGAGACGAGTTACTTTACATTCGCCGATCCGCCGGATGAAATGGAATTGGACTGCGGTCGCAAGCTGGGACCGATTACTTTGGCGTATGAGACCTATGGCGCACTGAACGCGGAGAAATCGAACGCCGTTCTGATCGTCCATGCCTTGTCCGGCGACGCGCACGCGGCCGGTTATCGCAGCACTACGGACCGAAAACCGGGTTGGTGGGACGCGATGGTGGGTCCGGGCAAGGGCTTCGACACGACGAAGTATTTTGTCATTTGTTCAAACGTGCTCGGGGGCTGTCAAGGGTCTACGGGGCCGTCTTCCATCGATCCGTCAACAGGCAAACCATATGGACTAAGCTTCCCCATAATTACCATCGGGGATATGGTCCGCGCACAACGCAAACTGATTGAACATCTCGGGATTCAGTCCTTACTCTGCGTAGCGGGCGGTTCGATGGGCGGGATGCAGGCCCTGGAATGGCTGACGCGCTTTCCGGAGATGGTGCGGTCCGGACTGGTGATTGCGTCCACGCCGGTGTTGAGCGCGCAAGGTATTGCGTTCGACGCGGTCGGACGACATGCGATCCAGGCTGACCCAGCGTTCAGCCAAGGCGACTATTATCATGGCGATGCGCCGGCTCAGGGTCTATCCATTGCGCGGATGTTGGGCCATATCACCTACTTGTCCGACGAATCCATGCGGATGAAGTTCGGCCGCGGCCTGCGTCACACGAATGAGTACAAGTACGATTTCAGCAGCGAGTTCTCGGTCGAGACATACTTGGATTACCAGGGCGAACAATTTGTGAATCGGTTCGACGCCAACAGCTATCTATACATAACGAAGGCCATCAATTACTTCGACTTGGCCGCGTCGTACGGGTCGCTGGATAACGCCATGGCCCGGGTGCAGGCCAAGTTGATGATTCTGTCGTATTCGTCGGACTGGCTGTACCCGCCGTATCAATCGGAGATGATGGTGCACGCGTTGACGCGACAGCGCAAGGACGTGACGTATTGCAACGTACGGTCCGATTACGGCCACGACGCATTCCTGATCGAGGTGGCCACGCTGAAGAAACTGATCACGGGTTTCCTCCACCACGTGCACACACCCGACCGGATCGAAACCCACCAGGCCCCCGAAGCAGATTCCGAAGCGGACTTCGGTCCGCCGCCCACGGCCAGTGCCAGCATCTACGAGGGCCACCGGGTGGACTACGACATGATCGTGGACTTGGTGGACGAAGGGAGCCGCGTGCTCGATATCGGCTGCGGCGACGGCGAACTGCTGAGCAAGCTCATCGCCGAAAAGGGTGTAGACGGCATGGGCTTCGAACTCTCACAGGGCAACATCATCAGTTGCGTACGCCGCGGCATCTCCGTGGTGCAGGCCGATATTGACAAGGGTCTGGTGGGTATCCCGGACCAGAGTTACGATTTCGTGATCCTGAGCATGACCCTGCAAGTTATCACCAAACCGGATTTCGTGCTCAGCGAGATGCTGCGGGTGGGCAAGAAGTGCATCGTCAGCTTTCCGAATTTCGGTTTTTGGAAGGTACGCGCCAAGCTTATGCTTTACGGGTGCGCGCCCGTCACGCGAAGCTTGCCCTATTCCTGGCATACCAGCCCGAACCGTCACGTACTGTCGATCCGCGACTTCCGCGAGTTCTGCGCCAGTCATAGCATCCGCATTGAAAGGGAGATCGATCTCGCGGAGCGCGGTGCCGCCTGGCGTGCCAAACTCTGGCCCAATGTGTTCGCTGATGAGGCCGTGTTTGTGATCACGGCCGGAACCTGACGGATTGCGGATTGAACCCAATGCCGAGTGCCGAAGGTCGAATGAACCGATCTAAGAATTTTCGACTTGCGATTTGTAATGCCTACACTGGCTCGCGATCACTGATCACCGACCACTAACCACTGGTCACTAGTCACCGGTCACTGAAGGTACGGCGTCAGGAATTCGTTTACACCCTTGGAAAAGGTGTCGGCGGAAGCAAAGAGGCCGTCATTATGACCGCCTTGGATGTCGAGGAATTGCTTGGGTTCGTTCGCGGCGGCGAAAAGCGCCCGGCCGTGGCGGTAGGGTGCAATCTCATCGGTCGGACTGTGTACGATCAGCAGCGGGCACCGTACCTGCGGAATCTTGCTTACATTGTCAAACTTGTGACGCACAAGGAGTCGCATGGGCAATAACGGCATCCTCTTCCGGGCCATTTCAGCTACGGACAAGAACGGAGATAACAGAATCACGGCGCGCGGTTGCACCTCCGTGGCAAGCTGAACGCTGACACCGCAGCCTAATGACTCACCGAACAGCACAATGCGTTCGGGCTTAATACGCCGGTCCTCGGTGAGGTAGCGCCACATGGCGCGGCCGTCGTTGTAACATCGCCGCTCAGAGGGCTTTCCAGTGCTACCGCCGTAGCCGCCGTAATCATACGCCAACACTTCAAAACCGAGTCCGCGAAAAATCTCCAGCACTTCGAGTCGGTCGGCAAGATTCCCGCCGTTCCCGTGAGAATAAAGGACCGCCCCGCGGGCGTGTTCGAGTGGCAGGAACCAGGCACTGGTCGTTTCGCCCTCGACCGACAAATTAAGGTCTTCATACGGCCACCCGTTACTTTCCGGTGTTCGGTAAACGTGCCGACTTGCGGGAAAGATGAACTTCGCCTGAAGCAAGAACATCACCAGCGCAAGGCCACCGTAGCTGAGCAGCAGGATGCGTAGAATAGCCCACATTTTGTTCTTACTTACTTTGGCCGTAGTATGCCCTCTCGCCGTGCTTGCGGAGGAAATGCTTGTCCAAGAGATACTGCGGTATCGGGAGTTGGTTCGGCGCCAGTCGAAGGCTGTGCAACGCGAGACGCGCCACTTCTTCCAAAATCACCGCGCATTCGACCGCAGCCTCGACGGTGGCTCCCCACGTGAATGGCCCGTGATTGGCGACCAGCACCGCAGGTTGGCGCAAGGGATCGATTCCCTCGAAACGCCGCACGATTACTTCCCCGGTATTTCGTTCGTAGTCGGACTCGACCTCATCTTGCATCAGCGAGTCGGTCACGGGGATCTCGCCGTAGAAGTAGTCGGCGTGCGTGGTGCCGAGGCATGGAATGGGCCGGCAGGCTTGCGCCCAGCAGGTGGCGAAGTGCGAGTGCGTGTGAACGATGCCGCCAATCTCCGGGAAGGCCGCGTAGAGCGCAAGATGGGTTGGCGTATCAGACGAAGGCCGAAGACTCCCCCCCACCACTCTGCCCTCGAAGTCAACTGCAACCATCTGGTCTGCCGTCATGGAGTCATAGGCGACACCGCTCGGTTTGATGACCATCACTCCCGCTTGTCGGTTAACTGCGCTGGCGTTACCCCAGGTGCCAAGTACCAAGCCACAGCGGACCAAGTCGCGATTGGCGTTAAGGACGGCCTGTTTCAGGGCGTCAATCATGCGGCGGCTTCGGTAGTGAGGTGCTCGACAAACTCGAAGAGGGCGGACTCGACTTGGGCTCGTTCCGTGAATTGCATGAGTGATGCACGAAGCTTGGCAGCATTGGGCAAACCCCGGAGATAACCGGCATAGTGCTTGCGGAATTCGATGACCCCGCGCCGTTCTCCCTTGCGGGCCACGGCATGCCGTAGATGCTTCACGCAAAGGTCAGTCCGTTCCGCGGGCGAAGGTTCGACTGCAGGCTCGCGGGTGGCGAGGTAGTGTTTGGTCTGACGAAAGATCCAAGGATTCTGAATAGCGCCACGGCCAATCATCGCGCCGTCACAACCGGTCTCGAACATACGCGAAACGTCTTCAGGCCTCACCAGGTCGCCGTTCCCGATCACGGGTATGGCGACCGTCTGCTTGATTCGTTCGAGCCAGGACCAATCCGCCGCGCCCTTATGACCTTGCTCGCGCGTTCGACAGTGGATGGTAAGCGCCTGCGCACCCGCCTGTTCCAGCATTCGCGCTACATCCAGAATAACGATACTTTCCGCGTCCCAACCGAGGCGCGTCTTGACGGTCACGGGCAATGACGTAGCGGCAATCACCGATTTGACGACGGTCTCAAACCGGCTCAAGTCTCGCAACAATCCGGCGCCCGCGCCGCGCAACGCGACGTCGCGCACCCAGCACCCACAGTTGATGTCAATGAAATCGGGATTGGCGCGCTCGGCAATGCGTGTGGCCGCTTCCATCGAGGTCTCGCTGCCGCCGAAGAGCTGGATGGCGATAGGCCGTTCCGCCTCCGAGAAATCGAGCTTCTGCAAAGACTTGCGAGCATCGCGGATAAGACCCTCGCTGCTGGTGAATTCCGTGTACAGCAGGTCCGCGCCGAGTTCCTTGCAGATCAGCCGGAAACTAGCGTCACTCACGTCCTCCATCGGGGCCAGAGCCAAAGGTTTTTGTAATTCAATCGGTCCGATTCGCATGTTCGTTACGATGACACAGAGTCGAAGGAAACGCAAACCTCACGGGACGGGAATTTGCACGTGAAACACTTTGCGTTCTACACCGTCCCGGCGCGAGTCCTCGGGTGCCGGCCACGTTGCGCGCAGGTCATCCTGGTAAAGTCCGATCTTATTCACTGGAATTGTCTTGAACCCCAGTTTGAATGCCGGCGAACTGCGTCGTAATCGGTAGTCATCGCGCTCCGCGTCCTTGAATCCCGGCTCCGCGATCATCGAGTGGGCATCGAAGCCCTTTGCACGCCAGTCGTCCCAGGAAAGCGTTCCCAGGGACTTCTCTTTGTAAGGCGTGTACTGAATGCGGACCGGCAGTCCGAAATGGAAGAGGAGATTGTGGTCAATCACGGTTGTAATCGGATCAAAACGGTCGAGATGATAAGCGACCGCGCCGTTGGCCACGTCCCGGGTCGAACTCAACCCCCGAAAATGATCGTAGGTATACGAGATCACGTTGTGCTCGAATCTATCGTTCGTCGGTTTCGCCGGGTCGCCGATCTCGAGCAGTTGCGGGTAGCGGGTGCGGTACGGCGGCTGACTGTAGTTCATCGCGTTTAGGCGCTCGTACATAATCTCGTAGGGATACGTGTCCCAGCGCGCGTCAATGTGCAGCGCCGGAATGCAATCCACAAACACGTTGTTCGTGACGACGTTGTCCTTGCCGCCGCCGATCATGACGCCGCAGAGCGGCACGCGATAGAACAGGTTCCCGTGCACCGTGATGCCGCTGGTGCAGTCGTCGAGATACACGCCCCAACCCCAGTGGGGCGACTCGTACTCGTAGGCCCCCTTGGCGTTCTCTTCCATGTTCGACAGTCCAAACCCGTAGATGTCATGGAATTTGTTATAGCGGATGACAATCCCGCGCTGTGTCCAGTCGCGTCCCATGTAGAATCCGCCGTTGTCCGCGCCTTCCATGCAGACGTGGTGAATCTCGTTGAACTCGATGAGGTGCTCGTTCCCGCCCAACAGAATGCCGATGTGCGGCGCATCATGGATCAAATTGTGGGCGATGACGTTGCCTACGCCCCCGATGTTCACGCCCGTCTCGTAGGTCTGATAAATGTTTCCAAAGTGGTGAATGTGATTGTTCTCGGCGCGATGGCCGGCAGGCGTGAGCGTCGCGCGGTCTCCGCCCTGCAGAGAAATTCCGCCCCGACCGGTCGCGTAAATGTCATTGCCGGCAACCCGGTTATTCTTCCCGCCTGAAACCGTGACTGCGTAACTGCCCGTGTTGCGGATGATATTGCCGCCGATGAGGCAGTTCTCCGAGTCCGCCACGCGCACGGCATCCCCGTTGCAGCACTCGATGGTAAAGCCACGAAGGGCGACATGCGCCGTTTTCTCGAATGCCACGACCGAGTCGAGCGTCGGAACGGCAACTTCGCCGGAATCAATCGCGGCCGGCGGCCAGAAATACAAGACGTTCGATGCGCGATCATGAAACCATTCGCCCGGCGCGTCCAACTCTTCAAATACGTTCTGATAGAAAAACCGCCGTCCCGGCTCGATGGTATAGGACAGTTCATTCTCCAGATGCACTACCTTGGATTCGAGGTCAATGCTCGCGATATCCGCAATCGTCTGCCACCAATTGTAATTCGGCCAGATCGAAACTTGGGCATGCTCCGGCTGTTTCCACCGACTGGGCCGATCGCCAAAGTACTTGAAAGAACGCTTCCGGTCGTCTGCAACAGCGGCCGCGATGAAAGTCCAGGTTCCGCCCGGCATTCCGGCCTCAGCCTTGTTCGGCCAGCGCGCCAACACTTGCCGCTCTTCCCGGAAGAACAGTTGCGAAAACTTCGCGCCGGCGAGTCCGGCAACGTTCAGGTTCGCTCGCAAGATTTCGCCTTCGTGTGGTACGAAATCGGATACGCGTTTTCCGCCCACTAGGTGCACGGCCTCCCCCGGGAAGGCCCGATAGACAATGGGCGCCTCTGGTGTACCTGCGTCCTCCGGACCGAGCGCCAACGGTTCCTTCAAGTAGTACGTTCCGCCTCGGACCAACACCGTCGTGCCTCGCGGTACTGGTCGGGTCTTGATTAGGCGCCGGACTTCATCGCGCGCGCGCATCAACGTGGCGAACGGCCCGTCCGGCCCGACGGGTTCCGCAGCGCGTCCCGACCAAGAGTCGTTGCCCCCTGGCGCCACATAAAGCACCACGGCATCTCGGCTGATATCGCTCGCAGCGATTAACAGCGTCGCGAATACTCCAAGAAAACTGCCCATCATTGCGGCCCTCAACCTGATTTCGGATTACGTTCCCGGTCCCCAGCCCGTCTCTCGCGACGTTCCCCACGAGAATCCGGTTGCGGATACCATAATTGACAAGGCGGCTCCAAGCAACTGAGACGCCAGTGCCAAGTGATTGCATGATTTCGAAGGTCGGCTGGGTGGCCGGGCCGGGGGTCTGTAGTTGTAAGTGCTTGTCGTGCAAAGGCGGAAGTCGAGGGCGAACGGGGATTCGGTGTGAAAAAGCGATCAAAATCTGTGAAAAAGCGTGCATTTTTTTTGAAAATCTGTGCAAGAGTTGTGAAAAAGCGATCAGAATCTGTGAAAAAGCGTGATACATTTTTGTAGGTTTTTGGCCGATCTCGGACCGTCTTTCGCCGAGGTTTCGCAGGGCACGACCAACATGGACAGGCACGGACGGTCGGCCTCAACGTCAGTGAACGGCCTGAATACGCGCGACTGACACGGACTCGCACGGACGGTAGCCCATAGAACCTGGGGTGCCCATAAGAATTGCGGGA
Source organism: Candidatus Hydrogenedentota bacterium (assembly GCA_016209895.1). GTDB lineage: Bacteria > Hydrogenedentota > Hydrogenedentia > Hydrogenedentales > SLHB01 > JACQVH01. The sequence goes on along the minus strand of JACQVH010000087.1, from coordinate 4,194 downwards.
GTACATGATCAAAAGTCCCTCTATATATATAGTCCCGGGCGTTGCACTGTGGCTCGGGTCTCGGGTATAGGGTAAAGGCCAGAGGGGACAAGGTTTAAGGGCCAAACGCGGCGTACGAAATGCGAATTCTGAACGAGGGTTAGGGCTCGAGAGACCGAAAGGACGAAAAGGACAGCAAGGACAGCAGGGTGAAGGGGCAAATTCGGGCGCGGTGCGGGTAAGACGTTGTTCGCTCCGCAAAATTCGCCAACGGTCGGCCAATGAAGTATATTACGCCCTTGATCCGCTCGGTGGAGTCGGCTGTCGGCGAGAGGCTCTGCCCGTAAACGCCATACCATCGTGAGTCCATCGCATTGTCAAGGAAAATACAGGCAAAGGAGCCGACAGAGCCTTCGTATGGAAACGTGTGTCTATAAGAGAGTCGGGGATTGCCAGATCAAAGTGGACGTGTACCCTGTGACGAGTACCGCGCCTACACCCGTACTCGTCTGGATTCACGGTGGTGCACTCATGGGCGGGGGCCGAGGCTCGATGCAGCCCGTTCTGCGCGACCTACTGACCCAGGCCGGATATACCCAGATTTCCATTGATTACCTACTCGCGCCGGAGACGAAACTGCCCGGCATCATTGACGACGTACAGGATGCATTCCGTTGGGTACGGAAGGAAGCTCGGAAACAATTCAATCTCAATCCGGACCGGCTCGGCGTCATGGGCGGTTCGGCCGGCGGATACTTGACGCTGATGACCGGCTTCTGCGTGCAACCGCGTCCAAGGGCCTTGGTTTCCTTTTATGGCTATGGCGACATCGCGGGACCGTGGTACCGCGAGCCGGACCCGTTCTACTGCTCCAAGCCGATGGTTCCGAAAGAAGAAGCGTACGCTTCCGTTGGAACGGCGGCGCTCGCCGAGGTGCCCCCACAGAACAACCGATTCCGATTCTATCTCTACTGCCGCCAACACGGGCTTTGGCCCAATGAAGTTCTTGGCAAAGACCCGCACACGCACCCCAAGGCCTTCGACCCGTATTGTCCCGTGCGCAACGTCACCCAAGCGTATCCGCCCGTGTTGCTGCTCCACGGTACCGCGGATACGGATGTGCCGTTTCAGCAGTCCGTGGATATGGCCGCGGCACTGGAGAAGGCCGGCGTGCCCCATGAATTGGTTACGATCCCGGACGGACCACACGGATTTGACGGCGGCGTAAAGCCTGACGAACTGGAATCCGCCGAACAATCGCCCGCGGCGCGATCCTTGCTCAAGGTTCTGGCGTTCGTGACCAAGTATGTGTAGGCCGGGTTTCGGGTTTCGGGTCTCGGGTTCAGGGTGTCGGGTCAAAGGTCGAAGGTCTAAAGTCTAACGATCACGCGGCGCCAGTTGAAGAGATCGGTAATCCGTGAGAATCCGATCTATCCGTGTCGTCCGCGTTCTATTCAATCCGCGATTGGAGGATAGCTTATGTTCGGTAATCTTGGCGTAATCCTGGGTCTGGCTCTTCTGATCTTTCTAGCGCTCCGGGGAACCAATGTCCTGCTGGCCTCCATTCTCAGCGCCAGCGTCGTTGCCCTGGCGCATGGGCAGTCCTTAGTGACAGCCCTGACGTTTGATTACAGCGGGGCGATGATGAAATTTGCGGGTATGTTTCTGTTGCTCTTTCTCACGGGTGCCATGTTTGGCCGTGTGATCGGCGAGAGCAAGGCGGCCATGTCCATTGCTTACGCATTGAGCCGTTCGCTGGGCGTGGAGCGCACCCTGCTAATCGGCACCTTGGCCTGTGCGCTCCTCACCTATGGCGGAGTCAACGTTTTCATCGTGGTTTTCACCGTGTATCCTCTTGGATTGGGTCTGATGGTCCGGGCGAACATCCCGAAGCGAATTTTCATGGCGGCCACGATGCTGGGCGCGGGCACCTTCACTATGACCGCGCTCCCAGGTTCCCCTTCGATTCAAAATAACATCCCCGCGGTCGCGCTCAAGACCTCACTGTGGGCTGCGCCGGGACTAGGTCTCCTGGCGTCGCTGGTCATGATAATATTGGGTCTGTCGTATATCGAGTGGGAACGGCGACGGGCCGAGCGGCGCGGCGAGAAGTTCGTACCCGCGCCGACCGACGTGTTGCCCGAAGCCGATCCCGACCCCGCCACCATGCCGCATTGGGCCATTTCGCTGATCCCTTTGGCGGCGGTCGTGGGAACCATCGTCGTGCCGCAATTAGTGCGCCCTTTTCTTCCGGAAGTCCCGGGCGGAGACGTTTCCGGCGGGGATGCCGACCTCGGACTCTTGGGAACATTAGTCGAGTTCGCGCGCACTCAGCCCCTGATGTGGACCAACGTCGCCATGGTCGCTGGAACTTTAATGGCGCTCGTCCTTCTCCGCAGGTTCCTACCGCGTCCGCTCTCGACGCTAAGCCGGGGCGCCGAGTCGTCGTTGCTGCCGTTGATGAATACGGCGGCGGTCATCGGCTTCGGCGGTGTCGTCCAGGCGACACCCGTCTACGATAGCATCGCCCACGTGATGGTGGATTCCGGTTTGCCGCCCCTGGTGTCGGCCGCGGTCTCGATCAACATCGTATCCGGAATCGTCGGGTCCGCCTCCGGGGGACTTGGTATTTTCGTGCAAACCCTCGCCCCTCACTACCTCGAGACGGGTGTGGCGCCGGAAGTCCTTCACCGTGTCATCGCGATTGGCAGCGGCGGCTTGGACTCACTGCCCCACTGCGGCGCCATCATCACTACCTTCACCGTGATGGGCCTGACCCATCGCGAGGCGTATAAGGATACCTTTGTTGTCACGGTCCTCATCCCCTTGATCGCTTTGGTCGTGGTATTGCTCGCGGCACAGTTCGCGTAGCCACGGCTCGTGTTCGTTGATCGAAATCGAGATTCGTGGGCGTGCGCGTAATCGTAATTCGTAATCGGGCATCGTACTCGTAATCGAGGATTATGCTCGGAGGCCCGAAGGGCCAAAAGCGATGAGTCACGCCACGGCGTGATGGCCGCAGGGAATCCCTGGCACCGATGCTCAACTCAATTGAAATCCGCGTAGAAGCGAAGGAACCGTTGCCGAAACGGAAGTTTCTTGGCAGGTTCGCTTACGATTCCGCCCGAGGCGGATGAATCTCGATTACGATGACGAATCCTGATTACGAATTACGATTACGCGCACGAGCACGAGGCTCGATTACGAATCGCGATTACGATTGCGAATTACGATTACGAGCATGGGGCGCGATTACGAGAAGACGTCGAACAGGTGAGTCGGTTTCGGGACCTCCCCGTTCGCGACCGTCTCGTAGAGCGTGGGCCGATAGACCACTTGAATGGGGCCTTCGATTTGTTCGCGGAACCATTTCGCCAACAATTCGAGACCTTCCGCGGCCGCCTCACGGACCGGCAGCCAGACGTGGGCGCAGGCTTCCGACAGCACCGCGGCGTTATCTGTATAGGTCCATGCGACCACTTCACAATCTTCTCCGAGCACGCGACCGGCACGCCGCGCGCCTTCCCGGATGCTGCTGCCGTCCTCGGTGGCGCTGCAGTCTATGAGCGCGGTCACGCTCGGATCGAGCAACAACCGATATACGGCGTTCGTGATATCACGGGTGCCGAAGGTTACCGACCGCACTAAGCCTTCATCCAGTTTGAGACCGGCCTCTTCAAGTGCGCGTCTATAGCCGCGCAGTCGCTCGACCCCCGGCTGATAACCGCTGAACGCCTTCAACATCGCAATCCGTTGGTGTCCGCGCTCGATGAGTTGCTTGGCGCTCAGATAGGCGCCTTCCTCGTAGTCCACGGTGGCGCAACTGCACTCCGGGAGCGCGTCCAAGCGACCGAGCGCCAAATAGGGATGGCCCGACTCGTGAACGCGCCCGACGATGCGGTCATCGTTGCGCAATGGCCCGCACAGGAGACAGCCGCCGTAGCGTTGTTCCCAGAGTCCGCGCGCGTAGTCGCTGTCACGGCCTTTGCCGTAGGGGTTCAAATCGAAGCAGACGTAGTTTCCGGAGACACTGAAAATGCGGTAGAGTTCGTTAAAGAGCCAGATGAAAAAGCTCTGGCTAATCCGCACCTCGTCGGTCGGCGCCGGCAACGTGACCCCGAGGCAATCGCGCGTGCGGCTGCGCATGCTCCGCGCGCCCGTGTGCGGATAGTAGCCCACTTCTTCGATGATTCGGGCGACCCGTGCCCGGGTATC
>JACQVH010000075.1 GCA_016209895.1 Candidatus Hydrogenedentota bacterium | reverse complement strand
TTGCAGATGGTGGCAAATTGCATATCACGCTTCGAGCCGCGGCCGACGTTGCCCGGATAGATCCGATATTTGTCGAGCGCCTCAGCGCAAGCGGGCAATTCGGTCAGGAGCCGGTGGCCATTGAAATGAAAGTCACCGATAATCGGAACATCGCATCCAGCGTCACGGACCCGTTGGCGGATTTCAGGTACGGCCGCAGCGGCTTCGGGCGTATTCACGGTAATCCGTACTAACTCGGAACCAGCCTCCGCCAGTTCGCAAATTTGACGCGCCGTCGCCACGGCGTCGGAGGTCTCGGTATTCGTCATGGACTGCACAACCACCGGCGCCCCGCCACCCACCTGAACCTGATCCACGTTCACGCCAACTGTGGATCGTCGAGCCTTAGTATGCATGCGCGAGACTTACCCCTCACTTATGAGAAAACAATTTCGGATTTTTTGTTTCGCCCACAGGATTTGCAGTGGCCGCAGCTCTTGATCTTCTCGGTGACGAGGTCTACCGAAATGCGTGCGTTGATCACAAGGTCGTTGCCGTCGTAGCTGATATCGGCGGCAGCGCAGACGTCGTCGGGACCGCCCGGCTCGTGGCCGGTGAGGACCGCCAGGACGGACTGGATCGCGAAGAGATGTTTCAGGCTGAGGAATTCCTCGACATCACTTTGCTGGGGGAACTCGGCCAGATAGGTATCGGCATCCAATGCCGACAATGCAGCGATACTGCGACCCCCAAGTTGTTCGAGCAGCAACGAAGCCGCGCCGACCGCTTGGCCGCAGGTACGTTTGTTGAATGTGTACGACTTCAGGCGGTCATCGGCGTCAATGACGACCTCGATTAGTTCGGTTACGTCTTTGCAAGGCATAGCAGGCTGTTCCTAATCACTATTTTGGCACATTGACGCGCGCGTTTCCATAAACCGACGGCGGCACGAGGGCCCAACGACGCGGCGGGAAATCAGGTGGACTGGGCGGCGGACTCGACTTTGGCGGCGAACACGAAATCGCTTTCGGTCAGGCCGTCAATCTTGTGGGTCCAAATGGTGACTTTCACTTTTCCGTAGGTAAGAAAGATGTCCGGGTGATGATTCTGTTCCTCGGCAATGGCAGCCACGCGATTCGCGAACGCTACGGACGCGGGGTAATCCGGGAACGTGTATTCTTTCTCCAAGTGGTGCTCGTTGACAACGAGCCATCCGTTGCCCAAACGTTCCGCGAGCTCGCTCAGTTCGTGGCCTTTCAACGGCGGAATGCCTCCCTTGCACGGTATGCACTGTTTCTTCGCCAGGGTCTGTAATTCGGCACTCACGGCTAGTCCTTTCAAACGTCAAAAACCTGGGCGGGTCGGTCCTGCCAGATGTTCAAGTCAGATTGATCGTCCAGGGTTACCGCGTCGAAGCGCACCGTGTAGGGCGGCTCGCCGTGCGGGAAATAGGTTGCGGTAATCCCTTCGATGTCCCAGGCGCCTTCTTTCGGTCCGCACAAGGACAGCGAGTGCGGAAAACTTCCGGGGTTGCCGGTCGCTTCGAGGGTCTCGCCCGGACCAATGCCGCCGGACATTTCCTCAAACTCGATCACAAAACCGTTGATCGAATACCGCGGCGGTTCCGCGGGGCCGTTCTGCCCGGTTTTGATCTGTAGTTGAAACGAATTCAGTCTAGGCATAGCGCTGCATTCCCGCCGGGAGTTCGGTGAAGTATGGATTCTTGCCGGCGGCGTGGTCCGTCACGTCCAGAATAGCCCCGATTTGCGGGATGATCTGGCGGAACGCCAGGTGAATGCCCTGGCGCAACGTAATGGCCGAGGCCGCGCAGCCCTGGCAGCCGCCCATCATTTTGATGTAGACGGTGTTGCCCTCCACTCGCTCTAACGAGATCATTCCGGAATGGGCGGCGATTCCCGGATTAATTTCGAGGTCAATGATCCGCGCCAGCTTCTCTCGGATTTCTTCCTCCGAGGGCATGTTCGCGAGGAAAGGCTCCGCGACAGCGGGCCGGTGGTTCTTCAGATGGTCGCGAACAACCGCGCCGATCTCGCGCGCCATCGGCTCCCAACTTTCTCGAATCATGGGACTGCGCGTCACGGTGACGTTCGTGCCGTGGAGGAGCACGGTCTCGACTTCGGGGATTTCAAAGATGGCCTGCGCGAGGGGCGAATCCTGACACGACGCGGGGTTCGGGAAATAAGCCGAATGGCCGTCCAGCAGCGGCCGGTCCACCAGGAAGACGCACGACCGCTGGTCCCGCTCCACGCGCGCCTTAATTCGGACCTCGTCGGTCCAGCCGCTTCTCTCTTGTTCCTCGACCAGCACTGTCGGCTGAATGATTTTCCGCGTAACCAGCGGCGGCGTTTCTTTTTCGTCGAGTTCCGCCAGAATCGGATTCGGGCGTCGCACCGGTGCCGGTGTTGCGGCGGGTTTCGTCAAGGCGGCAGAATGCACACTTTCTTCCGTCTTTGGCGGTACACTGCGAGATGGCGGTTTTGCCCCATCTTTGAACACTTTAGAAAACCACGATGGCACGAATTCGAACTCCTCTGTCAACAAAAAAAGATACGTCAGAACATACAATCATAGTGACATCGCCGTCCGATGTCTTATTCCCCACCGTGATAATGGGACGAACAGGACTTATACGACGAATAATGACTATTGTTTGCCGGGTACTGCCGCCGCACCTCCAGCCGGCTCAGCGGGTTGGGCTGGAGCAGGAGCAGCCGGAGCGGGTGCCGCTCCGCCGGATGGGGTTGGCGGAGCAGTTGGGGTCTGTGCGGCAGAGCCAGGCGCAGCGCCCGCGGCCGTCGTGCCACTGGGTAGCTCCGGCTTGCCGCGCATCACCTCGAGATAGTCACCGAGCGCGGCGCGTTCGGATTCGGTACCGACCAACGGCGGCATAAAGGCGCGGTAGGGAGAGTCCTTGGGCATTTCGTGCAGCATCTTCAGCATGTTGTCTATCGCCTCGCGGTCTCGTTCTTTAAGCAACCTCTTGAGCGAGCGATAGCCGTCTCTGGTATGGCACGCAATGCATTGTCCCCGCATCATCAACTCCCCCCGGATGATTTGCTCGGCCTTCTTTTCGGGAGTGTCTTGTGGCGCTGCTGACCAAGCGGCCTGTTCCGCTTCCAGCACCCACGGCGAGTGGGCCAGATATCCTTCCTGATTGAATTTGTCGCGTTCACTAATCCGGACGCCATTGGAATACAGATATCCGCCCACCACGTACGGTTTACGCAACATTTCGCGCGCCTGTTCCGTGGACGCCGTCGCGGCGAGGGCAAGAAACAGCGTCGCGCAGGCGTGGCTGAACGAGAAATCGCGCGGGTTTCGCCAGGCGAGAAAGTACACAATGACGGCAATGGTCGCGGACGTCATGATGGTGACCAACACGGTACGTGTGACTTGGGTGAACGTGCCTTGGCCGATGGTGGACACCCCGAGCGCGAGCAGGGTGCGTTGCTCGCCCGGTACCAGGTAGAGATACCACGCGAAAAAGACTGGCATCAGCACATAGGCCGGAATCAGCCACTTCGCGGACCAACGGAGAATTTCCTCTTTCAACTTGGGCTGGGCGAAGGCGTCAATCCGGCTGGCGGTCACAAGCGCCCAAATCCCCGCGAGCGAAATGCATACCAAGGTGCGCAGGAACAGGCTCGGCCAGAACGTCGGATTGAAGAACGCGGGCCAGAATGCGGTGGCCTCGCGACCCGTACCGGCTACCTGAAGCCACGCCGGGCCGGGTGTGAGCATGAACGTGAGGATACCGTTGATCACAAAAAGGCTGACCCACGCGGAAAACGCGTAAAGCCAGCCAACCTGGAGATGGAGCTTGTCAGGAATGCGCCCCCACGTGTAGTAATAGACCGCCGCCGCCGTAACTTCGACGAGGAAGAAAACCCATTCGATGGCCCAGGCGAACACGAAATTGTGAATGAGCGTGCTGGTGCCTTCAGGATTGGCGAGGCTGATGGCAAACCAGATACCGATACCGGTCATCGCGCCAAACACGGCCGTCAAAATGAGAAAGAACTTCGCATGACCGTGCAACACCTGCATCCAGTCGTCCCGCTTCTCACGCAACGCTTTCCGTTCCGCCATCGGCAAATAGAAACCGCCCCCGATCGCAAAATGCGAGATCAGCACGTGGACGATGGCGATAATACCGATCACCCACCCGCTGCCGATGTGCGGAAAGTTCCAAGTTGGATAGTTCATTTCATTCCTCGGGTTTCGGCTCTTGGGTCGGTCCTGTCTGACTTGTCCGACAGGTCAGAGATGTCAGACGCTTATGACTTCTCACTAGACCCTGTACCCTAGACCCTGAACCCGCTTTGTTCCCTAATCCAAATCAAAGTAACCCAATATCGTCAACCCAATCAGGCCCACCAGCACGATATAGCCAAGCCAAGTCGTCGTCCGCGCGCGCATGGCCCGCTGGCTGCTCTTATCGTAGAGCGGGATAAGCGCCCAGAGGAGTCCGCCGACCGTAAAAAAGAGAATGCCGAGAATCTCGCCCGCCGCACCCGGAAACCAACGGCCGAAGAGTTTCAAGACTTCAAACTGACTCATGAAATACCATTCCGGATGGATGCCCGCCGGCGCGGGCGTGAGCGTGTCGGCCTGAGGGCCTAACTGCCAGGGGAAAAGCGCGGCGAGAATTGCGAGGACATTGAGGGCAATCAGCCACATCGCGAGGTCTTTGGCAAAGAAATTCGGGAAGAACGGGATGCTGTGGCGCTCGGATTCCGGCACGGCTTCTTCACTGGGCGGTACTGCATTGCCATGCCGTTGCACCAACCAGAGATGAAAACCGAGGATGAAGATGAAAAAGAAGGGCAATACCACGACGTGGAGCGCGAAGAAACGCTGGATCGTCACCTCCGAAACTTCCGCGCCGCCCCGTAGCATGTCCACGACGGCCGGGCCAATTACCGGCAACTTTCGTGGAATCTCCAGACCCACCTTGGTCGCGAAGTAGGCGAGGTCGTCCATGGGCAGGAGATACCCGCTGAAGCCTAGGAAGAGCGTAAGACCGAGTAAGGCCAGTCCACTCCACCAACCAAACTCGCGCGGTTTGCGGTACGCCTTCATGAAGAACACCGAGAACATGTGGATGAAGACCGACAGGATCATCAGATTGCTTGACCAGGAATGGGTCGAACGAATTAACCATCCGAAATCGAGGTCGAAGGTGATCTCGCGCACCGAGTTGTACGCCTCGGCGCCGGGCCGGTAGTACACCAGTAACAGCACGCCGCTGACCCCTTGAACCAGAAAAAAGAACAGAGACACGCCGCCCCAGTAGTACCAATAGGAATGCTTGTGGAGCGGCACCGATTTCTGACGCGCATAGCCCAGCACTTCGCCGAGGCCGAGGCGTTCATCCACCCAACGGTACGCGCCGACGGCCGCGAGTCTAGGCGCGCGAGACAACCACTTGGCCATCTTTCATCTCGACTTTATACGCTTTGAGCGGTTTCGGCGGCGGTCCGCCGATATTCCTACCGGTGTGCATATCGTACGTGCCGCCGTGGCACGCGCAGTGGATGCGCTGTTTGTCCGCCTGGAATTGAACGGTACAACCCAGATGCGTACACACGGCATCAAACGCGACCCAGGTATTGTCCGCATGATGAATGAGCATCGCCGGGCGCGTCCCGAATCTAAACATCTTGGCCTCGTTGGCGCGAAGTCTCTCGCCGTCTTGAACGGTGACCTGTGTGACCGCCGCCATGCCTTCCGCCCGGCGCGCGGGCGCGCCGAGGAATCGGTAAATGGGATACGCGATCAGTCCGGCATATGCCGCCCCCACGGCGCTCAACATCAATCGAACAAATGCGCGCCGTGTTTTCTGCAGGCGCGATTCCCCGCCGGATTCGGCGTGTTCGTGTTCAGCCATAGGGTTGCTCCGTTTCTTTTGCGCGGGCCACGACGCTGATCATCCAGCCCATGGCGATCAGCCCGAGGACGAACAAGATAAAAAAAAGTATGACTACAGACCAATTGGTGAACACGGTCCGCTGCCACACGTCGAATCCCTTAAGCCGCAGGGTTACATCGCGGATGCCGTCGCGGACGATCACCATGGCCGCAACGTTGACATACGCTGCGAGCGCCAACGCGACCGGAAGCACTCGAATTCGCGGGGACGACTTGAGCAGTCGGAGAACTGCCAACACTATTAACACCAGCAATGTTATGAACCAAATCCATGCTGCGACTTTGTGAAAGGGGCTCGCAGCCACATCTGTTTGGACGTCCCCCGGTTGAGTTCGCAGCACCCAGGGGCCCGCGGGCAGTTGCACCAACGCCCCGATCACTAAACCGCGCAAACCCCAACGCTCGAAACGTGCCCTCATGTCCGGGTTTACACCATACTGGCACCCCAGAAGTGTCGTGGCGACACCGCCGACGGTAAGGCCGCTCAGCATCATATACAACCAGCGCGGCGTGATCGTCGGGTCACCGCCGACAAGCTGCAAACCGTACGGGTCGGAACGATACATCTCCACCCAGGCCTCCGGCCGCAACATCAGCGTCATATTCGTCGAGTAAATGCGCGCGACAAACACCACCAGCAGTAGCGCCAGCAGACCAAGCCATTCGAATGTGCGCCCGGCCTCCATCCGGTATGCCATACGATACAGGAGAAAGTAGGCGGCCATGACCAGGAAGATCACGCCCAACCAATAGAAACCGATTAGGATGCTGCTCGTATACAGCGCGCGACCGTACAAGACTTGCGAGAACAGCAAGGGCGGGATGCCCAAGTTGATGACATAGGCCATTACTATGGGCAGGCGCTGGGCCACCAGGCCGGAGCATTCCCGCAAAGCTTGGTCTCGCCGTAAACGCGCGGCCAATGACATCAACAGCGCCAGCGCCAAACCGCCTACCAATAATTGCACCGCGACGAAGTGCAACGAGAGCGTCAGGTTATGCAATGTCTTGAACAGCCATACCGGCGCGGGTAACGGGATCGGTTCCACCGCTGGAAATGGCTGCATATTCAGACTCTCCCCACGCTATGTGTACGCCTGATACTGCACGGTCTACGGCGTCGCCGCCTTCCCCACCGACCGTAGCTCAATCGCAACAATCACGGCAACGGCAGGCGCCATAATACCGAAAGAGAATGGGCTTACGCCAGTTGCCAAGCGCTACTGCCGGGCGCACCAGGCAAATAAGGCCGCCCATTCCTCGCGTTGCTTCTCCACCAGTTGTGGCGCAGGCTTTCCAGTCTGTGCTCCGGCCTGCGCTTGCGATGCGGCCACTTCGTCCACAAACCCATGCGGCTCATAGTCGGGAATGTCGGCCATTGCCGGATGCCTGCCGACCCGGTGGAACCAATAATGGCTATTCGAGAAATCGCCCTCGCGCCGGTGCACGATCCCGTGCCAAAACGAACCGGTCGTGTCGTCAATTTTCTGGCTGATCTTATGAGACCGATCGAGTTCATCAACGTACAGCCAGAGACCGGCCGCGAGCGTCGAGCGATTCTCGAACGTCCGAGTGTTCAGAATTCGTTCCACGATATTTACCAACTTCGTGAATCCGGGCTGCGTCACCACGAGCTGAGACATCGCTCGTTCCAGCGGGAGCGCCTCATAGAGCGGCTTGACCGCCTCGGCAATCGGCTCGGGCAAATTCATGGACACCTTCCTCGTCACACACCCTCGATATAAAACGGCTGAGTCCAGGCCATGCATTCCCCCCGGCCCCAGCATTCCACGCGAACGTATTTAATGGTCGAATTCTCCGACACGGTGAATGCCAGGCGGGGACCGTCCACCGTCAACTCGCGATGTCCGAAGTCTGAGTAAGCGATCAGCCGGTCAGCATCACGCGTCTGAACTTCGATCGTTTTGCCCGACACGCGGATGGTCTCGATAGTCACGCCGGTGCTGGCATAGAAAGCGCCATTGCGCAAAGCTTCAAGAATGCCGGCCAAGCTTCGATTTTCAGCCTGCACCATAATCCATGCAATTCCGTCGTCCCCGGAGCGATGACTGTCGTCGTGGGCAAACCCCCACACGCGGCGACCGAGACCCAGCAACCGGTCCCAGCGGTCCGTGGCCAACGGGCTGCCATCGAGCCGCCGGATGACGCCGTTGTAGACTTCGATCCCGATGTAGCCCTGCCAGGCTTCGAGTTTTTCCTGCGGGCAATGCGCGAAATTCTTTTCCCAGTTCGGGTGCGCCACAACTGCGAACGCGCCGTCGGCGTTGATTTCATCAATCACAATCTGCCGGTCCGCATTCGGCGCAACGGTGCTTTCCGCGTTCACATGCAAAACGTGCGGGCCCTCGGCGGTAATCTCGCTTCCCGGAATCAACACCATCCCGCGCGCGTCAACTCCGGACGGGTCAGTTAGAAAATCGTGGTCGCTGATCATAAGGAAAGCGTAACCGCTTTTGGCGTACTCATCCACGACTTCCTGCGGCGAACGTCGCCCGTCGCTATTCGTGGTATGCGCGTGAAGATTGCCTTTGAGCCACGATGAAACGTCATTGCGATACGGATTCTTGATTGAGAGCGGCATCGCGTCCTTTCTTTTCAGGGTAAAGGGTACAGGGTCTAGTGAAACACAAAGATCAGGCTACGGCGAATGGACTATTTGTCCGACCCGTCCGACGTGTCAGACTGGTCCGACGGGGCAAACAGTACCCATAGATGTTGAACATTGCAAGGGAACGGGCGTAGAGTTTCCCATACGGAAGCAAGACCGGGTCATCCCGATACAAGCCAGGAACAAAAAACTTCACACGGGAGGGGCAGGCAATGAAGAAGAAGCTTTTTGCAGTGCTTTTGGTGGCGGTGGCCGCCGGGATGCTGTTGGCGGTCCGCCAAGCCGGGGGGATGTCGGGTGATAGCTACTTCATAGACAAGACCGGCCACCGCACCAGCGGACCCGAAGCTCCCTGGCTTCGCGAGTTCGCGGAAGGCATGGCGAAAAATGGGATTGATCCCGCGTTTCTAAAATGGATCAATCGAGAAGGCCGGCCCACGCTTCCGCCGGGTCCATTTCAGTCGCTAGCCTCGATGGAATCGTACCCTTATCCCTATCCCAATGCAAAAGCGAAATGGTCGGAGATGGTCTACGTTACGCGGAAAGGCGAGATTGCATTTGAAGGCCGTTTCAACTGGGCGAATGAATTCTCCGAGGACTTGGCAGCCGTGTCGGTCGGCGGAACGTGGGTGGAAAGCCCTTCCAACGGCTCCGCAACCTTGGAGAAAAATCTCTGGGGCTACATAGACCGCACGGGCAAATTCGTCATTCCCGCCCAGTTCTCGCGCGCGCTGGATTTCAAAGATGGTTTGGCAGCGGTTTGTACGCAAGACCCGGAGGCGAAGGTCGGTGGGGGCGGAAAATGGGGTTTCATAGACAAGACCGGAAACTTTGTCATCCCTCCGCAGTTTGATGAGGCCGGTTCCTTCTCGGAGGCGTTAGCGCCGGTCTTGGTGGATGCCCGGAAGCAACCGGTTTCCACTTCGTTCGCCGGCGAACCCAGCGGCCTTCGGTTTGAGCGAACCGGCGGAAAGTTCGGCTACATTGACAAATCAGGTGGGTTTGTTCTTAAACCGCAGTTTGACGAAGCCAAAGAATTCTCTGAAGGTCTCGCGGCGGTTTGCGTGGATCGTTCGGAAGTTGTCAAAGGCAGCGAACCGAGAGAACGTGTTATTGATGACCGTACGGTCCCTTATCTCAGTGAGTTTCTTACTACCCAACAATGGGGATATATTGACAAGAAAGGCAGCATGGTTGTGCCACCAAGCTTCGTGCTGGCCGAACCGTTTTCCGAAGGGATGGCTGCGGTCGGCCGCGAGACGGCTTTGGGCCTCCGCTTTGGGTATATCAATAAGAATGGCGATATCCTGGTTCCTTTCGAATACGACCTCGCAGACCGGTTCAGGAATGGCAAGGCGGCGGTGCTCAAATCAGGCGTTATACATCGGCTTGGCGCGGCTCAAGCGAACTGGTTATCTGATGACTGACACATCACCCACTTCGCCACAAGGCCGTCTGTCATAGCGCCGCTTGCTTCGATACTGGTCCGACGGGCGCGTACGCCTGCGCCCAGTTTAAGAATTGGCGGGCCACATCATCGGAAACTGCGGGCCGCGGAATCGCTCGCCCGGCTGCGGACAATCCGCCTGTTCTTTCATCTTCACTTCGTTCATGTGGGGCTGGCCGGGCTTGTACGTGCATTCGGTGGACATGACGTGCGACACCAGGGACTGACGGTCAGCTTCGCTGTCGTTGATGCCGCTGCCGTGTAGAGTCAGGCCGTGATGAAAAGCAACTTGGCCCTTCTTGACGATGATCGGCACTTCGCGCAAGTGTACGCCGTCGGGCAATACGGGTTTCTGTTCGTCGTCGCCGCTGATGCCTTTTGGTAGCGGGAACAGGCCGAACTTGTGGCTCCCTTCGAGATAGACCATCGGCCCGCAATCGGGGGTAATGTCGCTCAGCGCGATCCAACAGGTTACGGTGCGGCATTCGCCAATCATTTGCCAATACGCCCAGTCCTGATGCCAGGTAACGACCTTTCCACCGCGCGCGGGTTTGTATAGGTACTGGTCGTGCCAGAGACGAATGCCCGGCGCGCCGATCAGTTGCGCGGCAATATGGCCGAGGCGCGTATCGGTGACGTATTTCGCGATGGTGCGGTTGGCCTTCCAGCAATTGTCAATCTTGCGCACCGCGCACGGGTCGCCGCCCGGTCGCCAGCCCGCGCCATCCGGCGGTACGCCGGTTTCGTACACGGCTTGGCATACCGCTTCGCACGCTTCGCGTATCGCGCCAACCTCGTCGTCGGCAAAGATACGGTCATGAACGTGAAAGCCCCGTTCATTGAAAGCGGCGATTTCGTCTTGCGTTAATTCCGTTCTATACGGCGCGATCATGATCCCAAGTCTCCCGGGTCGGCTTTGTCGAGAAGTTGCTGGTACTTAGCTGCAAAAATACACGATATATTGTGTGCTCTTGGGCAGCAGATAACACCATTTCCAAGAGAGCACCCATCCTAACATGTGATGCCGAGCAAAGGAAGGCTATTGGTTCATTAAATAGGGACAGCCACCGTTTATATTGACAAGGTGTCGGGTGTTGGGGTAGGATGTCGTCATGTCGAGAATCGCGCGCATCGTGGTACCGGGCGTCTATCATCACGTCACCCAACGGGGAAACAATGGGCAAGACGTCTTTTTTGTGGACGACGACCGGCGGGTGTATCTGGAGTTGCTACGCGAGCAAGCGCGTCGCTTCGAATTCCGCGTCGAGGGCTATTGTCTGA
>JACQVH010000003.1 GCA_016209895.1 Candidatus Hydrogenedentota bacterium | reverse complement strand
GGTTCCTCGGCTGGATTGACACGCTACGCCCGCTGATTGTCCCAAGTTTTCTGGGCGGCGGCGCATTCTTCATCTTTCTCATGCGGCAATTCTTCAAGACAATCCCCGTCGAACTCGAAGAGGCCGCGCGTCTCGACGGCTGCTCGAACCTGCGCATCTTCTGGGACATCATGCTCCCGCTCTCCGCGCCCGCCGTCGCGACGATCAGTGTGTTGAGCTTCATCAGCCACTGGCAGGACTTCATGGGCCCCCTGATTTACCTCAACAGCTTCGAGAAGTACACCGTTTCCATCGGCCTGCGCATGTTCCAAAGCATGTACGGCAGCTTTCCCCACTACATGCTCGCCGCCTCGACCATCGCCCTGATCCCCGTCCTCATCCTCTTCTTCTTCGCCCAGAAATATTTCGTCCAAGGCATCGTACTGACCGGGATAAAGGGCTGAATTCATGTAATGTTTTTTCTACCGCGGAAATCACGAAATATCGCGAGTCATCGAAGGCACAAGGATTCATCGCCGTCATGTGTTATGATAATGACGCTAGCACGATAGAGGCTGTACCGGAGCAATCAGCCAATGACCTTGCCAGAATTACTTTGCGAAAAAGTGAAAACACTGCCTCCTGAAAAACAGAAGGAGGTGTTGGACTTTGTGGAATCTCTCGCCGTACACAGCGGTTCGTCTTCACCCTGTCATTCGATAGAGGGATTGTGGGCCGATCTTGACGTAGAACTGTCAGCCAATGATATTGAAGAAGCCAGGCGTGAACTTTGGGGGGCCTTCCCTCGTGAGGGTATCTCGTGAATGGCCTCGTTCTAGACACACATGCCCTGGTCTGGCTCCTACTTGACTCGAAGCTGCTTCCACCGAGCGTAACGGAAATTGTTCACAAAACACTATCCGCCGGTGGTCGTCTTTTCATATCGGTCATCTCTGCCATTGAAATCGTTTATCTTGTCGAGAAAGGCCGCTTGCCGGCAGTAGCGCTTGAGCGGCTGAGCGGGGCCGTTTCGGATGCTTCGGGCGAGCTTAATGTCGTCCCGTTGGATCTCAAGCTCGCCCTGAGTGTGCGAGAAATTCCACGCGAAGACGTTCGGGACATGCCAGACCGCATTATCGCGGCTACCGCTTTTTGCATGAAGTTGCCCTTTGTCACGCGCGACCGCGCCATCCGCGCCAGCGGACTTGAGACTATTTGGTGATCGCGGTCGAACTCTAAGAAGTTCGACAATTACGATTCTTGTCACTGCGAACGATCAGCCACATTCCCAGGGACGGAAACCTGGAGGCTCAGGACGATGTCGAGGCGAGGATAGTGCGATTGCACAATTCGCAAGCAGAACTTTTCCACGAAGCAAATTTTCCCTCGGGCGCGATTGATAAAGCCTACGATTTGCAGGCCAACATCATCGCCTACAGAACAACTCCGGCAACCCAGTGAATCATGAAATAGACACCCCAATACGCCGTCGGAGCCAGCACCACGAATAGCGAAAAGGCTAATCCGAACTTAAAAAGACGAGGTCCCGCGTTCCGCAGTGGCAGCCGCAGTACTATCGTGAGGAAGATTTCAACGATCCAACCCGCCGTATACGCGATGTTAATGAAGAAAGGCGCGGCAAATAGTATCACCATTGGGGCCATTTCCGCATCGATGTCACCGGCCGGATAAACGATGCCTAATTGGCCCTTCAGAAATCCATGTAACACGAAACCTGCAAATCCTAAGAAGCCGACGATCAAGTTATAGGGGATACGCCGCAGTTCCCACCACAGGACGATGTTGACGCAGGTCGGCATTCCTTCTCGTGGCCTGTATAGCCAACGTACCCGTTGCGCAGGGCTAGGCTGAGCTCCGGGTTTGGCAGTAGAAAATGCTATCAACCGTCCAAACATTGTCTGGGCTCCCCCTCAGCGCAGATTCCGCGCTCGACGTGGTCTTTCACGTTGTCTACGCGGGCGGGGTTGCCCGGCGGCGGTTCCTGCCAGACGCCGGGGTTTCCAGAGAGGCTCGACGTTCTGTGCGTTCCAGCGGTCGTAGGCGGATTGCAACTGCTTCAACTTCTTGGGTTCTTTGCCGGCCAGATCGTTTTGCTCGCTTATGTCCGCCGCGAGGTTGTATATGCGCGGCGCGGTCTCGTCCTGTTTGACCAGTTTCCAGTCACCCATGCGCGCGGCGTATTGTTCGCCGAAGCGCCAGAACAGCGCCTCGTGCGGCGGCTTCGTCTTCTTCCCCGTCACAAAGGGGATGAGGTCGGTGCCTTCGAGTTTCATGTCCCTCAATATCTTCCCGCCAGCCGCAGTCAGCGCCGTGGGCAAGATGTCCAACGAATTTATCGGCTGCTCAAACCGATTGCCGGCCGGAATCCGACCTTTCCATTGCATCATGTACGGAATTCGGATTCCGCCTTCGAGTACCTGGCCCTTGACGCTCGACAGCGGCGTATTGCGCGCCGTGTTCACTTGCGTCGGGCCCCCATTGTCGGAAAGGAAGATGACCAGCGTATCCTGCTCGAGGCCGGTCTCGCGCAGTTTGTTCAACACCGCACCGACGCCTTCGTCGAGCGCCGTGAGCATGGTTGCGAAGGTGCGCCGCTTCTCGTCCGCGATGGCCGCAAATCGCTCTTCGCGCTTGACCGATTTTTCCATCGGGCCGTGCACGGCGTTATAGGCCAGATATAGGAAGAAAGGATGAGACTTGTGACGAGCTATGAACGCGAGCGCCTCGCGCGTGAACGCGTCAGTCAGATACTCCGGCTCATTCACCTTCTCGGCGCCGCGCAGAATCATGTTCTTGGGATCGCGCTGCGAGTCTACATACGAGTGCGCGCCGCCGAGGAATCCGAAGAACTCGTCGAAGCCTCGCTGCTGCGGTCGGCACTCGGGTCGGTCACCCAAATGCCATTTACCCACCAGTCCCGTCGCGTATCCTTCCTCCTTCAGATATTCGGCAATGGTCTTCTCCGAGAGCGGAAGGCCGAATTTGACGTCCACGGCGCCGGCGCTGCCCGGATTAAACTCGTGTCCGAATCGTTGCTGGTAGCGGCCCGTCAACAGTCCCGCGCGGGTCGGACTGCACACCGGACACGTGACGTATCCGTTCGTGAATCGCACCCCGCTCGCGGCGATCGAGTCAATGTTCGGCGAGGGCACATCGGTGGGCCCTTGGCAACTCAGCTCGCCATATCCAAGATCGTCCGCCAGGATCAGCAGGATATTGGGCTTTCGTCCTCCCGCCTGCGTCGCCGCAAAGCCGAGCCGGCTCCAGGCGCAGGTCGCGCCCGTCGCGATACCGGTACTTACCAGAAATTGCCGCCGTGAAATCCGCTTGCTCTTCATGATGACCTCTCCCCAGTTCGTCCCAATACGAGGCTCGATGCGCATATTGTGCTCCGCCAAGGCCTCCTCCTACAAGAACTCTCAATCCAGTCTTCACACACTGGGCCGGCCAATGCTGAAGTAGCGGAAGCCGAGGTCGGCCAGGACTTTGGGGGTGTACAGGTTGCGGCCGTCGAAGATGACCTTTTCGCGCAACAGGCTGGCCATGCGTTCGTAGTCGGGCCGTCGGAACTCATTCCATTCCGTGCAGATTACCAGCCCATCGGCCCCTTCCAGGGCGGCATAGTTTTTCGGCGCGACCGCGACTTTGTCGCCATACATTGCAAGGATTTTGGGGCCGGCTACCGGGTCGTACACGACCACTGTGGCACCAGCGCCAAGAAGGGCATCAATCACGCGTAGCGCAGGTGCGCACCGCACGTCGTCGGTGCGCGGCTTGAAGCTAACGCCCCAGATCGCGACCTTCTTCTGCGCGACGACGGCGCCGTAATAATCGAGGATGCGCTCGACAAACCGCTGTTGTTGCCGCTCGTTCACGGTGGTAACGGCCTCGAGCATACTTGCTCCCACATTGGCACGCCGCGCTAGCTGGGCGGCCGCCACCACGTCCTTCGGAAGACATGAGCCGCCGAAACCAAGCCCCGGGAACAGATAGGCCGAGCCAATCCGACTGTCCGTGGCAAGTCCTTCGCGCACTTCGCCCACGTCGGCCCCGTAGGCCTCGCAAAGCGTGGCCAATTCATTCATCAGCGAGATGCGTGACGCAAGCATACTGTTTACGGCGTATTTCGTCATCTCCGCGCTTCGGATGGTCATCACAATCAGCGGTTTGCCCGTACGCAGAAACGGCGCGTACAGTTCTTTCATAATCTCCTCGACGCGCACGTCGTCGCAGCCAATCACCACCCGGTCCGGCCGCATGAAATCATCCACCGCCGCGCCTTCCTTCAGAAATTCCGGATTCACGACCATGTCGAAAGGATGCTTGGTATGTTTACGGACGGTTTCCCGCAGCAGATCGGCCGTGCCCACCGGGCAGGTGCTCTTGCTGACGATAATGCGGTAGCCTGTCATGGCTTGAGCCACCTGTTCCACCGCGTTGACCACCTCCGAGATATCCGCGCCGCCATCGGGACTCGGAGGCGTCCCCACGCATAGAAAGACCAGCAAGGAATCACCGACGACGGCCGACAGGTCGGTGGAAAAGTGAAGCCGCTCCTCTTCGAGATTGCGCGCGACCAGTTCCTCGAGACCAGGCTCGTAAAACGGCAGGCGGCCTTCTTTCAATCCTTGGATACGCTCGGACTCACGGTCCACGCACGTGACTTGATGTCCGCTTTCGGCAAAACCCGTACCAACGACTAAACCAACGTACCCCGTGCCAACGACCGTAATTCTCATGCGTTTGCCTGCCTTAATGTTGGGGAGAGGATCGCAGGCGATGCTATCATCGCCGCTGGGGTGGCCGCAAATGGCGGAATTTTCCGAATTAATCCAGGGAGGACGCGCGTCCGCGCGCGCTCGGTTCGGGTGTTGGCCGGTAGCGTGGGGATTCAACCAGTCGCGTGGTATCATAAACAAATTGAGGTAACAAATGGACTATCGAGCAACCATCACTGAAGTAATCCGTGAGACGCAAGAGTTGGTGCGACGGGCGGCACATGACCGGCGCAAGTCATTGTGGCTATCGCCGGAGGTGGCGGCCATGTTGGATGCGGTCCGGAAACCGACCGTGGCTGACCGGACCGTTTACCCTATGGAGGAGGCGCCACCTGATCTCGAAGAATCAGGAACGGCTTATTCGGAAGTCTTCCCCACAGACGACGAGCGTCTGCCTGAAGCGGCTCGTGAAAAAGCCCCGGAGGTTATCCAAGGACCGGACGCCGATCGGCTGGCAGCACTCAAGGAACTGGAAAAGACGGTCCGCGCGTGCACCAAGTGCGAACTGTGCCGCGGACGGAAGCAGGCGGTGTTCAGTGACGGCAATCCGTATGCGGAGTTGGTATTCGTGGGCGAAGCACCCGGGGGTGACGAAGACCGGATCGGCAAGCCGTTCGTAGGCCGAGCCGGACAACTTCTGACGGACATCATCGAAAAAGGAATGAAACTAAAACGCCGCGACGTGTACATCTGCAACGTGATTAAGTGTCGTCCCCCGGAGAATCGAAACCCCACGCTCGATGAAGTGGACCAATGCGAACCGTATCTGATCCGCCAGTTGGAATTGGTCCGTCCCAAGCTAATCTGTGCGCTGGGCACCTACGCCGCGCATTCGCTGCTCAAATCTACCGAACCCGTTGGCAAATTGCGCGGCAAATGGTATTTTTACCATGGTATTCCGCTGCGGGTAACATTTCATCCCGCGTATCTGTTGCGCAATCCCGCAGACAAGAGCAAGACCTGGATGGACGTGAAGGAGATACTGAAAGTTCTTAACGGGGAAGTCACGCCGCAACCGGAGGGACGACTGCTGTAAGGGCCGGTCATGGGTACGCCTGCTGATTCGTTTGTCGCTGTTCGCTGGTACCAATCGTTGATTTTCCGCGCGATCCTTTTATGCGCCGTGCTGCTGCTGTGCCTCATGGGTTCAGTCTATGTCATTACTCGGTTTTACTACCAGGAAATCGTCCAGGAGATGGAAACGCAGGCGCAGGAGATCGCCGACAGCGTGGTCGTTGGTCTGGGAAAGCAGCCTCAAGGCGACTTGGAGTCCCTGGAACGCGAATTCAGAGAACGCTACCGCGCGCAGGGGTTGGATTTCGATTTCAAGCCCTTCGACGAGGCCACCATGCGCCGGCGGGATGTGTCCTTGCACCTCGAAGACGGCCAGCTCACCAAAACGGCCCAGATCGCGTTCCCCTGGGGAACCAGCGAGGCCCACATGACAATTTCCCTCACCATTTCCCCGGTCAGCGAGATCCTTCGCGCGTTTCAGAACAAATACCTGGTCTTGCTCACCCTGGTATTCTTGATTGCCTTGGGATCCATGGTGTATTTCATGATGCGGATCTTGCGTCCGCTCAGCGAACTCTCGGATACCTGTGCCAAGATCGGCATGGGAACGCTTCGCGAGGTGTCGGTCCGTAAGCGACCGGATGAAATCCAGGCGCTCGAGCAGACCTTCAATCGCATGGTGGGGGCGCTGCGCGAAAAGGAACTGGTGGAAACGAAGTTGCGGCAGGCGCAGCGATTGTCGGCCGTAGGGAACTTGGCCGCCGGCGTCGCGCACGATATTCGCAATCCACTGAACGCTATCAAGCTCCTGTCCAGCCACGCCCTGGATTCCTTGCGCGATCGTGACGGCGCGGAAGCTTCGACCAAGCACCTGCAGACCATCCGGGAAGAGGTCAACCGGCTCGAGGGGATTGTCTCGCAGTTCTTATCGCTGGCCAAAGAGACGGAATTGCAGCCGGAACCGTGCCGCGTGGATACGGTGCTCGAAGCGTGTGCGCGATTGGTGAAGCAGGACGCGGAAGAGCGCGGGGTGCGGCTAATCACGGAACTGCGTGCCGGCGATACGACGCTGCACCTCGATCCCAAACAGTGGACGCGGGCCGTGCTGAACGTACTCATCAATGCACTCGAGGCGTGCGCGCGCGAGGGACGCGTGCGCATGTTCTCGCGTGTCACGGACACGACGTATCAGATCGAAATTCGCGACGACGGCACCGGAATGTCCAAGGATGTGGCGGAGCGGGCTTTCGATCCGTACTTCACCACCAAGCGCACCGGCACCGGTCTGGGCCTCTCGATCACGCGCGGGATTGTCGAGGAACATGGTGGAAGTATCCAGTTATCCACCGTTGAGGGTGGGGGTTGCCAGGTGTTGATCACACTGCCATTGCATCGTGAAAGAGCGACATCGAGCGCCCGGGGCCCGCAGGCCGTGCCGCGACCGTGAATCGAATGATTTGGAACAACACGAGATGAAGTCCAGAATTCTTGTAGCGGAAGATGACCAAGTGCAGCGGGAGATCATCGCCGACATCCTGCTGAAGGCCGATTACTCCGTCCGGGCCGTCGAGTCCGGAACCAAGGCGTTCGAGGCCTTGCGGGCTGAGTCATTCGACCTCCTGCTGACTGACCTTCGGATGAGCGAAATGGACGGCCTGGACCTTCTGCGACAAGCCAAGCGGCTGCGCGCGGATATGGAAGTGGTGGTAATGACCGCTTTTGCCACCGTCGAAACCGCCGTGAAAGCCATGAAAGAAGGCGCCTGCGATTACCTGGCGAAGCCGTTCGACAAGGATGAACTCCTGGTAGTCGTAAACAAGGCCGTCGAACAGGGCGAGTTGCGCCGGGAAAATCGCCGACTGCGGGACTTGGTATTCGAGGCCAGTTCCCTCGGCAACATCATCGGCGAATGTGCGGAAATGCAGAAGGTTTTTGACGTGGTGCGCCGCGCCATTCCGGTCAACAGTACGGTGCTAATCCAGGGCGAATCCGGCACCGGCAAGGAGCTCGTCGCGCGACACATTCACTTCTCAGGGCCGCGGAAGAATAAACCTTTCATTGTGGTCAATTGCGCGGCGATTCCGGACACCTTGGTCGAAAGCGACCTGTTCGGCCATGAGAAAGGCGCGTTTACCGGCGCCGAGACGAGCCGACAAGGAAAGTTCGAGATTGCCAACGGCGGGACCATCTTTCTCGACGAGATCGGCGATATGCGCTTGGACAGCCAGGCGAAGCTGCTGCGCGTGCTGCAAGACGGTATCGTCGAACGCGTGGGCGGCTCGCAACCGCGCAAAGTAGACGTGCGCGTGATCGCCGCGACGAACCGCGACCTGCGCAAGGTCGTCGAGGCCGGTGAATTTCGCGAAGACCTTTATTTCCGCTTGGAGGTACTACCGATCCCCATCCCGCCGCTACGGATCCGGATGCAGGACTTGCCGTTGCTGGTCAATCACTTCCGCGAGAAGTTGTCCGCGCGACTGCGACGACCCGCGCCGCGCATCGGTTCGGACGTGATCGAGGCGTTTCGCCGCTACCGCTGGCCCGGCAACGTGCGCGAACTCGAAAATACGCTCGAACAATTGTTCATCCTGTCCGACGCCGATACCATCACGGTCACCCACCTGCCGGAGAAGCTTCGCGCACCCACGCCCGCGCCGAGCGAGTTCAAGCTGCCGTCCGGCGGCATCATCATGGAAGACTTGGAACAGGACCTCATGCGCCAGGCACTGGAACGTTCCGGGGGCCGCATCAAAGAAGCCGCCGAACTGCTCGGATTAACCTACAAAACCTTCCAATACCGCCTAAAGAAACACGAAATTGATAGGAAAGACTGGGCGTGAGTACCGTGCTTGCTCATCCGCATCCCGGTCGCCCAACGCGTTGACCCACAATCGAGCCAGCTTTATTCGTGATTGCGAGGAGACCGTAAGGCCGACGAAGCAATCACGTTAGCACTGAGCCCGCGACACGCACGATCGCTACGTCGCTCGTCCTCCAAGTGCGTGTCGTTTTTTGTCTTTGATGTCGTTGACGTCCTTCAGTTTGTGCAACATCTCTTACTTGGCATCGCTTCCGGGCTTCAATCATACGCCCCCAATTCATTGGCCAGGGCGACGATCCGCCGAAAGTTTTCGAGGCTGACGCTGGACGGCACGGAATGGTCCGAGGAAAAAATGTAGCCGCCGGACTCCTTTACCACCGGTAAGACTCTCCTAATTTCCGCTTCGATGGCCTCAATGTCATCCCAGAGCACGGCGTTGATGCCGCCGTGTAAGACCAGCTTGTCACCATAGACTCGCTTCAACTCGACCGGGTCCATGCCGGCCTTGACTTCGAGCGGATTGAGCGCATCAATCCCGATATCCACGAATTCCGGTACAAAGGGGCGGACGTCGCCGCACGAATGGAGATGGGC
>JACQVH010000074.1 GCA_016209895.1 Candidatus Hydrogenedentota bacterium | reverse complement strand
GGCTTGGACCTTTCCCCTGATAATCACGCTTCCCCTGCTGATTACGGCCTGCGCCACTTCCAAACCCAAGGAGGGAGGATCGGCGTCCTCGCCGACCGCCGCCACGTCAACTGCTTCTCTTCCCCAAAACGACCCCTTCCCCCGCGTCACTTGGTCGCAGGATAACGGCACCCTCGAGAGCACGGTCCGTGGCATCGGAGAAAAATTCGGGGGCAGTCTCATCCTCATGAATGGAGTCGAGAACCGCTCCGCCGGCAAACTCGAGTTCCACCAAACCAACTTCAAAGACCTCGCCTATAAGCTCGCCGAAAATGCCGGTCTCGCCGTGCAGGAATGCCCCAGCTACCTTTTCCTGTATCCGGCAACCTATGAACCGCTCCGCGATATCTCGCTGGTCGGCAGACTCGACCCGGCCTTTGCCGACGTCCGCGCCGCCATGGCTTTCGGTTCGAACACGCCCCTTTACAACGCGTTCAAGGCCCTCAGCCAGGTCGTCGGGATTACCATCGTCGGTGATAATGCCATTGCCGAGGCCAACTGCGGCGAAATCTCCCTCGGCGAAATCCCCATTCAAGACGCCCTCGAAGCCGTCCTCAAGTCCGCCCGCGTCTACAGTTTTGAAGTCGAATCCACCAACGAGTACATCTTCTTCCGCGCCCCGGCCAATACGCAACCGGCTACCGCGTTGCTTAGCGCGGAAACGTTGGACGACCGACAGAAGGCCCTGCTCGAAAAACAGGTATCGGTCGTGCTCCCCACGCCACCGGACGACGCCGCCCGAATCGAACTCGCTTCCGGCGCCAAACCCTTGGGCAAAGTCGTCGGGTCCCTGTCCCGACAACTCGGCGCGCCCGTCGCCGTCGAGCGCGGTCTCGAAGAACTCCCCGTCAATCCCGCCGCCTTCCATCGGGTGCGCGTCAGTACCGCCCTCGACCTCCTCATCCGCCAATGGCTCGTCCCCGAATTCGGCTACCAGCTTACCTCCGACCGCATCGTCATCCGACGAAAGTAGCAACCCCTGGCAATACTCCCATCCGGCCCTCCATCGCCGCGCGCAATCGAGCATTCGTAATCAAGCCGTCGCGACTTCGTAATCGTAATCGAGAATCGTGCTCGTGCTCGACCTTTCGTGCTCGACACTTCGTAATCGAGCGTTCGCAATCGAACAGTCCACATCCGAGTCCGGACCCACCCCCACTCCCAACCTCCTATAACCTACGGCCTACAGCCTACAGCCTTCCCCTCCAATACGCCCTAAACCCTTACGCCAGCGCCTCTTAATGAAATTGGCCCTTCCTTCCGATAGTAGCTATCGGATCGGCGTCCCCCTGAAAAATAAAAGACCTTCGTATCCGAATTATCATAAAATACCGCCGAAAAGTATCTATATATATAACGGCCTCTAAAGGCGGCAAGGCAGCCGCCGGGGCTGGGGAACGCAAATTTGCGAAAGGAGGAACTGATGAACAGCCTGAGTCGAAGAGTTTTGAAGGCCACGGCCATGGCCGCCGTGGCGATCGCCGTGGGCGTCGGCACCGTGTACGCCGTGTTTGGCATACACCAACAACACCTTGACGTAAATGAAGGCATCAACATTGGACCGGGCATGGACAATGCCTCAGCGCCGAATCCGGGACAACAGGTTGTCTTTCAGGATCTCACGCACTCCCCCGGAAACAATACCGTCACGGATGCGCTGGTTACGGCTGGCGGGGGGAATAAGAAGATTCAAGCCTACTCCTACTCTGCCACTGCGCAGGAAGCGGATCGAACTGAATTCATCATAGTCAACTCCGAGAGGGTCCATCTTAATTCGGTTGACCCCGGCGGTGCGTTTGGCGGGCGTGTGTTCGTGACCGATAAAGATGTGATCGTTCAGTTAGGGCCATAAAGCAGAGCAGAACAGAATAGCGATACCGCTGTCCGCATTTGCGTCGGCGCGTCTTTGGTATGGGTTGATCGGTGCGATTGCATGAGTGGGACACGAGAGGGAAGAACGAGATCGAATCAGGAAGGGGACATTATGCGGGGCAGGATGAAGTTTGAAACCTGGGTTGTAATCGGTTTGCTTGTGACGGGAATCTCTGCAGCGGGGCAGTCGCTGCCGGCGCCTCCGGCACCCGGCGCGCCACCCGACGCCTACTTTCATGGCTGGCGGGGTAGGTACACGCCGCTACAACTCTCTGAGAAACGGATTGCGGTCACGTTCGAAAAGGGCGTAAGCGATGAGGGCGTCCGCAACGTGCTCAGTTATGAGCCGGCGTTGGACATTTCCGCGTTGCAACTGGATTTTCAAACGCTCGAGGCACCCTGCGCTTTCGCGGTACCGACCAAGGTCGGAACTAAGCGGGAGGACATCAAACAAATTTTGGAGGAGCTGAAGCGCTTCGACGGCGTGGAGTCGGCCAATCCCGTATACGTCACGAACCCGGAACGGGAATCCGCGCTCACGGATTATTTCTACGTGAATGTCGCCACGGCTACGCCGGAAGACGCCGTGTTGAAACAGTTCGGGCAGGACGGCCTAGAAGTCTTCAAGCGCAACGATTACCGTGATATCGGGGTTATCGGCTATCGGCTGAAAGTCACGAAAGAGGCCATGGTGGCGGCGAGTTTGGATGCCATCGGGTTCGCCAATCGGTATTACGACAACCCGCTGTTCTTGGAGTCAGTACCCACCTTTGCGCCGCTTTACAACGTTGAAACGGACGACCCCCAATTCCCAAGCGATCCGTTGTATAACTCTTCGAGCCAGTTTTCTCAGGGTCAATGGAATCTCTACGCGGAGCGCATCAACGGCCCGGCGGCCTGGCAACTCGTCTACGGCGTTAACGGAGTAAACGCAGATTTGGCACCCAAGATCATCATGGCCGTTCTCGACAATGGCGTGGCCATGAACTACGGGACCACCAGTTGGCTCATAAACGGCACCATGGAATACCTCGTATCCGCGCCGACATCTGGCTTTGATCTCGCTGCGGGTGAGACTCTCGGAGGTCATCCGGACCTGAATCCAAACCAGTGGATCAACGAGACCGAGATCGCGAGTGACGACAATCCCGATCCCGATATCGGCCAGGGCGAAGACGACGACGGCAATGGCAAGACTGACGACTACTATGGTTGGGACTTTGTAGGGGATAAAGCTTGGGACCCCTCTGACGAAGATAACATTCCCTTCCCGGATGAGGCGGTGGACCCCGGCATGAATAATAATCGCGGTCACGGACACGGGGCCGCGGGTACCGCGGCCGCAGCGGGGAACAACAGCGAGGGACTGGCGGGGGTCTGCTGGACGGCCAAGATCATGCCGATCCGATATCACAACAATACGGCAGAAGGAACCTCGGTACCCACCTTTGATGTCTTTTACGCGGGTCATGCAGAGGACGGGTTGCGCTACGCGGTGCAGAACGGGGCGAAGGTCTTGGCGTTCATGTGCTGCATAGACGTTTACGACCCGGGAATCTACGATGCCGTGAAGTGGGCCAGGCAACAGAAATGCACCATCGCTTCGCCGAACGGCAACTGGAATTACTCGATAGATGCCCATCCCACTTTCCCGTCCTCTTGGCCCGAAGTCATCGCCGTGGGCGCCTCTCGCCGCGACCCGGAACGGCGGACGGGCTACTCGAATTATGGCTGGGCGACCGACGTGGTGGCACCCTCCACCGACCCTTTGGAGGGACCTGGCAGCGGGGACAATCCGATCATTGGTACCGCAATCCAGGGGTATGGAGGGGGTGGCGGTACCTCGAAGGCCATGCCCGAGGTGGCGGGTTTGGCCGCACTGATGATGACGGCAAACACGAGCCTTTCGCCGGCCGAAATTCAGGCGTTCATGGGCTGGTCCGCGCTCGACCTCGTGTATACTAATGGTAGCGAGGTGGCCAGCGCCGGCCGCGATTATTACACCGGCTGGGGCCGGATCAACGCCGCAGGAGCCGTACAATTGGCACAGAGAAGCCGATTTGCGATCAAGGACGAATACGGAAGAAATATCGCTTCCTGGGACGCGGACGGGAATTTTGTGCTGGACGGCGAGCTTAAAGAATTTGCCACGCCCCAGGAACTGAGTATCACTGACCTGGTCACCCCCAATTACCCGGAGTTTGTGGTCCGAACGGGGAACGCAAACGGAACGCCGAACACGGTAGTAGCCAGACTGGACCCGTCGTGGACCGACGGCATGCCGACCTTCTATCTCAAGGGGGAATTGAAGACGACGTGGGTGGAACCGTCCGTCGCCGCGTCGGAGTTCATCATTCAGCAAGACGATTATAATAAGCGCGCCTATATTGACGCTGCGGGCAACATGTACGTCAAAGGCCGCATCTTCATCGGCAGCAACCCCGACGAGGCCGGCGTGTACACGGTGAATGCTCCCGCAGGCAAGGAAGGCATCATCAACTTCGCTTACAGTGGCGGCAACGGAATACAAAATGCCATAAATAGCGCGAACGTGCCCGACCACAGCATCATCGTGGTCTATCCCGGCACCTATAATCTGATCACGTTCCCGTCGTACCCGGCGAAGAACTTGGTGGTGCGCTCGACTGACCCGTACAGCGCGACCACCGTCGCCGCGACGGTGATTGAGGGCCCGTATGAAGAAGGGTATGCGGTAGTCAACCTCGGCGGGGGCGAGAGCGAGGATTGCAGTGTGATGGGATTCACGGTCCGGGGCGGCCGCGCGGATAACGGCGGCGGCATCACGGGCGCCGGCTCGCGCGCCAGCATTATGTATAACGTGTTTGAGGACAATATCGCCACCTGGGGCGGCGGCGCGATCTCCTCCTGCCACGGCCTGATCCAAGGCAACACGATTGGGAAGTCCGGCGCGCCCAATCTGGCGATGTTTGGCGCGGGCCTGTCCGGATGCAATGGGACGATTCGACGCAACGTAATCCGCTACAACGAAGCGAGCAGTTTCGGCGCAGGGTTGGCATACTGCAATGGCGAAATCACGCAGAATTACATCGCCCATAACGACGTGGACGGCGATGGCGGCGGGCTGGCCCTGTGCAACGGCATCGTCCGTTGCAATATCATTTACAGCAACGTGGCCGGAAACCGTGGCGCGGGCCTCTACGATTGCGATGCGACCGTGATCGAGCAGAACACCGTTTACGACAACCGCATCGCCACCGGCGGCCACGTCGCCGGCATGTACAACTGCGGCCCCAATACCACCGTG
>JACQVH010000073.1 GCA_016209895.1 Candidatus Hydrogenedentota bacterium | reverse complement strand
GCCTCGGTCTGCTGGCGGTCTTGTTTCTGTTCACCGACGCGGTGGTGGATTTCTTCAATATCCAGGCGGCCAATCAGGAAGATGCCCGTTTCGTAGTCATCAGCATCGGATTCGTCAGCGCGTTCACCATGATTTTCGGCGTGTACAAAGCGACCCTGACCGGCCTCCAGCGGATTGATATCACCAACTTCTGCCGCGTCAGCTTCACGACCGTCGAGTTCTTCGTGGGCTGGCTGCTGCTACATTTCGGGTTCGGCATTCGCGGACTCGTCTTCGCCTATTGTACAAACGTGCTGGCAAATACCGGCCTGATGTGGTGGTTCCTGCAACGCATGTTGCCCGACGTGCGGGTCCGCGCCTGGCACGCGCGCCGGGATTGCCTCGGACCAATCTTCTCGCTCGGGGGACGCATGCAACTGCTCGGCATCGTCGCCGTTGTTGTCACCACGGTAGACAAGCTGGCCCTGACCATAGGTCAGGGGCTGGCGTTCCTCGGCGCGTACGTGATCGCCAAGGGCATCGTCGAAAAGACCCAGAGCGTACCACATCAAGCCTTCGGCGCGCTGCAACCCGCCAGCGCCCATCTTCACGGGGTCGGCGATTACGACAAGTTGCAACAGGTCTACGGCGCCGCCATGCGCCTCTGCGGGCTCGTGGCCGTGTATATCTTCGCGTTTCTAGCGTTCAACAGCGATCTCGTGGTTCTTGGCTACGTCGGTCTGCGCGATTCGAATGCATTGTCGGCCATGGCGCTGCAATTCCTGTGCGTGTCCACGGTAATTCATACGCTCACCGGTCCCGGTACCTCCATGCTCCGCGGCGCCGGCAAGCCCTTGTTGGAAATGGTCTACCAGGGCCTGATGGTCGTAATGTTCTTGATATTCGTCAATCTGGCCACACGCTATGGCGACGAACGCAGCATTGTCCTATCCTTTCCGGTCGCATTGAGCATCGCGTCGGTGGTGTTTATCGCTCTTGCGAACCGTTACTTCCATGCTCCACAACTTTGTCCACTGAACGCCATGTTCCTGCCCTTCCTCGCCGCGCCCTTCGCGGCCTTTTGGGTTCGGTTCGGATGGAATCTTCTGCCGCTTGCCGGCGAGATGACCCGCTGGTCCGCCGCCGGCGCGGTCGTCGCCTTGGGCGCAGCCTATACGGCAGTTTTCGCCGCACTCGCCTGGTTCCTACCCGGCCTGACCCCCAAAGACAAAGAACAACTCGTGAAGTTCGTCCCCTTCGGCTCCCACCTCCTGCAACGCTTCAAGCGCCCCCAACCCGCGGACGTGGGCTTTTAATCGAGAATCAAAACCCGTAATCGCCCTATTCCAAAGTTTCCCCTCCCGCGAAAGCGTCTTGTCCTTTTGGTCTCTTTGGTCCTTTTGGTCCTTGATGTCCCTGATGTCGTTGTCGTCCTTGCTGTCCTCGATGGTCCTTTTCGCCCTTCGAAATTCTCGCGCGACCGCCCCAGCCCCGATACTCCTCAGTAGACCCTTCCCTCATCATCTGATATTCTTAGCGTGCTCACTCGGACGCGCCACAGGCGCCACCAACGAAGGGGATTGCGGATCGCTCATATGGAACGCGCAATATTACTCATTCAGTGTCCGGACAAGAAGGGCATCGTCGCCAAAGTCTCCGAATTCGTCTTTCGGAATGATGGCAACATCATCAACTCCGACCAATACAGCACCGACCCGGAAGGGGGCCGTTTCTTCATGCGGCTCGAGTTCAGCTTCGACGCGCGGCAAAACCATCGCCGCGACTTGGAGAATGGTCTGGCGGAATTGGCCCGCAGTTTGGATGCGCGGTGGGAGATTCATTATTCCGACACGGTGATGAACATGGGCATCCTGGCCTCGAAATCCGACCACTGTCTGGTGGACCTGCTCTACCGCCGGCGCAGCGGCGAACTCCGCGTAAGCGTCCCATTTGTCGCGAGCAATCACGAGGATTTACGCGCCGTGGTCGAACAACACGGCATCGCCTTCCACTATCTGCCGGTCAAGAAAGAGACCCGTCACGCCCAAGAACAGGAAATCCTGAACCTCGCGACCGGCGCCACCGACTTCCTGGTCCTCGCGCGCTATATGCAAATACTCTCCAACGAGTTTCTGTCCGCGTACCCGCACGACATTATCAACATTCACCACAGTTTCCTGCCCTCGTTCAAAGGCGCCAACCCGTATCAGCAAGCCTACGATCGCGGCGTCAAACTGATCGGCGCCACCGCGCATTACGTGTCCGCCGAACTCGACGAAGGTCCCATCATCGAGCAACTCGTCGAGCGCGTTACCCACAAGGAAAACATCGAAGATTTACGGCGCAAAGGCCGCAACCTCGAGAAACTCGCCCTCGCTAACGCCATCCACGCCCACCTCCAGCACCGCATCATCCGTTTCAAAAACAAGACCATCGTTTTTGCCTAGTGCTAAGTCCTAGCGGCCAAGACACTTCTTTACTTTTCCACGTTCCGTGTGGTAGTCTTTTTATGCGCGATGTTTGCATGGGGAGGGCTATGCTGAAACGTGTGGCAGCGATACTCCTGCTCGGGACTCTCGCGGGCGCCTGCGCCACGCAGAATCCCGAGTCCAAGACGCACGGCGCGACCAGAGGGGTATTCCACGGTCGCTGGTGGAATTATTACGAACGCGGCGCGTCGTCACTGGCCCAGGATTTTCACGCCGAGGCCGAGGCCGACCTTAAGGAAGCCCTCCGGGGGCGGTCGGTGGACAGTTGGCGGGCCCGCACCTACGGGCTCCATTTTGTCGAATACTTTCCAAACCGCGAACTGGGCGTGGCGTACTACCATCTCGGTCGGCTCGATGACGCCGAAACCTACCTGAACACCTCCTTACAGCAGATTGATACCGCGCGCGCCCACGACTACCTCGATATGGTCAAGCGCAAAAAGCTCGAACAAGGCGCCCTCAATGACACCTCCGCGCCCAGCCTCGACACCACCATCAAAGACGGCACGCTCACGGCCGCGATGGAGTTGCCTCTCGGGATCAACGCCTCGGACGACTTGGGCGTAGCCGAAGTGCGCCTCAACGGGCGGCAGTTGCATCAGCGCGGAAGCGCGACACAGCTCTCATTCGAAGATTCGCTGACCTTCACCGAAGGGTCGCACACCATCGAAGTGGACGTGAACGACTTGGCCGGCAAGGAATCCAAGCAGGCCATCAACATCAACGTGGACCTCACGGGTCCGGCGATAGGGATTCTCGAACCACCCCCGGGCTCCGTGACCGACGCCGCCTCGGTGCATCTCCGTGGGGCTTGCGCCGACCGTATCGGCGTGGCCTCGGTACAAATGGGCGACACCATACTCGCCAAGTCCGATGGCGATACGCGACTCGAATTCGAGGGCGATCTCCCGCTGAAGGACGGCCAAAACACCTTCGTACTGGTGGCGAAGGACAAGGCGGGTAATGAAACCCATACCGCCGTGTCCGTATACAAAGGTCGCCCGGAACGCCTCGGAAGTTTCCTGCAGCGTCTCCCGGACCGGCTCTTCGAGCCGCTCCGCTTCGCCCACGTGAAGTTCGCGCAACCCGCGCGGCTCTATCCCGCCTTGGCGGGCCGCGTCCGTTTCGCCGCGGCGACCGCGGCCGCGTCCGCCGAACCAATCAAGATCGATCTGAAATTCCCGAAGCAGAGTATTGATCCCTATCGCAAGAACAACGTCCGCATCGCCGGCACCGTCGTCGCGCAACAGACTAAGGTCGAGTCCATCACGATCAATAATGAAACGTTTGACTTGGTGTCGGCGCCCACCGTCGAGTTCAGCAAGCGCCTGGTCGTCGCCCAAGGCCAGAACGTCATTGCCGTCTCCGCGAAAGATGACCAGGGACACGACGCTTCCCAGGAACTCACGCTCAACGGGAAGCCGGTGATGATCGAGACACCGGATTCCAAAATGAGCGTGGCCGTGCTGGCCTTTGGCGGGCAAGGCGATATCCAGACCGTCCAGGACGTCCGCAGTCAGACCGAGAGCCGTGTCGTCGAGGGGGAGCGCTTCAATGTCGTGGACCGCACGCGACTCCAGGAAGTCCTCAATGAACAACAGCTTTCCGACGCGCTCGGCGACCCGGATCGCGCCTTGACCTTAGGTAAGATTGTGCCGGCGAATGTGTTCCTGGTGGGCAGCGTGTTCGAACGCGGGCCCGCGCTGGAAGTCTACACGCGGGTCGTCAGTACCGAGACCGCGCGCATCATACGCAATATCGACACGCATGTCGCAAACAAAAACGATCCCGCGAAGTTGGAATTCGGTATAGACTACATTGCCAGCGAATTGGCGCGTACCTTCCCGCGGGTCTCGGGCGAATTGGTCCAGGTCCAAGGCACGAACATCATGACTAACTTCGGGCGCGAAGACGGCGTCCAGGAAGGCATGTACGTCTTGGTGGTCCATCAGACCGAACCGGTGACCGATCCCAGCACCGGGGAAGTGCTCAATGAAGCCGAATACTTGCCGGTAGGCCGCGCCAGAATTACCAGCGTGACCGACAAGGCCTCCCGCGCCGAAACCGTGCCAGCCAAAGAAGGGGAGTTGAAGCTTGAAGCGCGCATGCCCGCGATTACGATGTAGCCTGCTGGCGTTACCGGTCGTCCTGTTGGCTTCGGTCGCCTTGGCCCAGGTGAACATCAATTCCTCCCCCAACGCAGTGGGCAGCGGGGCGCGGGCGCTGGGCATGGGCGGCGCCTTCATTGCCGTGGCCGACGACGCCACTGCCGCCTCCTGGAATCCGGGCGGACTGACCCAACTCGAGCGCCCCGAACTCTCCATCGTCTACAGTTGGAAATACGGCGAGGAAGACTTCGATTCCGAATCCCACCCGGAACTCAACGGCAGCCACGACGTGGATTTCGACAGCCTCAACTACCTGAGTTTTGTCTACCCCTTCAAACACACCATCGCCGGCCGCAACCTCGTCCTCAGCCTGAATTACCAGCGCAAATTCGATTTCGACCGCGCGCTCGACGTCTATTTCCATGATATCACCCCCCTGCCTTTCGGGTTCCTTTTCGATCTTGGCACCCGCGTCAAGTACCGGCAGGGTGGCAGTCTCAGCGCCATTTCCCCAGCCCTCGGCTTCGAGCTCACCAACCGGCTCTCCGTAGGCGTCGTCGCCAACATCTGGGATGAGTCGCTCCTTCCCAGCAACGAATGGAAGGAGCGAACGGAGTTCAAAACACGGTTCAGCATAAACGGGGTAATACCCTCGTTCGTCTGGGGGGAGATCGTCGAAGATTACAAAGACTTCGAAGGCACCAACTACACCTTCGGCCTGTTGTACCGGCCTACCCAACGCTTGAGCGTCGGCGCCGTGTATCACACCAAATTCGCCGCCGACGTCAAGTACACCCGCTACTTCCGCCTGCGCGGCGGCGTGCCCTTCTTCACCTCCGCCTACCGCGAAGAAGACCGCCGCATCGAATACCCCAGCGCCATCGGCGTGGGGCTCGCCTACCGTTTCCCGAACGATAAGCTGACCCTGTCCCTCGACGTGACCCGCCGCGAATGGGACGAATTCGTCGAGGTAGACCGCACCGGACGCCGCACCTCGCCCATCACCGGCCTGCGCAAGAACGTCAGCTTTCACGAGCCCACCTACACCGTCCGGCTCGGCGGCGAATACGTGTTCGTGGACGCAAACCGGCCTAAACAGAACTACCTGCCCAGTCTGCGCGCCGGCCTCATTTACGATCCGGAACCCGCCGGTGGGCGGCCTGACCGCTGGTTCGGACTCGGCCAAGGCGACGGCGAAACGGAAAAATACTACGGTGTCACCCTGGGGGCCGGCGTCCTCATCAAGAACCGCGTCAACATTGACGCCGCCTACGAATACCGCTGGGGCGACGACGTCCGCAAGGACTCCTTCTCCCTCTTCGGCACCGACGCCGATGTCGAGCAACACCAGTTCTACCTCTCCACCGTCGTCTATTTCTAACCTCCCGCCCAGCGCCGAATTCAGCGCCCCGGAAACGCCTATTTGTAATGGGCGTCCATGCTGTGGGCGTCTCGCTTATGGGCCACGGTCAAGATTCCCGCGCTTCCGTTCCCGCGCCGCCTGATCGTCCCTTTCGTCCTTTGAGTCCGTTAGGTCCTTTTGTGTCCTTCATCCGTTTCACAGGAGAAGAAAAGAATACTCTTCAGCTGGCAACGATAAGTCTGGTCGGGTCAGCGACGTCCGAAGCTCTCGCCTCGCCCGCAGGATGGACTGCCCTCTCAAATCCCGAATTTCAAATCTCAAATCACTCCCTCCCCGCCCGCGGGGAGGGCCGGGGAGGGGGTTGAATTCACAAGTAAACATAAACAATCCTGTCTTTGTCCACCTCCGATGCGCTATACTCACTCCTCCAAAGGAGGGGACACGAGCATGACCATGGTCACGGGAATCGGTTTGATCGTAAGTTCAGCCATGCTGCAATCCCCCACGGACACGCTTTTTCCCACAACTCTGCCGGGCGCGGAGTGGGTGCAGTTTCCGGCAGCGGGGTTCACGCAGCCCGCCTGTGGCGTGATTTATCGGCTCAAGAACCACGTCACCAACGGCCTGGCCCTCGGCGGCATTGACACCGGATGCATGGACCTCGAGACCAGCGGCCTCCTAGGCTACTGCACCATCTTCAATACGCACGTCCCGCGCCGCGGCCCGCTCAACCTGCCAATCCTCGGATTGAACGTTGACGGCGCGACGTGGGTACTCGGTCATAAACAGCCCAAGCAGGGCGAAGGCGACACGCAGAAGCCGGTCGAGCCCGTGCTGACCGAACTCGCGTTGGATGGCGTCAAGACCGCGAGCGAGATTCACTACTGGGGCCACTACCCGGTCGCAGACCTCGAATTCGAAACCGACGCGCCAGTTCAGGTCGGCCTGCGCGCGTGGGCGCCGTTCCTGCCCGGTCAAGTCGTGGACTCGATGCTGCCTGGAATCGTTTTCGAAGTGCATTTGCGCAACATTACCGCGACAATAAAAACGGGCTCGCTCGCCTTTTCGTTCCCAGGTCCTACGACTAATGAGGCGGGGACCATCCAGTTCCGAAGGACGGAAATTACCGGAAAATTTCGCGGTGTCAGCGTGTGCGCCGAATTGGCGTCTTACGCCCTGGGCGTGGTCGGGAAAGAGAAAATCCGTCTCGGCGGAGAACTGGGCGCCGACGGCGCGGCATGGGCGAACATCGCCGGCGCATTGCCGCCCACGCCAACAGACCATCCCGGTGCTTCTTGTGCCGTAGATTTCTCGCTCGCGCCCGGCAAAGACAAAACCGTCCGCTTCGTGCTCGCCTGGCATGCGCCCACCTGGAAAGGCGGCGGCTACAACTGGGCCGAATCGGGCAACACGTTCACCCACATGTACGCGAAACACTACGCCGGCGCGGAAGCTGCCGCCGAAACGCTGGCCCGCTCTCATCAATCGCTATTGAAACGAATCCTCGCCTGGCAACAAGTCGTATACACCGAAGAAAAACTGCCGGTCTGGCTGCGCGACTCGCTGATCAACGTCCTCTACATGATCACCGAAGACGGCCTCTGGGCCCAGGCCAAGCCGCCGTTGCCCGATTGGGTCCGCGAAGAAGACGGCCTCTTCGGCATGAACGAATGCCCGCGCGGCTGCCCGCAGATCGAGTGCATACCCTGCAGCTTCTACGGCAGCATCCCATTCGTGTACTTCTTCCCGGAATTGGCCCTCTCCACCATTCGCGGCTATCAAGGCTACCAGTTCCCGGACGGCGCGCCAACCTGGATTTTCGGCGGCTTTACGGCGAAAACGCCCCCGATTGATTTCGCCTGCCCGACCCGCGGCTACCAGTTCGCCAGCAACGGCATCAGCCTCGCCGGCGTCGTTGACCGTTTCCTGATGACCTGCGATACGCCGGACAAAGCGTATCTCAAAGAATTCTACCCTATGATCAAGAAATGCATGACGTGGACGATCAATCTCCGGACCACGCCCAGCTATTCGGTCGGTCAACGCGTCATCGCCATGCCCAATCTCGATTCCGATGAGTTCATGAAGCCGCCCACCGAATGGTTCGAGGCCGCCGAACCGGGCTGGCGCGGCATGACCGCGCACATCGGCGGACTCCATCTGGCGCAACTGCGGATTACCGAACGCTTGGCGAAGGAAGCGGGCGACACGGAATTCGCCCAGCAATGCTCGCAATGGATTCGCGCCGGCGCCGATGCCATGGAACAATCCCTCTGGACCGGCTCCTACTACCTGAACTATTTCGACCCCGAGACCAGCGCCAAATCGGATTTCGTCTTCGGCTACCAGTTAGACGGCGAGTGGGTCACCGACCACCACGCCCTACCCAGCGCGCTGCCCGAAGACCGCGTGCGGACCGTTCTCGATACCATCACGCGCTGCAACGTGGCGCTGACGAAATACGGCGCGGTCAACTACGCCAACCCCGATGGCACGTCCATCCGCCCCGCCAAGTCCGGCACCTGGGACTACGGTCAATTCAGCTATTTCCCGCCCGAACTCCTCATGCTCGCCATGACCTACATGTACAACGGCCAACGCGATTTCGGTCTCGAACTCGCCCGCAAGTCCTGGCACAACCTCATCTGCCTCCAGGGCTACACCTGGGATATGCCCAACATCCTACGCGGTGACGTAGACACCGGCGAACGCACCTTCGGCAACGACTACTACCAGGACATGATGCTCTGGTCGCTACCCGCAGCGCTCGAAGGCAAAGACCTCGGCGTCCCTGCGAAGCCCGGCGGTTTGGTACACCGCATGTTACGCGCCGCGTCCGCCAAGCAGCGCGCGGTATCCTCGGTTCCCAAACGTCTCCCTTCTTCACCGTTCACAATTCACAATTCCAGCCTCACGCCTCCCTCGCCACCTTAAGCTTCTCCAATCCGGCGGCGTACGCCTCGGCCTCGATGTGATACCCCTTATCCCGGAAAAAATGCAACGCCGCCTCTTGGGATACCTCCGGCAAAACACCTTGCGGCAGGTTTCGGACATGGGCCAATACCAGGCCGGCGGCTTGGTTCAGTCCCTCCACCAGAGATTCCGGATCCCCGCCGCTGTTGATGACCGCGCGTGCCCGCTCCACCAGCACCCGGGCCGTGGACGTCCGGTCTCCGATCTTCATCAGAAGCCCCGCGCTCTTGTCATACCGACGCAACGCCAAATCAAAAGCCCCAGCGTCACGCTCCCGGTTGCCCTGCGAAAGGTACAGGCTGGCGGCCTTGTACAGCGGGTGAATCTTTTGCTCCAATTCCGTCTTCCCATTGGCAGGGAGTCCCTTCCGTTCCCGCCGCGCAACCTGATGTTCCTGAATCATGGCGGCCAAGGGATCATATCCGGCCTCCTCGGCGAGACTCGCGACGCGTTCCAGATACCCCTCGTCGCTCAGCGTCGGCAGTTCCGAACCCTTGTGAAATACCTCCCACCGGTCCAGCGCGCCCTGCACTCGTTCCTTGTGTTCGATCACAAAATCCAAAAAGCGAGGCGGACCGTTCGCCGGGCCCGTTCGGACCGCATCCTCGACCGCGTCCTGGAAACACTGCCGGCCAAGTTTCAAAAACTGCGTC
>JACQVH010000072.1 GCA_016209895.1 Candidatus Hydrogenedentota bacterium | reverse complement strand
GGGGGTGGAGACGTTTGTGGAAGAATGAGGAATAAGGATGAAGGATGAAGTGTGAAGGCTGAAGGCTGGAAGGATATGGGTCGTGAACCGCCCCTTTTCAGCGGTGTATCAATGTGCGGACACTTGATAGATGATTGGACGATACTTGGGTGGGGGTATCAGTTTGCCTTCTGCGGCGGCCGCCTCTAGCCACGCTTGCTTCGCGATTTCCACTTCTCGCAGCGCCTCGGCCGGTGTATCTCCGAAGGCCGAACAGGCGTCTAAGTCCGGGATGTCTGCAATATAGCCGCCGTCTTCTTCCGAGTAGAAAATGTTGGTGTGATAGTCGCGCATCACTCGTCCTCTTTGCGGGTACGAAATAGAGTCTAACACGACAGATTTCTGCTTGCCAACCTGCATGTTTTTGATAATTGTTAGCCGGTGTCGCTACATTCGGTTGCCTCGTGGCGGTTTGTGCGAACGGTTTGAGGAGTGGAGATTGCGTTCGAATCTGGCACTGATTGCAGTCTTATGGACTTGGGCCGGCACAGCGCCGGCGCAAGAGCCTGTGTCCGTCCCAATCGGTGTTGTTTCCGGGAAGCAACTTTTTTTTGATCGCAAATTCATCGAGACTTCGGAAGGGGTTGTCATCACGATGAATCCGCCGGTGAAGGTCGGTGTCGTGCTTGAGGCGGACCGGCCTTGGGAGGATTTTCGGATCACTTCGTATTTCACGGTACTCCAGGATGGCGAGCTTTGCCGGATGTATTATTCGTGTTTTGCGGTGGACCAGTGGCACGTGCCCAATGCGTGGGAGGAACACGCGTACCTTTGCTACGCGGAATCGCGCGATGGAATTCACTGGGAGAAGCCAAACCTGGGTATTGTCGAGTTCGAGGGATCGAAGGAGAACAACATTTTGCTGCGGAGCGTGGTGGACGGCACGGTGTTCATTGATCCGAATGCACAGGCGGAGCGGCGGTACAAGCTGCTGTCTACGGTGGGACCGCATCAGGGCGGGCTGCGGGTCTCGTATTCGGCGGATGGAATTCATTTCACGATGCCGGAAAACGCGGTCAGTCCGTGGTGCCCGGATAGTCAGCAGAATGCGTTCTGGGACGCGCGTCTGAACAAGTTCGTGGCGTATCTGCGGGGTCGGCCGGACATGGGCCTCGAGGTGAAGAACCGGCTGGTGGTGCGGGTCGAGATGGAGAAGATCGAGGAGCCGTGGAGTGCGCTGCCGCAGATCGTATTCCAGACGGATGCGGATGACCCGGCGGAAGTGGATTT
The DNA here is from genome assembly GCA_016209895.1 of Candidatus Hydrogenedentota bacterium. Taxonomy (GTDB): domain Bacteria; phylum Hydrogenedentota; class Hydrogenedentia; order Hydrogenedentales; family SLHB01; genus JACQVH01. The sequence goes on along the minus strand of JACQVH010000072.1, from coordinate 15,181 downwards.
CTATACGAACGCGTGCGTGAAGTATGCCTGGGCGAACGACGCGTATTTCATGTTTCCGGCGGCGTATCATCATTTTCCGCCGGAGAGAGGCAATGACGGCCTGTTGGATACCGGGATCGCCGTGAGCCGGGATGGGGTGCGCTGGGAACGGCCGGACCGGCGTCCCTACGTGCCGACGGGCGAGGCCGAGGATTGGGACGCGCGATTTGTGATGACGGGCGTGGGCATGGTTCGGCAGGGCGCGAAACTTTACCAGTATTATTCGGGCGTGAACCTCAGCCACGGCGGCACGCGCGGGATGAGCGAGGAGGAGCGGACGCGCTGGCGGCGGTGGGGGAAGATCGGGTGCGTCGAGCAGCGACTGGACGGTTTCTTTTCGGCGGACGCGGAGTATGCGGGCGGGTGGCTGGTCACGCCGGCGATGACCTTCGACGGCGATCAGTTGGAACTCAACATCAACACGTCTGCAGCGGGTTCGGCGCGAGTGGCGATCCTCGGTACTGACGGACAGCCGGTTCCAGGTTTCTCGGTAGACGATAGCGATAAGATTATGGGCAATGACGTGGCGTATACGGTGACGTGGAACGGACGTGCGGACGTGGGCGCGTTGCGCGGACAGACAGTGCGATTGCGATTCGAGATGCGGGCGGCGAAATTGTACGCGTTTCAGTTTGTGAAGAGCAACAAGCAATGAGCAATGAGCAACGAGTGACAAGAACCGAGCCATGAGGTTTTGGGTTGTGAAGATGTTCGTGAGCGTGCTGGTTGGGCTTTCCTTCTGTATGCACGTTGTTGGGGAGACGATGCAGGTGCGCGAGGATTTTGCGGCGGACCCGGGGTGGATTGGCGTGAACAATGTCCCGGACCCGGGAATTGTACAAACTAAGACGCAGGATTTCGGCTTTAGTGCCACGAATTATGCCGGGGGCGCGGTGGGCGAGATTGGGGGGCGGGTGTGTCGGTCGTTTACGCCGGCCGCGTATTGGAAGAATATCCCGAACCGGACGCTCGAAGATCGTCTCGCTGCTTCGGGACGCCTTTCGGTAACGGAGTCCAGCGGCGGCGCGGGCGTGTTGATTGGCTGGTTCAATCACGGATCGCGCGGATGGCGCACGCCGAATTCGCTGGCGTTTCGCATTGATGGGGAGAGCGGCAAGTTCCGCGTCTTCTTCGAGTATGGGACACAAAACTGGCAGACCGGCGGCGGGCAGACGTTTGAGGGACCGTATCAGACGACGAAGACGCCTCTGCTCGTGGCGGACGGGACGGCGCACTTGTGGCGTTTGGAGTATGATCCGTCGGGTGCAGGGGACGACGGAGAAATCACGTTTTATCTTGATGACCAGGCGTATACGGCCGCTTTGTTGCCGGGGCACAAAGCGGGCGGCGCGGTTTTCGACCGATTCGGCATATTGAATCAGCAGATTTCGGGCACGGAATTGACAGTCTATCTGGATGACGTGCGCACCGAGGATCAATCGGACGATTTCACGGTCGATCCGCATTGGGAAGGAGTCGGCAATAAAGTAACGTTCCAGGACCGAATCGTTCGGCCATTTCATGATTTCGGGTATCGGAACTCGAATCGGGCCGGGGGCCAGCCCGGCGAGGCGGGCGGAATTTTCTGGCGCATCGAAAGCTGGGACCCCGAACATGCCGGGTACTATGCCGCGCCGGTCGGTCGGCTGAACTTGAATCAGCCGTTGCGTGCTTCCGGGAAGTTGGCGATGCAGGCCGGGGCGGCGGACAGTGCGCTGCTGGTCGGCTGGTTCAACTCGCGGACGTATATCGGCGGCCCACCGGCTAATTTCCTGGGCATTCTCATCGAAGGGCCGAGCCGTATCGGTCATTATTTCCGGCCCATCTACCACACTTCCGATGACATCCGAGGCGGTCTGGAGGAAGGCCCCTTGGTGCGGGCCGACGACAAGGTCCACAACTGGTCGGTGTCATATGATCCGTCGGCGAATAACGGCATCGGAAAGATCGTGGCCGTATTTGACGGCGAGTCACTTCTTCTCGACCTTACGCCTGCAGCCCGAAAAGGGAACGCCGCCTTCGACCGGTTTGGATTCTTGAGTTGGCAGCGGGGCGGCCATTGCGTCGAAATGCACTTTGATGACCTCGAATACACGGCTGAAGAAGGGGTGATGTGACACCAACCACCGCGCAATGGATTGACACCGGCATCATCGTTCTGTATATGGCCGCGATGATCGGCGTCGGCGCCTTTTTTGCGCGGCGGCAGAAGAGTGCTTCAGAGTATCTGTTGGCGAGCCGCGAGGTAGGCTGGTTTGCCATCGGATTGTCTCTTTTGTCAACACTCAACAGTGCGGTGGACTACGTCATCGGGCCGGCCCAGATTATCCAATTCGGCTTTCTGAATCTGGTGGCGATTCTGCCGGTGTTTATTTCCTTTCCGATCATCTTCAAGCATTTCCTTCCCTTCTATCAGCGGCTGCGACTTTATAACTGCTACGAGTATTTGGAACACCGATTCAACGTGTGGGTGCGGGTAACGGTGACATTGATTTTCATTCTCTGGCGTATCGCATGGATGGGCACTACAATTTACCTGCCGGCTTACGTGCTCAACGTGGTCATGGGCTGGAATTTGATCGATACCATCCTTGCCTTGGGCGTTATCACGACGCTCTATACCACTCTCGGCGGGGTGCGCGGGGCCATCTGGACTGACGTCGCACAAGCGGTCATCATGTTCGTGGGACTCATCCTTGCGACGTGGCTGATCGTCCGGGAAATTCCGGGCGGGTTAGGGGAGGTTTGGTCCGTCTCGCGCGATGCCGGTTTCATGAATTTTACGGCGCATATCCCGGGCTGGGGTGACGCGGGCGCCTGGGACCGGCTCCGATTGTATTTTGAGGCGGACTTGACCTTCTGGGCGATTATCGTTGGCGGCACATTGTCGAAATTGACCTCATATGGTGCGGACCAGGTAATGGTACAGCGCTACCTTACGGCCAAGAGCCTCGATGACAGTAAGAACGGGTTTGTTCTCAATTCGATTGCCTACGTGGTGTATTCGGTGTTGTTCATTTTGCTGGGCATGGGGCTGTTCGCGTATTTCAAATTGCAACCGTTGCCGGAAGGCACCAAATACGACTACATGTTCCCGTATTTTATTCACCACCACATGCCGGTGGTGCTGAAAGGATTGGTCATTGCGGCGATTTACGCGGCGGCGCAGTCGAGCGTGAGTTCCGGGATCACGGCCACGACCGCCGCGATCTTTTCCGATCTCTATCTGCGGCTGGTCCATGGCCAGGTCTCCGTCAACGAACAAGTGTCCGAAGCGGTGCAACGGCGGCAGGTGCTGTTTTCGCGCGTATGCGTACTGGTCCTCGGCCTGTGCGTGACCCTGTTTGCCTGCCTCATTCACCGGCTGCACGCCAACGAAGGGTTGTTCAGTCTCTTTAGCAAGATGGTGGGCAGCTTCGCGGGGCTGATCGTCCCCGTTTTCATGATTGGGATGTTCTCGCGGCGCGTGGGCAGCCTCGGCGTGGCGCTGGGCGCCGTGTTCGGCTTCATTGCCACGTATTATTGGGCGTTTCATACTACGCTGGGCTTTGGCTGGACGGCCTGCGTGGCCTTTGCAGTGATTGTCGTTGTCGCCTACGGCGCAAGCTTTCTCGCCCCGCGTCCGTCCGATGCGCAATTATCGTGGCTGTGGAAAAACGTCGTCAAGGAAGGGGATAGCTTGTGAACCGACTGCTGTGGTGCCTGCTGACGTGTTGCGTCGCGGGATACGCTGAGAACACGAAACCCTTCGATTTGGGTTCGAGCAAGTTTCTTTTTCTGGACACGTTCCTGCTGGATAAGATGAAAAACGCTGAGCTTACGGTCAATCCACCACGCTTGGATGCGCTTGTCGTAATCGCGGACCAGCCGTGGGAGTGCGGTGGAATCACCAGTTACGGCAACGTTCTTTTTGATCCGGCCGCGAACGAATACCGTCTGTATTACGTGCCCGTGTGCTGGGAAGTTGAACCGGGATTCGGTCTCGCGTTGGCCATATCGAAAGACGGCGCGCACTGGGAAAAGCCGAAGCTCGGCGTGGTGGAATGGAAGGGGTCGAAAGAGAATAATCTCGTGGTGCGGGCGCAGCGAGAGGGAACGGTGATCATTGACCCGAATGCCGTACCGGAAGAGCGCTACGCGCTGATCAGTAGTCACCCGGAACTTAAGACGCGGCTTTTTGTTTCGCCGGACGGCATCCACTTCACGATGAAGCCGGAGACGATTTCGGCCATTCATTCGGACAGCCAGATTTCCACGTTTTGGGATGCTGATAAGCAGCGGTATTTTCACTATCCACGCGTCGGGTTGGATGGCACACGAGCTACCGGTTACGTGTCCACCTCGCGCATGGACGAGCCGTGGCCGGAATCCGTACCCGTCGTCTTGGGACGCGACGCAGGGGACCCTCCGGAACTGGACCTGTACACGAACGCATGTCAGAAGTACGGGTCTGCACCCAATGCGTACCTCGGTTTCCCGACGCCCTACTACCATTACAATGCCCCGCCGGAGCGGGCATATCTGAATGCGCCGACGCTGGCCAAGGGCGGGAAATCGAATGACGGCACGATTGAGACGCAGCTTGCGACCAGCCGGGACGGCGTGAAATGGACGCGCTACCGGACGCCGTACATCCCGCTCGGTAATTACGATGGACTGGATGTAAAGATCGCAATGGTGATCCCGGGGCTGATCTATGAGAATGACAGGATTTACCAGTACTTTATGGGCTACACTTTCACGCACGGTGACACGCAGGTGCGCTACGGTGAGGGCGGTCGCGAGCTCGGGGGCGTGCTCCGAGTCGAACAACGGTTGGACGGTTTCATCTCGCTGGACTTCGACTACACGGGCGGGACGGTGGTTACGGCGCCGTTTACGTTTGGCGGTAAAACGCTCATGTTGAATCTTAACACGTCGGCTTCGGGCGAAGCGCGCGTTGCGATCTTGGATGCGAGTGGGAATGAAATTGAAGGTTTCGGATTGGGCGTGGCCCGCTTCATCAATGGGAATCACGTTCGGAAAACGGTGGAGTGGCGTGACGGCACGACGGATGTCAGCCATTGGGCCGGGAAACCGATTCGATTGCGCTTCGAGTGCCGCGGAACGAAACTTTATTCGTTTCGGTTTGAGGAGTAATCCTAATGATGTTGATGATAGCGATGTTTCATAGTTTGGCGATTGGGGCTGAGCCATCGCCTGCGGACAAAATCCCGAGTTTCAATATGAAGGAGCTCCCCGCGACCGAGCCGGTGGACTTGTCCCTAGGACCGCAGTTGTTCATTGACGACTATCTCGTTGCGAAAATGGACGACTTGACGCGTACGACCCACGCTCCGGAGCGATACTCCGATAATCCGATCCTCGGTTGGCAACAAGGCACGACGCAGCCGTACTTGACGGTAGTGCGCGATAGAGAGACCGGACGTTTCCGGATGTGGTACAACCGCGACATCGGCCCCGGCGGCACGGTGGCCTACGCGGAATCCGACGATGGTATGCACTGGCGAACGCCGAACCTGGGAATCATGGGCGACGACAATCGCCTGTTCGAAGTCAGTTCGTCGTTTCAGAGCGGCTTCGGGAGCAGCGTGATTGACAAAGGGCCGGACTATCCCGACAAGTCCAAGCGCTTCAAGATAGCGTGGTGGGGGCAAACCAAACCGCGACCCGACGGCGATCCCGGCATGCGCGTGGCCTTCTCGGCCGACGGTCTGCACTGGACGCCCTACGAGGGAAATCCGGTTCTGAACGATTTCAGCGATGGAAAATTGGATGATCCGAGGCGGCCGCACGGCGCCGGTGATATCATTGACGTGTATTTTGATCCGATCCGACGGCAGTACGGCGTGCTACTCAAGACGCCCGCGATGCCGTCGGACGGATTGTCCACGGGCGCCAAGGCAAGCAGCTACATTCGGCGGCTGGTATCCGCCAGCTCGAGCGCGGACTTCATACATTGGAAAGATCCCTGGCGGGTGATCATCCCGGAGCCGCGCGATGAAGGCGTGCTCGAATTCTACTCGGTTGGCGGGACATTTGCCCGTGGCGGACTGCTCATCGGCTTTGTGCGCATGTTGCACGACGACTATCCGGCCGAACCCGGCGGACCGGCGGAAGGCATTGGCTACACGGTGCTGGTGACGAGTCGCGACGGCGTTCATTGGGAACGGCACAGCGACATTTTCTTCGACCGCAGCCCTGCGCCAAATGCCTGGGACCGCGCCATGACCTGGGTCGGCTGCGCGTTGCCGGTCGAGGAAAAGCTGTACCTCTACTACGGTGGATATCAGCGCGGGCATAAGATCGAGCCGAAGAAGGAGCGGCAACTCGGCCTGGCCATCATGCCGATGGACCGGTTCGTATCGCTGGACGCGTCGGGCGACAAGAAGGGCGGCCGGCTCGTAACGACTCTATTGAAGCCGGCTTCCGAAGCGACGCGATTGGTTCTGAATGCTGATGCGTCCAAAGGCTCGATCCGCGTGCGCATGTTGGACGAGGCTGAAGGGGTATTCCCCGGCGCAGACTTCAGCGAGGCCGTTACCGGCGATGGCCTCGCGTTGGCGGGGAAAGGTTTGGATTTGGCTAAGGCCGACGGGAAGCCTTTCAGACTCGAGTTTCAGATTGAGAACGCCCGTTTATACGGCTTCGATGTCGTCAGCGTACAGTAGCGCCCGCTCTCTGCGGCGGGCGCAGTGCTTGGAGGAGCCGTCACGCCCGGCGCAGAGGCCGGGCGCTACAGACGAGTCCATTTGCTAACTGAGGAGAAAAGATGACGGGGGAAAAGCTTCCCATGGTGGATATTGCGCGGGGCGAACCGGATTTTCCCACGCCCGCGCATATCAAGGCGGCCGGCATCGCGGCGATCAACGACGACTTCACAAAGTATACCCCGCAAGCCGGGATTCCGGAATTGCGGCGTGCCATAGCGCGAAAACTTGAGAGCGAAAATGGCGTTTCCGTGTCGCCGGACCAGGTGGTCGTTTCTTGTGGAGGAAAACATGCCGTAGACAATGCAATTCGGGCGTTGGTGCGGGGCGGCAACGAAGCGATAGTCATTTCGCCCTACTGGTTCGCGTATACGAAACAGGTGAAACTGGCGGGCGGAAAACCGATCCTGGTTAAGGCTCACGAATCTTTGGGATTCCTGCCGGACCCGAAAGACATCGTGAGCGCGATTACGCCGAAGACGCGACTCCTGATCCTGAATTCGCCGAATAATCCGACGGGCGCCGTCTATTCGCGTGCTCTCTTGCAAGAACTTGCGGATATCGCGGTTTCGAACCGGTTGATCGTGATCTCTGACGAAGTGTATGAACACATGGTGTTCGACGGCGCGGAGCATGTCTCGATTGCGAGTCTGAATGTCGAGATCGCTTCTCGCACGGTAACAGTAAACAGTGTCTCCAAGACTCACGCGATGACCGGTTGGCGCATCGGCTATGCGGCGTACCCCGGCAATCTCGCTGTGGACGTAGTCGCGATTCAGAACGTCACCACGTCGGCGCCGGGCGCCATCTCCCAACGTGCTGCATTGACGGCGTTGACGGCTGATGCGTCGCACATCCGGACGATGACCACCGCGTACGCGGAGCGCCGGCGGTTCGTCTTGGAGCGGATTGGAAGACTGCCGGGTCTGAGCGCGGTTCCGCCGGCCGGCGCCTTTTATTGCTTTGTGAACATCGAACCGTGGATTCGTCGGCAGGCCGGCGGATCGATTATCAGGAGCGCCGATGATTTCGCTGCGGTCGCGCTTCAAGCGGCCGGAGTGCGGGTGCTCTCGGGCGTCGAATTTGGGGCGCCATCGCACATCCGACTCTCTTTCGCCGTCGGCATGGCGGCCTTGGAGGAAGGTCTGAATCGGCTCGAAAAGTGGCTGAAGGAGAATTACTCACCGTGAAGATCACCGAGATCAAGAGTTTCTTGTTGTCACATCCGCGGGACCTGCACATCGTCAAGATCAAGACGGACGCGGGAATCTACGGTTTGGGCGAGGCCGGTTGCAGCACGCGCGAGTACGGACAGGAAGGGGTCTTACGGCATTTCCGCGAATTCCTGATTGGCATGGACCCGACGCAGATCGAGCACATCTGGCAAGTGCTCTACCGCAGCGCCTATTATGAGGGCGGACGGATCATCGCTGCCACGATCGCTGCGATTGACATGGCGCTGTACGACATCGTAGGGAAAGCATTGAAGGTCCCGGTATACCAGTTGTTGGGCGGCGCGTGTCGGCAGCGTATTCCGGGCTTTGCCACGGTGGGGAGTCTGAGCGATCCGCAGTGCGCGGCGCGTGTCCGTGATGCCGTCGCTCAGGGCTGGTCGGCGATACGATTCTCGCCGGCGGACCGCATCGTCCCGCGCGCGCTGCGGACGGATGTGACGAAAGAAGACCAGACCAATGTATTCGATGCGCGTGAATCCATGGCCGCGACGGCGGAACGGTTCACGGAAATCTATCACGCGACGGACAAACGGGTCGCGCTCGGTATTGACTATCATCATCGGCTGTCTGTGGCGGAGGCGGCGCAGTTCTGCCAGATGGTCCCACGCGGCAGCCTGGCCTTCTTGGAAGAACCCATTCGGAACGAAAGTCCCGAAGCGTACGCGGCGCTTCGCGATATGACCGATGTGCCGTTTGCCGTCGGCGAAGAATGGCCGAGCAAGTGGGCCGCGCTGCCGTATATCGAGCGCGGGCTGACCAACTTCGCACGCGTGGACGTGGCTTGCATCGGTGGCTTGACGGAGGCGAAAAAGGTCGCGGGTTGGTGCGAGGCGCATTACATTGACCTGATGCCGCACAATCCCATCGGCCCGGTCTGCACAGCGGCCACGGTCCATTTCGCGGCGGCAATTAGCAATTTCACGTGGACCGAAGTGGTGCCCGCATTTAATGAAGGCGCCACCGACGTATTCCCCGTCATTGTCCAACGCGAGGGTCCTTATTACCCGCTGCCGACCGCGCCCGGCCTTGGCGTCGAATTCGACGAGAACGCCGCCGCCAAATACCCCTTCCGCATGCACGAACACCCGCACCTGCAGCGGCCGGATGGGAGTTACACGAATTGGTAAGTCTTGGGAAAGAATCGTGGACAAGCTGAGGGGCATTCTTAAGAAGTATTGGGGTTTCGACGGCTTCTTGCCGATGCAGCCGGACGCCATGAAATGTGTTTTGAGCGGGCGGGATTCGGTGGTGGTGTTGCCGACGGGTGGTGGAAAGTCGTTGTGTTTTCAGGCGCCGGCCATGGCGATGGACGGTATGGCGGTGGTGGTTTCGCCGTTGCTGTCGCTGATGAAAGACCAAGTGGACGCGTTGCGGACCAATGGCGTTCCCGCGGCCAAGATTGACAGCACAATGACGTCATTGGAGCGGTCGAATGTGCACCGAGAGATTCGCGAGCACCAGCTGAAGCTGTTGTACGTTTCGCCGGAGCGCGTCGTGCAGCCGCAGTTTATCGCGTATCTGCGAGACGCCGGCGTGTCGTTCTTCGTGGTGGACGAGGCGCACTGTATCAGCCAATGGGGACATGATTTTCGGCCAGAGTATCGGGCACTGCGTGAACTTCGCCAGGCATTTCCCGACCGGGGCATTCACGCCTATACGGCCACGGCCACGACCCATGTCCGCGAAGATATCGCGCGTGAGTTGTGCCTGCGCGAACCGGCCATGCTGGTTGGATCATTTGACCGACCGAACTTGGTCTATCGTGTCCAACGCCGCAGTGACGGCTTCAGTCAAGTGCGGCAGGTTATTGACGCGCATCCGAAAGAGTCAGGGATTATCTACTGTATCCGGCGGTCCGAAGTGGATGTTCTCTGTGAACGACTGGTCGGCGCGGGATATCGGGCGCGGCCCTATCACGCGGGGATGGACGATGATTCGCGGAAACGCAATCAGGATGCATTTACGAACGAAAAGGCGGACATCATTGTCGCGACCGTCGCGTTCGGCATGGGAATTGACAAGTCTAACGTGCGTTACGTCGTTCACGCCGCGATGCCGAAGTCCATCGAGCATTACCATCAAGAGACGGGCCGCGCGGGACGCGATAATCTGCCCGCCGATTGCCGGCTTCTGTATTCCTACGCGGACTTACGGCTCTGGCAAAGCATTATTGAAAAGACCGCGACGGACGCGACGGCGATCGCCGTGGCGAAACTGCGCGATATGTTTCAGTATTGCGACCGGGTCGTCTGCCGGCACCGGGCGCTGGTCTCGTACTTTGGACAAACGTACGATGGCCAGCCGTGCGGAGCTTGCGACGTTTGTCTGAGCGAGTTGGACGGAATAGAAGACGCTGGGAGCGTTGCGACGGCGATACTCTCTTGCGTGGGCGAGTTAGGCGATATTGCCGGGCCTACGTACACGACGCTGGTGCTGACCGGGTCGCAGGAAGAGCGTGTTCTGGCAAAAGGGCATCAACGACTCGGGTCTTACGGGGCGTTGGCGTCGAACGAGGCGCGACAAGTCCGCGACTGGATTGAGCAACTCGTGCAGCAAGGCTGCCTGCGAAAGACGGGCGAATACAACATCCTGGCCCTGACACCCAAAGGCGTCTCAGCGTTGCGCGGAGAAGAAACGCCGCAACTGACGCGACCCTACGCGAAGCGCGTCAAGAAACCGCAGCCACGGACGCAAATGGCATCGCCTCTTGACGAGATTGATCAAGGCCTCTTCGAGGCGTTACGCCAGGTCCGGCTTGCCAAGGCCGAGGAACTGGGCGTTCCGCCGTTTGTGGTCTTCAGCGATGCCACGCTGCGCGATCTCGCCCGCCGCAAGCCGAAGGACAAAGCCGGCTTTCTGACAATGTACGGTATCGGTGAAAAGAAATGCGAGGCGTTCGCCGACGAATTCCTGGAGGTCATTCGCCGATATTGCGCGGACCACCCCGAGGCGGAAACTGCGTCAGACTCTGACGAAGTTGCTGTGGCGCGGAAATCGGAACGCAATCGTAATGAAACCCAACGGCGCGCCGCCGAACTGTTCGCACAGGGTCGCTCGATTGCTGAGGTCGCCACATTTTTGCAACGCAAACCCTCGACGGTTGAAGGCTATCTTATCGAGTATCTTGAAGATGCGGGAATCACGGACCCGAGTCCGTGGGTGGAACCGACAGTCGTCGCGCGCGTTTTTAAGGCCGCCTCGGCGACCAAGGCTGAGCGCCTGAAGCCTATTTTCGAGCACCTCAACGGCGAGGTAAGCTACTCGACGATTCGAATCTGCCTCACTTGCGCGCGGAACACTACTGGCGCGGGCCACTTGCCTGAACAAGACCGCGAATGAATTGGGGGAATTCGTAGCAACCTTTGCTCAAAGCCCCAGTTGTGCTTGGAGTCGTCAATTTCTGCCAAGAGAAACTCGTCCCCCTCCGGCGAGCGCAGTATTAGTCCACCGCGCCGGGCCCGTTTGAGCAAGGAAGTTACCGTCTTAGCCCGCGGAGAAATGTCTACCGCTTTCATAAATCATGCTCCTCACCGTGAATAAACAGGCGGTTTCCATGTTTGCGACCGATGGCCTCCACCTTCACAATTCCCGCCAATTCATCGCCATCGTAAAAGACACGCGCGTCATCCACTCGTATCACAAGCAAATGAGAAATTGACTTTGCTCGATCGATCAGCATATCGTCATACAAGAACTTATCGTTAGAGGACTCGTTATGAAATCTGTAACCATATCTCCCAAGTTTCAGGTGGTGATTCCGCGCCAGGTGCGCGAGTCGTTGCGTCTTCGTCCCGGACAGAAGGTTCAGGTGATCGAATATGAGGGTCGGATCGAGCTCATCCCGGAACGGGATATCGCCGAACTTCGGGGCTTCCTGAAAGGAATGAATACGGAACTTGAGCGGGAACCGGACCGGGTATGAATCTTGTAGATTCATCCGGCTGGCTGGAATACTTTACAAGCGGGTTTAACGCAAAGAAATTCTCCCCTTTGCTCAACGACGCCGGCTCGTTGATTGTCTCGACGATATCCATCTACGAAGTGTTCAAGGTAATCCTCCGCGAGCGAGGAGAGAACCCCGCGCTGCAAGCAATTGTCGCCATGCGGAAGGGGATGGTGGCCGATGTGACGTCTGAACTCGCGATTGCCGCATCTAAGCTCAGTCTGCAATACGGGCTTGCCATGGCTGACAGCCTCATTCTCGCGACGGCCCAGCAGTACGAGGCCACGATCTGGACGCAAGACGCGGACTTCGACGGCCTTCCGGGCGTGAAGTATTTTCCAAAAGCATAACCGACGACCTGGAGGTTATCCGGTCCGGCCCAGTTGGATTCTAGTCCCCATTCCACCCCAACCGGTTGCGAATCACTATGCGCGCGGGAGCTCGTAGCCTTTTCGGCGGGGGCGTGAGAGCATGGCGTTGGCTTCGCGGCAGTTGGTGAATCGTTCCTTGACGGGGTCCCATTTCAGGGTCTCGCCGACGCGGCCCACATCGCGGGCGATGTTGACCAGGTAGCAGAGCGTGGTGCTGCGGTGGCCGTACTCGATATCGGCGGTGCAGCGTTGCCGGGTCTTGATGCACTCGATCCAGTTCTCGATGTGAGGCTGGGTTTCGGGAACTTTCATGGGTTCAGGCCGGTCCGAGGAGAGTATCAATTCCTTCGGGTCGGCGGAAATCCGGTCGCGATTGACTTCGATTCTTCCCTTTTCTCCCACGAAGATACAGCCGAGGCCCGGACTTCGGTCGGCGTCAAGATGGAGGTGTAGCTCGGCGCCATTGGCGTACCGCATACGAACTTTAGCCCGCGTGCCGACCAAGTTCTTCACCATGGGATAGTAAGGAGCGCCGGTTTCGTCTTCCGTCGGCTGTCGGTCATCGAACTTTCCGGCCGGCTCTTCGCGTAACGCTTCCTCAAGCATGACCTCGACGGGTCCGGTTTCGTCGGTTCCCAGGCCGCGCTGAATCTGGTCGTAGCTGTGCGTGCCCCAGCCCGTCACTCCGAACGAGATGCCGCCGCCATCGTAATCCCACCAGCGTGACCAACTGCGGTGTAAGGCGCTGTGATAGGGCCGGAACACGGCCTGATTAGTCCAGATATCCCACCAGTTTTCGCTGCCGCCGGGGGGCATCGGTTCGGCGGGTTTCGGCGTCCAACGCGACGGCGCCACAAAATTCGGCGCCAGTACTGTCGTGACTTTTCCAAGCGCACCGTTCTTTACGAGGTCGCTGGCCCAATTGTTGAGGGGAATCGAGCGCTGCTGCGTGCCCACTTGCGTGACGCGCTGGTATTTGCGGGCAACCTTGACCATGTGACGGCCTTCGGCGATGGTCAGGCACATGGGCTTTTCGATATAGGCGTCCATTCCGGCGGCCATGGCGTGACACGTCACCCAGGCGCGGGCGTGGGTCGTGGTTTCGACCATTACGCCGTCGAGGTGTTCTTTCTCGATCATTTCCTGGAAATCGGTGTAGCCATTCCAGTTCTGATCCTTGCCGAGATTGTTGAGGAACCAATCTATGCGCGGCTGGAACAAGTCGCACACGGCGGCAATGCGCATCTGCGGAATTCTCAAGGCGGTATCGGCAATCGCACCGCAACGTCCGCCGAGACCTATCAGCCCCACGACTACCTTTTCGTTGGGCGAAATCTTGCGTGGCACCACTTTCGCCCGGTTCGGCCGCGTGGCGCATCCGCCCAGGATGAAGCCTGCCGTGGTGGTAGTCGCAGCAAGAAATGCCCGCCGAGTCCATTGCTTGTCGTTCATTTATTCGACCCCTTTCTCATTTGCCCTTTTTTCAAGGATAACGTAGCGCTACCGCGAAATCGAATGATTCTCCTTGGGAATATCCGAGGTGTATAATCACTTAAGGAGACTTAGAACATGCCTAATGCCAAAGAAATCTACGTCGAGCACATCCGAACCCTGCCCATGTCGGAGCGCCTGCGTTTGGCAACCATTATTTTGGAGGATTTGAGCACTTCTGGAGCACCGCTTCTCGACTATGCCGATTCCTGGTCCCAAGAGGACATGCGCGACGCGGCCGCTTACTCATTACAGCGCGCCGACGCGCATGCAGGGGACCAACGAATTGTTTAAGGCCGGCGACATAGTAGTCACCGACTTTCCCGGAATCACCGGCATCAAGCGAAGGCCCGCGGTCGTGCTTTCCTCAGATACCTTTCACGCGACTCACGCCGACGTGATCATTGGTCTTATCACCAGCCATCTCGGCGCTGCTCATACACCTTCCGACTATGTCCTCGCCGACTGGGCTGAGGCTGGGCTCAAGCTTCCATCCGCCTTTCGCGCGTTCCTTGTCACCATGCCGTCAGAGGCTATCACTGCCAGAATCGGCCGACTGTCGGACCATGATTGGGAGTCGGTAAGAAGCTCCGCAAGGAGCGCTCTCGCTCTGTTTCCGTCCTAAGACGCGAGTGGTCGCAACGCGACCTCGCGGACGGTGATCTTCATGTCTTTGAACTCGTCGCCGGGGTGGACCTGAAAACCGATCTTGCCTTTGTCGTAGGAGCCCTCGTGCACGTCGCCGGTGACTACACCATTGAGCGTGACGACGAGGTGGTCACCTTGGGCTCGAATCAGCAGCGTATTCCAGTCGTCCTTCTTTTCGAGCGCCGGATCGGGATTGACGGCAAGAAACATCTTTCCAGGGCAATAGATGGTCCCCGAATAGGCGACGGGATTCTTGTATTCGAGGATGTCGGCCTGATAAGACTTGTCCGGTGCTTGATAGCGGAACCAGACGCCACTGTTGGCGGGCCACCGCACCTTGTAGGTTACCCGGAGTTCGAAATCGCCGTAATCTTTCTCGGTGAACAAATCGCCGGGGGCGGCGTTGGGTCCCTGAACGCCCACGAGGTAGCCGTCCTCGACGTTCCAGACGGCCTTTCCTTCCGCGCGCCAGCCGGTGAGGTCTTTGCCGTTGAACAGCGGCGTCCACTCCGCCTCATCGGAATCCTTCTTCTTCTCGGCGGCGAACGCATTTGTCCCAATCAGTCCCGTTAACACCGCTGTGGTTTCTTTCAAGAACGTCCGTCTCTCGATATGCCGCCTTTCCATAATTTTGTCCTCGTCTTCTTGCCCCATAATAGACACTCTCCGCGTCCCCGGCCTTATCCAGAATCGCACTATGTCAGAGTTTCACGACTGGGTCAACTCAAAGCGTGCCGACGGGCC
>JACQVH010000082.1 GCA_016209895.1 Candidatus Hydrogenedentota bacterium | reverse complement strand
ATCTTGAAGTCGCTGCCCTCGATGCCGTCTATGGGACCAAACTCGTCCCCGAGGATAGCCACGTCGTCGGCAGAAATGCCGCGCGGACGCGCCAAGGTGTCAATCAGGTAGTGCACCGAGTCGGACTTGTCCGTCAGGCCGAGTTCCACGTGCTTGACGTCGGAAGTCAATCGCAAGGTAATGCCGCGTTGCTCCGCAAGTCGCTCGACGCGGTCGAGTACGTGTCGTATCCCGCCTTGGACCTGCCCGCGCCGGAGCCTGTCGTTTACGGCGTTCATTAGCTCCCCGATACGCTCCTTCGGAGGGTCCGCCCACGCTGGTTCGGGTATGAGATCGAGCTTGCGTCGGTTAAGCCGGTCAAAAACGATTCTGGTCTCCAGCCCGTGGTTTTCGAGCAGTTCCTTCTGGACCGCGAGGGCTATCTCGTCCATCAGGCGATTCTCCTGCGGGGTCGCCTCGCGACGATACTCTAGCGCGCACACACCGGCGCGGTCGAAGCCGAAGACTTCTGATCCGCGATTCATGCACGCCGTTACCCGCCATCGCCGGTCCGGCCGGATGAGGAGAAAGAACTTGCGTTCGAGGTTCTCATACTTGGTTCCGGTGATCACTGCGCTCCACACCCCAAGCCCGGATAGCGTCGCAATCCGGGAGGCCGCCTCTGGCGCAGGCGCACTGCGGTCGCTCACGGCGGTGCCGTCCCAGTCGAAAGCAAGCAAGCGATACGGGCGCATAAATGCGGACGTCTTAGAAAGCCGCAGATTGCCCGGATGGCCCGTCGGTTTTCTGCTCTTGGCCGTGCTCATCGTATTTACCTGGAGACGCGTTCGCGCCTCATTTCTACATGCTCTTGGCCATCAATCTGTCCGGAAGATGCGGAAGCGATGCATCCGGCGGAATCATGGATTCTGATAGTGTTTCTTCGACACTCTTTAATTCCATGAGAAGAAACAGTCCAGAAAAAACCAATAGTCCCCGACGTACCGTGTTGAGTGGTCGGGGGCCAACGTGAAGATAAGGCCACTCTTTTGGTGACGGCCCCCGACGCCCAGCCGGCGTTCACTCGAAAATACGCTGACGGCGAAGTGGAATTCCTGACTCTTGACCGACTCGTCGCGCGCATTGCGGGCAAGTGATCCGACTTCCAACTTCCAACACCCAGATAAGACCACCCTGTTATTTTGCTTCCGAAACTCCTGGTAAGAATTGTCGGGGGGCCCACCGCTTGGTCTCGGCCGACATAAGAAAGGACTTGCGCGACTGCGCAAGTCCTTGGAGATCAATGGTAGCGGGGGTAGGATTTGAACCTACGACCTTTGGGTTATGAGCTTGTTTCCGCTCAATCCCGTAACTTCTTGGAAAGTCAGTAACTTAGGTCGACGCAACGTGATACGCTCGTTGACCACGCCTTAGCATATACCCCATGTTTACCACGTTTTTCAAGTTTTTGGTAGCAATTTAGTAGTAACTTGATGTATACATGCGAACTATAGATATGATACGTATTACCTTTCGATGGTCTTAGATTACTGGCTCGCACCCGCAGCCGACAGCAACCTCCCCGGGACAA
The DNA here is from genome assembly GCA_016209895.1 of Candidatus Hydrogenedentota bacterium. Taxonomy (GTDB): domain Bacteria; phylum Hydrogenedentota; class Hydrogenedentia; order Hydrogenedentales; family SLHB01; genus JACQVH01. Next base: position 9,930 of record JACQVH010000082.1, on the reverse strand, counting down.
GGAACCAGGAAGCGATCATTGAAGGAGGCGGATTCGATTCCCGCCGCCTCCTCCATTCTAGTCCCGACACTTCCGTTGCAGAATCCGTACAAACCCCTGCACTTCAAAATATTGCGGAAGAGGGCGGAACACCGATCCAAACACTTCCCGATCACTCCAATGACACTGTTGCACGCATTTTGCGTGCAACGGGCGTGCATCAGAACGTGCTCCCTGCCGACCTTCACCAGCTTCTCAGGGTATGGTTTGACCTTCCGGAGACGATTCGTTTCGCCATCCTGAACTGGAACGACATCCCGGAAGCTACCCGGTGCGCGCTTAAATCAATCGTGAGTCAGCAGAAGGAACATGGGGCAAAGTAGGTACCCCGGCCAGGAAAACGAAAGCTCATTGATATGCTTGAGAGGCTGGGGGCGAGGTGCGGACGCCATGCCCCAGGCAACCCTCGACATTCCTTTGGGAGCGACGCACAGGGAAGATGAGGTCCACGCGATCTTCGGCCAGGGCGGAGAGGCCGTGGTGTTCGCGCTGCTGAACTCCGACGGCGATGGTCCGCGCGCAAAGGTCGCCCCGCCGCTCCACTCCACAACGTGTTGCTTGACATGAAGTGAGTCACTTGGTAACATACAAACCGGTTGGTATGTTTATTGGGATTGTTAGGATCTGAAAATGCCACGTATGAATTCGACAAAGGATCGGCTTATAGACGATGCCGAAAGGCTCATTCAGAGACGGGGATTCTCCGCCACATCGGTGAACGACGTGCTCGCGGTCACGGGAGTGACGAAGGGGGCTCTATACCATCATTTCCCTGGAAAGGATGACCTGGAGTTGGCCGTTCTCAAACGCGCGGGAGAGGCATTCCTCAGATGGCTGGATGATGTGCTCCTTGGCCCCTCACCGCGAGAGAGTCTGCGGCATTTCTTCACCTGTGCGCTGGAACATCACCAGAGGGAGCAATTCGTCGGGGGCTGTCTTTTCGGCAACACGGCCCTTGAAATGAGCGACGTCAGCCGCCGGCACACGGATTACGTTGACGGAGTGTTCCGCGAGTGGTCGAACCGGCTTGAGACGGTGATTTGCGCTGGACAGCGGGGCGGCCAAATACGCGAGGATTTCCCCGCCCAAGATTTGGCCCTGATGGTCGTGGCTACGATCGAAGGCGGCATCATGCTATCGCGATTATGCAAGAATGAGCGGCCATTGCGTAGCTGTCTTGACTCATTGGTGGCGTTTTTGTGGACGAAGGAGACATCATGAAAGTACTCGCGATTAGTGGGAGTCCGCGTCAAGGTTCGACTACCGACCAGCTGGTCAAGGAGGTACTCGGCGGGGTCGAAGGATGCGAAACGGAATTCGTCTCCCTTGCCGGGAAGTCGATCGATCCCTGCAGAGCTTGCCGCGGGTGCGTTGAGACGAACGTCTGCGTGATCAATGATGACTTCCGAGCGTTAAAAGTCTTAGAGGATTCTTGTGAACCAGGCTGATTCTCATAATCAGAAGGCGCCGGATTCCGGCACGAGCCCCGTTGTTGACCCAGGTGAATGGGTGGATGCGCACGGCGACGTGCTGTATCGCTATGCATTGGCGCGGGTACAGCGTCCCGACGTGGCTGAAGACCTCGTTCAGGAAACCTTCCTGGCAGCGCTAAAGTGCAAGGACCGGTTCCAAGGGCGCTCGTCCGAACGCACATGGCTGACCGGAATTCTCCGGCACAAGATACTGGATTATTACCGGTCTCGGAGCCGAGGACTCCCCGAAACGGACCAAGTCAGCCACGAAGACTGGTTGGGGGATTTCTTTGACGAGAACGGAAGTTGGAACAAACCGCCCGATCCTCATGCGATTCACCCTGAGTCCCTGGTCGAACGCAAGGAGTTTTGGGAGGTTTTTGATTCATGCCTGGACGAGCTGCCCGTGCGGGCAAGGGATGCCTTCGTGCGGCGGGTCGTCGAGGACGAAGACATCGACATGATTTGTAAGACTTTGGAAGTGACCGCGACTAACCTGTACGTGATCCTTTTCCGGGCGAGGACTCAAATGAGGCACTGCCTGACGCTCAAGTGGTTTCAGGCGCAGGAGATGCGACCGCCGTCGTAAGCGAAACAGATGATCCCAATGATGATTAGTTGCAAGAAGGCCGCCGATCTGACCTGCGCAAGCCTTGACCGTCCGTTGTCAATTGGGGAACACATTCGGTGGCGCTTTCATCTGCTTATGTGCGCCGCCTGCACGGCATTTCAAAGACAGAACTATGCGTTACTTCGTCTATTCGAGGAGCGATTTCGGAATCCGGCGGCCAGTAAGTGCGATGTAGACCTCCCAAGACTAACGGAAGACGCCTGCGAGCGATTAAAGCGTCGGCTCCGCGAAGTGGCCAGCGACGATTCTTCTTCCGAATAACTCGCAACTACCGTACTCCGGGACGCCCGTCGATTGGCATCGGACCGCTGTAAGAAACCTTCTTCCCGAACGACTCACTCGTGAAACATTCACACTGTTACGGCGTTCCAATCTTTGAGGCGCAAGTTCTCGAAGGAGGTTGACTATGAGATCGGGAACCCGATTGAAGTACCTATTTGCCATCACGCTACTGCTTTTGGTTGTGGCTTTAGCCGCGAATTGGAGCCTGATTGGAGTGGCTGTAACTGGCCAGGAGGCAGAAGCTGCGGGAATGGATTCAACGAGTAAGATAACCGGTTTGAATTCGTTCTTGGGCCAGTTTGACACTAAGAATCTTGCAATTCCCCAGGCTGAGATTCGTCGCGGTGGTCCCGCCAAGGACGGCATACCCGCCATCACCGATCCGCGGGTGACGAATGCCGGCAACGTGCATTTTCTTGGTCCCGCAGACCGTGTTGCCGGTGTCGCCGTCGACGGTGAGGCGCGGGCCTACCCGATTCGCCTGCTCAATTGGCACGAGGTCATCAACGATCGGCTCGGGTCAGTCCCCCTAGCGGTCATATATTGTCCGCTATGCGATTCGGTCTCCGTCGTCGACCGTCGCATCGACAATGAGACACTGGAATTTGGTGTTAGTGGGCTATTGCTAGATTCAAATGTTCTTCTGTATGACCGGACGGATAACGCCCTTTGGTCACAGGTTGGCTTTGAGGCGATAAGCGGGCCGCATGCGGGCCATTCTCTCCGACATTTGCCTTTCGATCTAACGACCTTCGAGCAGTGGAATACAAAGCATCCAAACTCGACCGTCGTAACGTTCGAAACAGGCCATCGCCGTAATTACAGGGAAAACCCTTACGGTCGCTATTTTGACAGCGACGACTTGATGTTCCCCGCGAAGGGCGCTGATGATCGGAGGCTTCCACGAAAAGAGCCGGTAGTGGGTATTCAGGTGGGCGGGGCGGAGCGTGCCTATCCTGTCCGCCAAGTTGCGGATGCACCAGACGGACGAATCGAGGAACTGGTGGGTGACGGGCGGGTTATTATCGAGGCTTTGGATGACGGACGATATGTTCGCGTTGTGGAGGTGCCTGACAGCGCTCTCGTAGTCCACACATTTTGGTTTGCCTGGATATCCTTTCATCCGCAGACCACGGTCTTTGAACTGAAACCAAAGTAAGCCAATCCAGGAAAGATTGGAGAGGGAGACCCCATGAATAGAACGGCAAGCGTATTACTGGCGGGCACGGAGGGTCTTGAATCGATGGGGCGCATGGCCAATGCGCTCACCGCCGTGAAGGATTTCAAGGATGCCGGTGACGACGTCAAGCTCATCTTCGATGGAGCGGGCGTCATCTGGATCCGGGAGCTTGCCAAGCCCGAGCACCGTTACCACGGGCTTTATGCGGAATTGCGGAGCCACATTGCGGGCGTCTACGAGTATTGCGCGAAAGCTTTTCACGTGACGGATGCCATTGACGCGCAAGGGCTTCCCTATGCCATTGAGCATCAGGGGCATCCCAGCTTTCGCCGACTTCTTTTGGACGGGTATCAGGTACTGAATTTCTAGGTGCGGCCCCCCGGCGTTGGGCCTGCGGTCGCTTTCGATAAAGGTGATCGGGAATTAGACCTATATGATTTCGCGGTATTTACGCACGCGAGATCTTCAACGACAGGACACCATGAAACATCAACGTGAGTTCATCGGCGAGCTGCTAGGAACGTTTATCCTGGTCCTTTTCGGATGTGGCTCAATGGCGGTGACTGTTCTGTTTGACGCTCACCCGGGACTGCTTCAAGTGGCCGTTGTTTGGGGCATGGGCGTCACATTGGCGATCTACGCGACCCGGCATCTGTCGTGTGCCCACCTGAATCCTGCCGTCAGCGTTGCCATGGTCGCCGGAAAACGAATGTCCGCTGACCGTCTTCCGGCCTACCTGACTGCGCAGTTTGCGGGAGCGTTTCTCGCCGCGGTCGTTCTGTATGGACTGTTCTCCGGTTCGATTGCCGCTTATGAACTCGCCCACGGAATCGAGCGCGGTTCTCCGGAGTCGGTAAAGACGGCAATGATCTTTGGCGAGTTCTACCCCAACCCGGGTGCGGGAACGGCCGCACACGTATCGTTCCTGAACGCATTCTGCGCGGAAGCAATCGGCACGTTCACTCTGGTTGTCATGATCTTCGCGCTTACGGAAGGCTGCAACGTCGGACGTCCCGACGACCGCCTGGCGCCGTTATTCGTGGGGGCGACGGTGGCGTCGGTCATCTGCCTGATTGCACCGCTGACCCAGGCGGGCATAAATCCGTCCCGCGATTTCAGCCCGCGTATTTTCGCGTGGGCCGCCGGCCGGGGGAGCGCGGCTTTTCCCGCCGACCATTATGGTTTCCTCACCGTTTACGTACTTGCCCCCTTGATCGGCGGTGTGACTGCTTCTTTGGTCTTTGTATGGCTGCTGGAACGGCTGATGAAGGCTCAACCCAACGACTGCAAATGTGAACCGTTGTTGATGAAAGGACCTGGAAATGTCGACGCTCGCAACCAATCACAAGGACCTGAAAGAGTATTATGGGAAAATTCTGCGGAGCAGTGAGGACCTGAAGACCAATGCCTGTTGCTGCACCAACGACGGTATGGCTCCCAGCGTAAAAGCAGCCCTCGCGGAGATCAACGACGAGGTCCTGACCCGGTTCTACGGATGTGGTTCTCCGTTGCCGTCCCTGCTCAAGGGTTGCACCGTGCTGGATCTGGGCTGTGGGAGCGGCCGTGACGCCTTCCTCGCCTCACGTCTAGTTGGACCTGCCGGATCTGTAATTGGCATCGACATGACGGACGAGCAACTCAGTGTTGCGCGCAGGAATCTGCCGTCGCAAATGAAGCGATTCGGATACACGCGCCCCAATGTCGAATTTCTGCAGGGGTACATGGAAGACCTGGGCACCCTCGGCGTAGCGGACAATTCCATCGATGTGGTCATCTCGAATTGTGTCCTGAACCTTTCTCTGCATAAGGAGGCCGTATTCTCCGAAATATTCCGTGTCCTGAAGCCTGGTGGTGAATTGTTCTTCTCCGACGTGTTCTCGGGACGCCGCATACCCGCCAAGTTTCACAATGATCCTGTTTTGCACGGAGAGTGCCTGGCTGGCGCTATGTATCGCGAAGACTTTCGCCGGATTCTGCGGCGTGCCGGTTGTCTGGACTTCCGGGTGACTTCAGATCGTCGCATTGACATCGGGTCACCGGAAATCGAAGCGAAGATCGGCATGGTGGACTTCCACTCGGTTACCGTACGGGCCTTCAAACTCGATTGTCTGGAGGATATCTGTGAGGACTACGGCCAGGTCGCAATCTACGACGGCACCATAACCGAATGGCCTCATCATTTCGATTTGGATGACCATCACCGCTTGTTTACGAAGAAGCCCATGCTCGTATGCGGCAATACCGCCGCGATGCTCCAAGAAACGCGGTACGGAGCCCATTTCATCGTTCACGGCGACCGCTCACAACACTTCGGCGCCTTTGATTGCGCTCCCGGGGCGGTGAAAGTGACGAAGAATGCAGGGAGCGGTGGCGCCTGCTGTTAGCAATCTGATTGTCCAAAACCGAATCGAGGTACTAAATGACGTTTGGCGTCCACACCGTATGATTCCTCGAAAAGATGGGCTGTTGCGGAAAGCTGTAATGTGCGGAATGCCAAGGGTGGATACCAGTACCATGAGCGGGCTTTTCCACGAAGAATCCAGTTCGGGTTGGAAGCCAAGCCCCGTACGTTTGCTATCTCTTGGCTGTACGCACCTAGCTATTCTCTGCTTGCTTTCGTTAGTGTCAAGCGCTTGCTTGGGATCCGCCGAACACGCTGTCGTGTCGCCGTCCGGAATCTCGGATGTAGAAAAGCTTGCACTCTTGGAGAAGATAGTGGTCGAGTACCGTGGCGAATATCCGGATGTGCCGGAACTCACGGTGGACGAACTTCAGGGCCGTATCGCAACGGAAAACGTCGTCCTTGTAGATGTGCGGACCGACACTGAGCAGCACGTGTCTATGCTCCCTGGTGCGATTACAAGCGACCTTTTCGGCAAGGAGAAGTACAAGCACAAAGACCAGACAATTGTCACGTATTGCACAATTGGCTACCGAAACGGCAAGTATGCCGAACGACTTCGGCAGGAAGGATTCAAGGTCTACAACCTGCGCGGGAGCATACTTGCCTGGGTACTTGCTGGCAAACCGGTAATCGATTCCACTGGCTCGCCTACTTGACGCGTGCACGTATACGGGCCGAAATGGAACCTTTTGCCAGAGGGATACACGCCCGTATGGTAGCGGCGCATCCAAGGGCGAACAGTGAGATATAGCATGCCGATGGAAGCAACAGTACGTTTGGCGAGCTTTCTAGGGGTGCTCATGGTCATGAGCATTTGGGAGTATTGGGCGCCCCGCCGATCGCTTACCGTATCAAAGCTGCGTCGGTGGTTCTGCAACCTGTGCGTTGTCTTTATCGACTCGTTCGTGCTTCGGCTGGCGGCGCCGATTGCCGCCGTTGGCGTGGCTGCCTTGGCCCAGCAACATCATTGGGGCCTCTTCAACCAGGTATCGCTGCCTCGTGTTCTTACATTTGGTATCGCGATTGTAGTATTGGATCTTGCCGTCTACCTTCAGCATGTGCTTTTTCACGCAGTACCGATTCTCTGGCGAGTACACCGTATGCACCACACGGACCGCGACTTGGACGCGACTTCCGGTCTGCGATTCCATCCGATTGAGATTGTTCTCTCCATGCTCATCAAGGTAGCGGTCGTACTCTTGATTGGCGCTCCTCCGGAGGCTGTTATTGCCTTTGAAGTCCTCCTCAATGCAACGTCCATCTTCAATCATGGCAATGTTTACATTCCGCGCGCCGTGGACCGCGCCTTACGGTGCATACTTGTCACCCCCGACATGCACCGCATACATCATTCGATAGAACGTAAAGAGACAGACAGCAATTTCGGTTTCAATCTGCCATGGTGGGATCGGTTGTTCGGTACCTATCGAGCAGAACCGGAAAAAGGACACGAACGGATGGTCATCGGCCAACGTGATTGCCAGGACGAACGCCCCCAGAGATTGGGTTGGATACTTCGCTCTCCGTTTCTGTCGCGAAAGGATTTCTAATTCTCATGAAATCTTGCTCGGATAACTCGTCGGACCGGGTACGATTCTCAAACATGTAAAGGGATTCGCTCCCCAATGACCTACTTCATTTTGCTGGCGGTTGTCATGTGGCTGGCGTATGGGAATGGCGCCAATGACAATTTCAAAGGCGTCGCGACGCTCTATGGAAGCGGGACCGCGGGCTTTCGCCAGGCGCTGGGCTGGGCCACCATAACCACTCTTGCGGGAAGCATCGTTTCCATTCTGCTGGCGGAGCGCCTCGTATCAGTCTTTAGCGGTTCCGGACTGCTGCCCCCGGAACTCCTCGGAAGCGGCACGGCTCTCTCAATTGTTGGTGCGGCGGCGGCCGCCACGATCATGCTTGCAACCATCCTCGGCATGCCAACCTCGACGACGCACGTCTTGGCCGGGGCGCTCCTGGGAATCGCCTGGACGACGTCCTCCCTTTCAAGTCCGTGGCCGGCATTTCTGAAGCTCTTCGCACTACCGCTGCTGTTGAGCCCCTTCCTGGCGATTTCGTTGACGGCGATTGCGTACCCAGTGTTGCGCCGGCTGAGATTGTTGGCGGGTATAACACGTGATTCGTGTGTGTGCGTAGACGAGGTCCCTGTGGTCCATGCAACCTCGCCGGTCAGCGTTGCGCTGGCCTCTGTCTCCATGCCTCAGTTCCAACTGGGAACGATTCATGAATGCGGCGAGCGCTATGAAGAGAGAATTGCTGGCGTGGATGCCCAAACCGCCGTAAACGCGGTGCATTATCTCAGCGCCGGGGCGGTGTGCTTTAGCCGGGCTGTTAACGACACGCCAAAAATTGCGGCTCTTCTCTTGGCACTGAACGGGCATAGTACGTATGCCGCTCTCGCGTGCGTAGCTGCCGCCATGGCGGCGGGAGGTGTGATCCAATCGCGGCGCGTCGCCGAAACCATGAGCCGCCGTATTACAGACCTGAATCCCGGCCAGGGCTTGTGCGCGAATCTGGTCACTGCGGGGCTGGTTCTTTTCGCCTCTCGCCTCGGTCTACCGGTGTCGACGACTCATGTCTCCTGTGGCGCCATTTTTGGTATTGGGCTCGTGCAGCGTGAGGCGCGTTGGAAGACCATCGCCGCGGTCGCTGCAACATGGACCACGACGCTGCCGTTGGCGGCGGTCCTGGGAGCCTGTCTCTACCGAATGTCAATATCTTTCGCGCACTGAACGACTTAAGGATTGGAGGACCCAAGATCAGGGCTATCGCCCGTCGCGGATGGGCACGACCCTCTCAGTGTCGTTAGACAGACCATAACCCGAATTGCTGAAAGGCTTTACAGCCTGCCGTAACGGTTCACCCGAATGTCCGTGTAAGAACGGGTTGCTGAATTGCGACAAACTTACGTCGTCCATGTGGTATTTGGAAAGGAGAGATGATGAGCCTTGCTCAGTCCAGTGTGTTTCAGGTGAACGAAGAAACTCGCTCCTTCGACCATTGCGTGGAAGACGCAATCGGGGAATATCTGACAGGGCGTACCCTCGACACGGTCCAGGTGAACATCGGCCTGAAATGCAACCTCGCCTGTCGGCACTGTCACGTCGTTTCTTCTCCCAAGCGCAAAGAAGAGATGTCCTGGGAGACCATGCAAGCCGTGTTGAGTGCCGCACAACTGGCCGGTGCGCACACCTTGGACATTACGGGCGGTGCGCCGGAAATGCACCCCCGCTTACGTGACTTCATAGACGCCGCGATTGCGCAGGGCCTACACGTCATGGTACGAACGAATCTGACCATCCTGCTGCAGCCGGGTTATGAGGAAATGCCCGCCTTTTTTGCGGAGCGTGGCGTACATCTGGTCGCGTCCTTGCCGTGCTACCTGCCAAACAACGTTGATAAGCAGCGAGGGCGGCACGTTTACAGAGACAGCGTTACGGCGATTCTGCGGCTTAACCAACTGGGATACGGTAGAGACCTGGGCAAAGTTCTTGACCTCGTCTATAACCCCGGTGGACCAAGCCTGCCTCCAGACGAACGGGAACTGGAAGAAGCCTATCGGCGCGCGCTTCATGACAAGTTCGGAATTTACTTCAACAAACTCTACGCAATTACGAACATAGCCATCGGTCGGTTTCTGCACGATCTGGCCCGAGCGGGGAAAATTGCCGAATACCAGCGGTTGCTTCGTGACTCATTCAATCCGGCGACGCTGGAGGGTCTGATGTGCCGACACCAACTCCACGTTGGCTGGGAAGGAACCATGTACGACTGCGATTTCAATTTCGCGCTGCATCTTGCGGCGGCCGAAGGCTGGAAGGTGCAGGATTTCGATCCGGTGAAATTTCGCCAACGCCGAATTGTCACTGGCGAACACTGTTTTGCCTGTACGGCCGGATGCGGCTCGTCT
>JACQVH010000081.1 GCA_016209895.1 Candidatus Hydrogenedentota bacterium | reverse complement strand
TTCTGGCCAAGCATGATGTGTCCACGCATAAGACCCGACCGTTTTTTATTATTCAACTTTCGGTGACGAATGCCGGGGATAAGGCGATTGAGGTCTCGCAGATCAGTTCGGTGGTGCTCGCTCCCGGCGCGTTGGCCCATTGGGGACCAAAGAGCGCCGTCAGTTTTCGGCGGCTGACGCGGCACGGCCCGTATCTGGTTTTCGATCCGAAAGGGACACCCGTACTCGCGACGTTTGCCGACGTTGATCAGGGGATTTCGATGGCCCTGGGCACGTTGCCGGTGGGCACGGGAGCGTCGGGCGCCAAGTTTGCGGAAACCAATGGTCAATGGTCCGGCGAGGTGAGCACGGTTTTCACGCCGCCGGTCCACGTCGCGCCCGGCGAGACGCTGGCGGCAGACCCGGTGTGGCTCGCCTTTGCGTTGCCCAAGCCGCCGGATATTGACATGTATTACTCGTGGGCGCAGAGCACGTTGCCGCGGCCGGACTGCGGAAAGGACCTCCCGGACTGCTGGATTACCGTGGACGATGCCAGCCCGGAATCGGCGCTCTATTCCGATGCTCGGTCCTGGACCGGCCCCGGAACGGACCATGTTTTGATACCCGCCGGCTGGGCCAAAGTCCCAGGAACGCTGGACGCGCCGGTGAGCCGTGCGGCACGCGAACTCGCAGCGATGGGCAAGAAGCCTGGACTGAGCCTCGATCCGTTGGCGATAGACATAGAATTCGACGCCGGGCAGATGGCCGGAGCCGGTCGTAAGTGGACGAACCTGGCTATGCCGGAGGCCCGCGCCCGCGCCGTGGAGAAACTCAAGTCGGCCGCCAGGGTTGGGTTTGCGTTCTTCGTCGTGCAGCCGTCACAAGTACCGGACGAGGTATTGCGCGAATTCAACATGACGAGAACGCAGGCCGAGCAGTATGCGTTCGAGGTGGTGGCGGCGGCCGCGGGCGGATTGCCGGTGCTTCCGGCATCCTGCGGCGCGCTCGCCCCGGACCTCAACGCCTGGCTCGAAGCGGCGGGAAGCAGCGGCCGGTTGGCAGAATATGCGGCGGTCGTCGGACCGGCTCGTCTGAACGTGGCGGGAGTAAAATCGTTGAGCGATGAACTGATCGCGGCGCTGGCTTTCTACGGAGGCCCCATTGAATTAGTGGGAACGCCGGGCGGAAACGCGCGCGAACAACTCGAACAACTCTTCCCGCGTCCCACGCTGATGCCGCGCCCGCTCGATAACAATCAGGCTGCGCCCAAACTCTGGCAAGTGCCCTTCGAAGGGAATGACGTCGCCGCCGGCTGCACAGTGGTTTCGTTCCCGGGCGGTCCGACCTGGGGCCTGAGCAACCTCGCTCTCGACACCGCCGGTAGTCACCGTCTTTGGCAAGCCAAGGAAGGCAAGGCCATCGAGGTAGCGTCGAGCACTATCGCACCGTCGGAGAAGTTGAGTACGTACGGTCTAAGCGCCGCAACCCCGGACAAAAAACTGATCGCCATGGCGACCGACCTTGGGCTACCGTTTGAAGGCCGGCCGAAGCGGTACCTTCCCAAGGCGTCTCCTGCCCCGGCACCCGAAGCGGCGGCCGCGGCATCGGAGCCGGCTCCAGCCGCTGAAATCCAGCCGGCGCCATCGAAGTCATCTGAGCGCAAAGAGCGGTCGGGCAACAAGATCACCAACTTCATTAGGCGGCCTTTCAAAGGCGGCAAAACGTCGTCGGCCGCGGAGCCTCCGGAAAAGGCCGGGGCGTTGAACGACGCTGCTGATGAATATGCGCCCAACGATTAAGACGGGCAGTTTCGGCTGAATGCACCGACGGTGGAAGTACCTTGTGGTTTTACTGGGTCTGCCTCCGCTCATCCTTGGCGGGCTGCTGCTGAATAATATGAAGGCGGCGCCAGACAGCGACCATTCGAAAAGCAAGTTTCTGGAAACGTCGCCTCGGCCGCTCGCTCAGCCGGTCAACCTAAGAATCGTGACCTTCAACGTCCACGACCTGTATTGGGAATCTGAAGATCGTCCGGAGCGCATGCGGGCCATCGCCGACAGGCTGACCGAACTTGACCCGGACCTCGTAGGATTCCAGGAAGCCTTTATTGCCGCCGACCGAAAAGTGTTGCTGGCGGCGTTGGCCGACTCGCGGCTGAAACATCATCATTATTTTCGGAGTGGAACTGTCGGGAGCGGCCTGTTCGTCGTCAGCGCGTTTCCAATCGAAGAAGTCTTGTTTCATCGTTATACGCGGAACGGCAAGTGGTACAAGATTCGGCACGGGGACTGGTGGGCCGGGAAAGGCGTCGCGCTCGCGCGGGTGCGCCTGCCGGATGGCGGCGTGCTCGATTTCTTTAACACGCATGCGCACGCGCGCTATGGTTCTACCGAGTATGATGTGGATCGTTTCGCGCAGATGCGCGAGATGGCTGATTTCATCAACCGCGTCGCCACCGGTAACGGTCCCGCGATTGCGTTGGGAGATTTCAATTGTCGGCCGGACAGCGAAGCGTATCAAGCCATTGTGGAAGGAGCGATTCTGCAGCGAATGATGACGGTTGATTCCCGGATTGACCACATTTTTGGCGTGGGCAATGATCGCTATCATTTCGAAGCGCTGAACAGCGAAAGTATTGACGGAGAAATCGAAGCCAATGGTCACCGCACCGAACTCAGCGACCACAGCGGATATCTATCCACGGTCCGCATATCGTCCAAAGAGAGCAATGAGCAATGAGCAACGAGCAATGAGCAATGAGTTTCGAGTGACGAGTGACGGAGAAACAACCGGAAACCAGTAACTAGGGATCAAGGACCAAAACATGTTAGCCGTTTTACTCGCGACGTTCGCCGCAATACCGATTGGGTCCGATCTGCAATTGTTTGTGGATGACTACCTGATCGAACAATTGGACGGGGTACGGCTCGAATTGCACCATCCGGCGCCGCAAGAGATTGCCATTCCATTGGATAAACCGTGGGAAGGGAAGGACTGCGCGTACGTCACCGTATTCAAGGACGGCGACCGATACCGCTGCTATTATCGCGGGCTGCCCGATGAAAGCGCGCCGGAAGTTGCGTGCACCGCCGAGAGTGCAGACGGGATTCACTGGACTAAACCGGAGCTTGAGCTCTATCCGGTGGCGGGCGCGACGATGAGCAATGTGGTGTGGGTAGACAAGGGGGCTCATAACTTCGCCCCGTTCTTGGATTCTAATCCGGGCGCGACACCAGAGACGAAGTACAAAGCCGTGGGGGGAGCGCCGTTATTGGCGTTTGTTTCTCCGGACGGTTACCACTGGAAGCCGTTGCAGGCGGAGCCAATCCTTACGGATGGCAAGTTTGACTCTCATAACATTGCGTTCTGGCATCCCGTCAATAGGCGGTACGAATGTTTCTTCCGCGATTTCCGGGACGGCGTCCGCACCATCAAGCGTTCATACTCGGACGACTTCGTCCACTGGTCTGCGCCCGAATGGCTGGACTTCGGGAACGCGCCCGCCGATCACCTCTATACGAATTCCATTATCCCCTACTTCCGATCCCCAGGTCTTTACTTGGGCTTCCCGAAACGCTTCAATCCGACCCGCAGCTTCTGTCCCGATTGGCCCGGCGGACCCGGCGTGTCCGACGGAGTCTTCATGACCAGCCGGGACGGCGTGCGCTGGCATCGCTGGCGCGAGGCGTTCATCCGGCCGGGATTGGACCCGAACAACTGGAACGAGCGGAACATTCAGATTGCTTGGGGCATGTTTGAACTCAGCCCCGGCGAGATATCGCTCTATTACCTCGAACACTACCGTCATCCCACCTGCCGCATCCGCCGTGCCACGATCCGCACTGACGGCTTCGTGTCGCTGTCCGCAGATGCGGTCGAAGGTTTTGTGGTCACCAAATCTCTGGAGTTCCGTGGTAATCAATTGGTCCTCAACGTTTCGACCTCCGGCATCGGATACGTCCGCTGCGAAATTCAGGATACCGGTGGAAATGCCATCCCCGGATTCTCACTCCAGGATTCAGACGAAATCTTCGGCGACGCCATCGAACGGGTACTGACATGGGGCGGCAAGAACGACGTCTCGACTTTGTCGGGAAAGCCTATCTGCTTGAAGTTTACACTCATGGACGCCGACCTCTACGCCGTCGCATTCCGCTCGAATCCATAGAGAGTTGCTACTAATCTTACGCTTGACGGCGCAATTTGTTCTGACTATAATTATGGTTATTGTGACAAGTTGGCGTGCGTACGAGTTGCTCTATGCTCCGGTGGTGAAAGGCCATCTGCGAGTACTCGAACTTAAGTACCATTCCTTGATCCGCGACACCATCGAGTTGCGGTTGAAACACCATCCGGAGATCGAGACAACAAATCGCAAACCGCTGAAACGGCCGGTTTTCTTCGGCGCTACGTGGGAACTCCGAATCGGTCCAAACAATCGTTTTCGCGTTTTCTACAAAGTAGACCGTAGCAACCACAGAGTTGCCATATTGGCGATCGGGGAGAAACAGGGTCAGCGGCTGATTTTAGGTCGAGAGGAGGTTCAACTATGAGAATCGCGTCGGTAGCCGATGTAAAAGCACGGTTCAGCGGCTATCTCAAGATCTGCGAATCGGGCCCGGTCGTTGTGACGAAGAATGGCAAGCCCGTGGCCATGTTGCTGGCGATGAATGACCAAGACGAGATCGAGCGTATTCTGTTAGCCTACTCGCCGAAATTTCAAAGCATCTTGCGAACGGCAGAGAAGCAGCTTCGAGCCGGCAAAGGCATTCCGCACGAAGAGTTCTGGAGCGAAGTGAAGTCCAGGTCGAGCGGAGCTTAGCCCTGAGGAACGTGTAGAACGACACCAACGGCATGCCGATGATCTTCACCCTTCCGCATTTCATAGTTCTGCCCGCAGGCGAAGAATTTCGTGCCCGCCCTTGCAAGTTTCACTGGAACTTCGCCGGATTTTCGAGTATATAGTATGTACGGTTCTGGTCATTCGTTCAGCGGAGGAGTCTGCCATGCAAGTTACGACCCGCGCGATCATTTTCGTCGCCATGATTATTCTCACCATCGTGTCCATGTGGACCACGTATCAGAGCCTGTACGACTCCATCTTGCCGAAGCCCGCCATACCCGTTCCGTTGTGGGGCGACAAAATCTGGGACTGTTCGGTGTTTGCATTGGGTCTCTCCGTGGCCATCGGCTTGATGCTGTTCGGCATGAAGCTCGCTATTATTGATGAACAGAAACGCCTGAATCTGTTCGGGTTGGTCGGAATGACCATCATTGCCTTTATCTCGATTGCCTTTAACATGGACGTGCTCTACCGCACCGCGGACCGCGACTTCTTCATGCAGTACTCGACCAACCAAGTAAAGAGCGTTTACAGCGATTACCTGGCGCAGGTGCACTCCGGCCTGACGGGCAAGCGCGACAGCCTGCTCAAGCAAATCGCCAAGCAAGAGGGCGAACTCGAGTCGGAAATCAAGGGATTGAGGGAGGCGCCGGCCGGTTACGGCCACATTGCCCGTAACGAGGACTACCAGTTGACGATTCTGCAAAAGACGAACTCCGTGGAACTCCAGTCTATCGAGCAGGCCATTGACGCGGAAACCAAGGCCGGGGAACTGCTCGCGTCTACGTTGCCGAAGACGGTTCAGGAAATCCAGACCTTGCAGGACCAGCTTCGGGTAGCGGTGAAGGACCCGGGCGCCGTCGCGGGTATTGCGCTCCCCGAGGCAGTCGAGACGAAAAGCCCCCTTTTCACCGTATTTGCGAGACTGTTCGACTTTAAGACGGTCGGAATCAAGGAGATTTTCTTCGTTCTGATAGCCATTTTCCTGGACCTCGGCGACATCATCGGTTACTCAATGGTACCGGACCGGCCGAAATGGAAGCGGCGCCCGGTTTTAATGACGATTCCGGAGGCGATGCCCGGGCCGGAGATTATCCCTTCGCCCAGCGTCACGGTGCCGCTGGGCGATAGCCCTATTCCGCAAGATCAAATGCCGGCAACTATGTCGTCCGCGGCAGCCGTGAACGAATCGGGGGACGAAGAGCGACCTTCACGCCGCGCCTTTAGATTCGGCCGCCGCTGGTAGCGCTTGCCCATCCTGGGCAAGTCGCTTGGGCAAGGACGCCCAAGCTACGGGGGGCACGTGCCGACCGCGTTCCGGCGCTACAGAGCGCGGGAGGCAGCCGGCTGGAACTACGATCCGAAATACATCTTCAATGCGTCCACATATGCTTCAGCAAAGGCTTGTCGCCAAGTCGGGTCCGCCACGCGCTCACAATCGTCAGGATTCGTCAGATTCGCCGATTCGATCAGTACCTTCGTGGGAATCATGGTGTTTCGCAGCACGGACGGCACGTACACGCGGCCCCCGTCCTGCCGAATCTGGGAGCGGATCGGGTCGCCGACACTGTGGCGTTTGATGCGTCTTCGGCCTAGCGCTTCCAGAAAAGTTACAGCGAAGTTTCGTGACAAAGCCTCATCGCGCCTCCGTTCCGCAGCCGTAGAAGTGGCATACGGCTGTTCCCGAACTTCCTTGAACTGGTCATACCCGCGACCCGAATGTGTTTCCCGGTCCCGCCGGTGTTTTGCGCCCGGCAGATACACCATCGCGCCCCGCAGTTGCTCGTTGAATAGCGCGTCGCAATGGAAGCTCGTGAAAATCATTTTCTTCGGGTCGGTTCCGGCCGCCAATTCTCGGCGGTAGTAAGCGTTCGCCAACAACCACCGAAGATTCGCAGACACCTTCGCGTCCGTCGGGTTCCGATCCGAGTTCCGGTACGGCGGCGTGGTGCACACTTCCTCGTCTGTGTCATGCTTGAACGTACGGATACTCGCCGGCTCAAATCCCTGGCTGCGGTCACAGAGGGTCATATACACTTTCGCGCGGGTCTGGGTTTCAATCAGTTTCTTGACGCGGCAGGCAAGTTCGTAGTTTAATTCGTCCTCATAAAGCCCGTATTTGGCGTTCCGCGCCCCGTAGTCCCGGCCGCCGTGACCGGGATCGATTACCACCACAACCCCGTCCAGGTCGCGGGTCTTAACTTGACCCTTCAGTTGCTTTGCCTCCTGGATGCGTTGTTCATAGTCCGCACGTTCCGGACTTCCTGCTGGGCGGAAGCGATCGGAGAGCATCTCCAGGGGAATAAGCACTTTTTGGCCCGCCGGCATGTGATGGACATCTGGAATGCCGCTGCGCTTCCGGATGGTCTCGCACGCCTCCAGGATCGCGGCGTTATCTTCAAAATCCGTGAACCGCACGACCACCGCCGTGTACAGGGCCTCACCGGGCTTAAGCCGGTACAGGGCGTGTGGGCCATTCGGGTCTGTGCCGTAGGTTAACGCTTCGGCCGCAATCTCAAGCTGCACCGGTTCCGCCTCGACGGCCTTCGGTGTGGGCGTCTTCATCACGTCACGCAGCAGTCGTGCCGGGATGAGGACCGTCTGACCGGGTACGAGTCTGGCCGTCTTGAGTTGGTTCTCGGCAATGACCCACTTAGCGTTCGTCGCGGAGCCCGTCAACCATTCGCACAGCGCTTCCAGCGACTCGGACTCGCCCGCCCGGTCGCCGAAACGGACCTGGTGGGTCCATCCGCGCTCGTCCACGACATCATTCGGGAAGGCGGTCAGCAACATCCTTCGCTGAACATCCGGCTTGATTGCCCGCATCGGGATCGCGACTCGGCCTTTCCCGGCGTACACCCTCGAATCTTCTTCCCGCAGCAGGTACCCTTTCAGCACGGTTTCACCGGCGCCGCCGCCCGGCGGTTGGCATTCCAGGAAGAGTCCGCGTCCGGCGTGTACCAGAAGGTGCGCGTGGGAGTCGAACGGGACGCGGAATACGTCAGCGTCGGCCCGAAGCGCCAGGAAGGGAATTGCGCCAACCCACAGGTAGAGCCCCGTAGTTCGATGAATCTTGCAAAATCGGAGTGTCGCCACAAGTAAGAGCACTGGGTATGGGCTAGTGATGAAGGTACGAACGAACAACATGACCCACGTGAAACGTTACGCAAGATGCGGAGGCAAAGCTCCAAAATGGCCGGAGGCGCGTCATTAATCGCCGAGATACAACTCGCGAAGCCGCCGCCCAATATAATGACCGATCGAGCGCGTCACCGCCGGCTCCAATCCCACAAAACGGAGACCCAGCAGGCGATTGAGTCCCCAACGCGCCTCCGGTGCTTCGGCCGCGTGAACCACTTGGGCGATGATCTGGTGGGTCGGCTCCCCGGGCAGCGAGAGGCTCAGTTCGACGGTGGTATTGAAATCGAAAGGGGCGTTGGTGGCGATCAGCGTACCGCCGCCGCTGAGGTCCAAGAGCGCCGCATCATACTTGCGCAGGTGGATTTGGTCCTTCACCTGCACCATCAGATCGGTCGGGACCCGGACGGAGTGGCGGTGGCGGTTGCGGCGCAGGTCCAGCGGTTTTTGAAGAACAATGCCCTCGCCTTTGGTGCGCGGCCCTTCCTTGACGTGGGAGAGGTAATATGTATATCCAAGTTCGTCGTGGAATTCCAAGGCCACGCGCATTCCGGAGACCGGATAGTCGGTCCCCGGAAAAGTCACTTTCATGGTTTCGGCGCCGACGTCCGTAATCTGAACGAGGAAATGCTGGCCCATCACGTTGAGCAGGCAACGGTTCCCCTTCCGGAGGTCGTCCAGTGCGCTCTGGTCCCCTGGCACAGATTCCATTCATTTCCTCCCCAAATCACCGGCAGCATCCTAACACAGGGCACCGTAGTGCGCAACTCTCCACCATCCCACGCCGCAGACGGGTCCATCTTCCTGGCCGTGCTCGTGCGCCTTCCGACCCGAGCATCCGCCTATGACATGCCGATGAAGAGTGCCAGAATCCCTTCGTTCAACTCTGCCGATTCGATATCGAGATAGAGCCGGCCCCGCAGTTCATAGATGCGGCCAACCAACCGGCGCTCGCGGTAAATCCCGTTTTCTCGGAATGCGTATTTAGCCGGCGCGGGACGCGAACACGTGATCTCGAGTATCGGGACGTTGAGGTTGAATCGCCCCTTGATCCGCGCCACGCACTCGTCGTTGACGTACACGTCCAACCGGCTCGGAAGACCCTCCAAGAGCAGGAAGCTACGTTTGACTCCCTTAATCTCGGCGCGAAGGATTTCCTTGTCCTGGGCATCGGAGAGCGTAAGCACTTTATGGTAAGGGACACGAGCAACTTTGTAGACGACTTCGCCTCGATTGTTCGTGCAGACGAATGCGTCCCGACCGGCATTCCGGGCGCGGCGAAGCAGCGTGTGGCCGGCGAAGGGGTCCGGCAAATCCTGCGGCGGGGCTTGCGCTTCCGGAAGTTTCTGGGCTTCGAGCAGGGCGCGATTGCGGCGGACCTCGTTCAACAGCCCCCGAATCATGAACGTGGCCAGACCGAAAACCACCGTCGCCGCCAGAGCGCCGGTCCCGGCCTTCATCCACACGGGATTCTGCTGCACGACCCCGTACACCAACGCGCCCAACGCTTCCAGCAAGATCACCGCAAACACGATGACAATTGCGGGTGTCACCGAGCTAACCGTTCGTGGCAAGGTGAAATAGCAGACCGCCCGCTCGAAGTCGCTGATGTGTTCTTGCGGCGGTGTTGTCAAACCCGAATGCTGTTCCATCCGCCCTAAAACTCCCGCGATTTTGTCTTGGTGAGACCCGTACGCCGCCGGGCTCGGTCTCGCCGATTCGTATCCATGTTAGCGAGCGCCGCCGGGGAGTTCCAATCTCTCAGAGCCGCTCCAGGTCGGTAGCGATCTCCGCCGCGAGCCGTACTAACCCCTGAGACAAGGCCAGTGAGGCGTCCGCGGGCGTGGCAGAACTCATCGGCGTGTTCAGTTCGTACACCTTCGCGAATGCCGGCGCTTGATGCCGGCTCGCGTTGGGCGCGCGGAAATCGAGGGCGAGCTTGATGTGGGCCTCGGCTCCGGACGATATATCCACTTGCTCGAAGGAAAGGATGGTCCCCGAAACTACTAAGGTCTTTGATAGGTCTCTCGGTTTAGCCAGTTCGGAGGCCAGCTTCTCCAGCACCAGTTCGCCCAGATCGGCGGCCCAGCGGTCCAACGCGTAATATTCGATCTCGGTCGGGCTTTTCTTGATCAGAATCTCTCGGCGAGCCAACGACTCGGCCGGTGCCAGGCGTTCAAAAACGACTTTGCAGGGCGGCGCGACCGTGCCCGATGGGCGCATATCCAGCGTGTAGTATCGTGGCGGCTTCGCCGTGACGCATCCCGAGAAAGCGACCAAACCCAATAGCACCCAAACCCGCTTCATACATCCTCCCTGTATTCCGGATTTTCGACGGCCCATTTTCGATTGTCAAGTTGAAAACCGTCTTACCGAGAGTGACAAATCGAAAATCGAGAATCACAAATGGAAAATCTTCACTGCCTTCCTTGCGGACTGGCGCCGCGCAACACGGACTGCGGCTGTTCGGCAATCATGCGCGAGAAGTCTTGAAGATGTTCCGTAGTCGTGCGCAGATTGAGCAACACATCCTCGATGACCGGCCGGTTCACCTCCAGGAATTGCCGGGCGTCTCCGCTGAACGATTGGGCGTTATCCAGGATCGCCTGGATGGACTGCACATATTGGTCCAGCCTCGCAGCCAGCTTTTGAACCTGGTCGTTCACCCGTTTCGCTACGTCGCCCGCGTTATCCACCGCAGTCTTTATGCCGCTCCTATTCTCCTGGACGACGGAATCCAGGTGTGTCGCCAAGTCCCTAGCCGCGTCCTCAACCTCCTGGACCTTGGCCAGAATCTTGTCTATGTCGTCGCGGCTATCGCCGATCACGCCGCGCGTGTCCTTTAACAGGTCCGTACCTTCCGTCACGGCGGAGTCCACATTCCTGAGTATGTCTTGGACGGTGACGGTTTTCTCCGACTCTTTGGCTTCGAACAGTTTCTTGACGTCATCCAGAATCTCGCGCAGGTCGCCGGCGATCAAATCGGCTTGGGCGAGAAGGCCGCTGGCCTGCGACGGAACTTCCGACTCGGATTCCAAGAGCGGGGCGGCGTCTTCGCCCGTGGAAATCTCGAGGTGCTTTTCGGCCGTTAGAGTAGTCTGTGTAATGTAGGCTTTGCTCTTCGCATTGACAGGGATTTCCTCACGGACGTAAAAATCCACGCGAACGCGCGACGGCGTGTCAGCATCTACGTTAAAACCCGTTACTCGACCCGCTTTGATCCCGCCGAATCGCACGTCAGCGCCTTTATTCAATCCGCCGGTATCCGCAAACGACGTATGATACGATTTCCCTTTTTCCGGCGGGCGCAATCCTGAAACGACCGATACGAACACGGACAAAAGCACAACGCTGACCAGTACGAAAAGGCCGGCCTTGATTTCCGTGACCGTGAAATCGTGCTTCTTAGAGGGCATTCCCCAAACTCCTGTTCAATCGAGCCGGCGCATCATTCCAGGCCGGTAACGGCATGAATATACTCCGAACTCTGCCCGCCTTCGTCCTCCGGACGCCGTTCGAAGAACTGCCTGACGAAGGGATTTTCGGAAGCTTCCAGTTGTGCAATGGTTCCCAATTCCACGATCCGTCCACTCTTCAGCATGCAGACCACGTCCGCGATCAGTCGTACGCTGGCTAATTCGTGTGTGACCACGACACTGGTCAGATTAAACGTATTCTGCATTTTGCGAATCAACGTATCCAGTCCCGCGGCGACGATGGGGTCCAAGCCGGCCGACGGCTCGTCGTAGAAAATGACTTCCGGGTCCATGGCCATAGCCCGGGCGAGGCCCGCCCGCTTCTTCATTCCTCCGCTTAGCTCGGCGGGCAAGAAATCTTCATAGCCGCTGAGGCCGACCAATTCCAGCTTAATTTTGGTCATGATTTCAATCGTGGACTCATTCAAGCGGGTATGTTCCCGCAGCGGCAACGCCACATTGTCGGCCAACGTCATCGAGTTGAACAACGCCGATCCCTGGAAGCACATACCCATCCGTTTGCGCGCTTCCACGCGCCGTTCATCCGACATGGCCGTGAAATCCTGACCGTTGATCAGAATCTGCCCGGAATACGGACGCATGAGACCGACCAGATTACGCAATAGCGTACTCTTGCCGCAGCCGCTGCCGCCCAGGATGACAAAGGTCTCGCCTCGGCGCACCTTGAAATTGATCCCCTCCAACACGGCGCGATCACCGTATTTCACGGTCAGGTCACGTACCTCGATGATGTAATCTTCCGTTCTGTCCATAGTCAAGCGAAGTAGAAGATCGTAGTGAACACCAAGTCTACGACAATGATCAGAAACAGTGAGGTTACCACCGACGAGGTCGTCTGCCGGCCTACGCCTTCCGCGCCGCCCTCCACCTGAAATCCGCGGTATACGCCCACCAGGCAAATCACAATCGCGAAGAAGACACTCTTCGTGAGACCGGTCACGAGATCCTTCATCACGAGTGCCTTCGACGTCTGCTCAATGTATCGCTCGGAGTCAATACCGAGCACGCCGGTGGTCAGACAGTACCCGCCCGCAATCATAATGAACGTCGAGAGGATGGTAAGGCAAGGAACCGCCAAGAGCATGCCCAGGAACTTGGGAACCACGAGAAACTTGGTGGGATTCAAACCCATGACCTTGAGGGCGTCAATCTCCTCGGAAACCTTCATGGTGCCAATCTCGGCGGCGATCGCGGAACCGCTGCGGCCGGTAATCAGCACGGCGGTTAGCAGCGGCGCCATTTCGCGGATGGCGGCGACACCCACCAGGTTGGCGATGAAGATCGTGGCGCCGAAACGGGCCAACTGATAGGACGCCTGCATCGCCATAATCGCGCCGACCAGAAAACAAATGAGTGAGACAATCGGCAGCGAATGAACCCCGTATTCGACAAAGTGCTCGACCGTGCTTCGAACTCGGAGTCCTTGGCCGCGAATCGGCGCCAGCAGCAGCCAGTGGAACGTGTCGGCGATCAAAACACAGACGCGCCCCAAGGCAAATAGGGCGTTCAACGTGATCCGCCCGAGCCAACCCAAGTAACGCTGCACGCCAATCACCCTGACGGACGGTGACCACTATCGAGGCCATCGAAAGAATACATCAGACGGTCTCGCGAATCTCAAAAACGGAATTCAATCGAGAAAGCTGGAGCACTTTCATGACGGGGCTCGAGGGCGCGACCAGACAGAAGGACCGCTGCGCCTGCGCCGCGGCCCGCAGCCCTTCCACCAGCGTCGCGACGCCCGAGCTATCCATGTAAGCCACTTGACTCAAGTCTATGGCAACCGTATGCCCGGAAGCGGGAACGCCTTTGGTCACCGCGTTTCGCAACTGCGGAGAGGTGTAGAGGTCAACTTCACCCCGCACTCTTACGACGTACTTCCCGTCAGCTTCCGAAAGATCAATCTCAACCGGCATTACAATGAATCCCTTTCCACGAACAAGCCCGATCAAAACCAAAATCACGCATGACGCGTTTGCCGTCCGGCGCCGCAGCGCGGCTGGCGCAGCCGCATCACGACCTGGTTGCCCCGATGCAGACCCGGCTGAAACTCTACATCATCGAATACCTGATACATCAATTGCACCCCGAGACCTCCGGGGCGCACCCTCGCTACTTTCTCCGGCTTTAGTCGCCGCCGCGTCACCCGCTCTTTGCGCAGCGGCTTGCCCTCGTCCCGAAGCACTATCTCCACGAGCCCGTCGTGCGCATCAAAATGCAGCCGCAGCGGCCGGTCGATTCGGCCCTGGTAGGAATGCCGTATCGCATTCGAGCAGGCCTCATCTACCGCGAGCACCACTTCTTCGGTGCGCTCCGGCGAAAAACCCAATCCACCCACGTAAGCCCGCACTAGCCCGCGCACGGAACAGAGCAGGCGCGGATCGGAATCCAGCACCAGCCGTATTCCCCGCACACTCAACCGAGATACCTCACGGCAATCATGGTGCAGTCGTCGTGGGGTGACACGGGGCCGCAGTGGTGGAGAACGTCCACGTTCACCGCTTCGATCAACTCCCGCGGTGGACGAGCGTAAAAGCCTTCCGCCAGGGCGAGCAAACGCTCCGCGCCGTACTCATCATAGCCTTCGGCGCCGCCTTGGGGGAAATCCTGGCTGCGAGCCTCGATAATCCCGTCCGTATAAAGGAGCACCGTGTCACCGGGATCGAGAACTGACTTCACATCCTTCCACGCAGTATACGGCAATACGCCGGCCGGCGGACCCGACGCGCCGCCGTATAGCCGCGAGCCTTTTTTCGTAAGAAACACCGCCGGATGATGGCCCGCGTTGGCGCAGTGCGCCGTGCCGGTTTGCAAGTCCAGTATCAGATAGCAGAGGCTGCAAAACATCCCGTGCCGACTGCGTTTCACCAGATCGGCGTTCAGGGCCTTCAGCACTTCCACCGGCGACGCGGTCCCGCGCGCGCATAATCGGAACTCGGCCAACAATTGCGCCATGGTCAACGCCGCGGGAATGCCTTTGCCACTCACGTCGCCGATCAGGATACCCACGTGATCGGGCAGTGGCTGCACAAAATCATAAAAATCGCCCCCTATCACCTTCGCCGGGCGCGTCTCGCCGTACATCTCGAAGTGGTTGGCGTGGTCCGGCCACTCCCGGACGAGGAAGCCCTCCTGAATGCTCCAGGCGTACTGCAGTTCCTGGTCCATGCGCTGCTTTTCCAGAATCTGGTTGTGGAGGTGGGCGTTCTCAATCGCTAGACCGGCGCTGTTGCCGACGGCCGTACTCAACAGCAGGTCGTCCTGCGTGTACTGCTGGTCGGGGCGATTGCTGTCCATATAGAGGATGCCCAGGATGCCATTCTTGCCTCTCAACGGCACGCAAATAATCGAGCGTAGATTCAGCGCCATGATGCTGGCGGCATCGTTAAGATCGCCGTGATCGTCCGTATCCCGATAGAGTAAGCTCTCGCCGCCGCTGAGCACGCGTTGCGCCACCGTATTGCTGATGCGGAGTTCCTCGCGTTGGCCACGATAGAGTTCGCCTTCGCGGATCATGTGAATGAAGTGACATACCGGACATGGCCCCAATTCCTGCGCCGTTTTTCCTGCAAATACGATCGCGCCCCGCTGGGCGTCCACGGCGCGCATGGTCGTCTGCAGAATCTTGTCCACGAGCGCGCACGGTTCATAGTTCGTGGCCACCTCATTCATGACCGAGTACACCGCCCGCAACAGATCGCTCGTCTTGTCGCGGACCGGCCCCGCACCGCTCTCCTCCCCCTGCCAGTCCCGCATCGTCGCCAGCATCGTGGCAGCTTCCTGCACGGGAGCCTCGGACACTTCGCGGACCTCTAAACGTAGCGTGGTATCCCCGATGCGCAGCACGTCGCCGGGTTCCAGGCGGCCGTCTGATGCCCGGCGGTTGTTCAGGAGGGTCCCGTTGGTGCTGCCCAAGTCTCGCCAGTAATAGCCCCCCTGGCGCGTCGTGATTTCGAGGTGACGCCGCGATGCGGCCCCGTCCTCGATGACCAAACCGCAGTCGGCCGCGCGCCCCACCACCAGGGACGAGCCGATTTCCAACTGGCGTGATCCCCAGCCTTCGCTCTCAGCGACCAAATAGCCCCGCAACACCGTGTCTCCTCCGTAAACTGCGAACTGAATCATTGTAATCGCAGTTTCCATCAAAAGGCAACTCTAAATAACGAAATTCACGAAAAAGGCCCAAACCTACACGGGGCTTTCGTCCTCCCGACGACTAGGTCGAGCGTTCGTGCGCTGGATTACGGATGGACGGATGAGACATTCGAAGCCGGTTCAAAGCGAAATGTCCACAGGTGCCTGTTTCTCCTACCAGGCACCAGCCGACGTGATAAAGACGAAACCGAAGTTCGCCCGCGACACTCTTCGGCATGGGTCGGCACGGGGCCTGCGTCAGGAATTGGGGTTTTTAGGTGGGCTGCGGTAGGCGTTGCTCCCAGAAGTCCTCGAAGCGGTTGGATAGGAT
>JACQVH010000077.1 GCA_016209895.1 Candidatus Hydrogenedentota bacterium | reverse complement strand
GTACTATGATCAGAGAGTTGTTGTAAGTTCCCTGACGCTTCAATTCGTCCACCAAACGGCCGAACTGGGCATCCGTGAAGGCAATTTCTCCGTCATAAAGGTCTATGGTTCGGCGTCGTTCTATCTCTTCCTTGCCACCCAACTCGGAGCTTGTTACAAACCGCCGTTCGTAGGGTGCCGGCGGTTCGTACGGCGCGTGTGGCCCCACCGTGTGAACGTAAAGATACCAGGGCCGACCCATCACGTTGCGCAGTCCCGCGATGGCCGCATCCACCACGAGTCCATCGTTGGCGTGTTTGCCGGCTTTGGCCGTCGCGTTCACGTATCGGGAAAAGCCGCGACTGAAACCCCATACCGGCAGCACGTTGGGATTGCTGACATACCCGTGCCCCTCGTAACCGGCATCCCGCAGCGCTTCCGCTAGGGTCGGGATATCCCCGTGAATAACGTCGGCGCGGTCGCGCGCCCCATGCACGCTCGGATACGCGCCGGTAAACAGTGAAGCCACGGCCGGGCGCGTCCACGAAGATTGCGAAACCATGTGTGTGAACCGCACGGCGTCGCGCGCGAACGCGTCCAAGTTCGGCGAGGTGTTCCGGTGATAACCGTAGCTTCCCAAATGATCCGGACGAAGCGTGTCCACGAGGAAGACCAACACATTGGGCCGCGTAGCCAACGTCGAAACCAGTTCGCAGGGCGCCAACTGGAATGGAAACGGACTGTCTAAAACCACCCGGCAGGGTTCGCCCGGCTGGCCATAACCGGACATTTCGATCCGATAATCCCGCCAGCGTTGGCCATCGGGCACCCGGACCGTGTTTACCAGACGATTCCCGACATAGACCCGACCCTCGACAACCGCGTCCGACGAACATAACGGAAGAATCCCCAGCCGCAACACCGAACCGCTTTCGAGCGTCCCTAAAGAGACCGTCATGTCTTTGCCGGCCGGAACCACGTACGCAGTTCGTGCGTCGTCGCTCATCGCAAGCTCCGACTGGCGCAGCCCGTCCAACGAGAGCGTCTTTGCCGTGGTGTTCGCAGAAGTGCAGCCTATAAGTCCTACCACAATGAGAAGAGCCGTGGCCAGGAAATATTGCGATATGAAGCAAAGCGAACGGGGCGAAGAACGAACCGGGCATACCCGTATCATCGTTCAAACCTCGAGGTGCCGAACGCGGTGGCGCGTTCCAGAGGCGAGAAAGCTCAGGCCCCCGAACCAAGGGCCACCTGCCCCCAAAAACACCAGGTTGCGGTCCCAGATAGCTTGTCGCGGCGCGTCCCCGACGGTGGCGCGACATCAGGCCGCGCTACAACGCCGTCACCTGCTAGAACCCCGACTCCTCCGGCTTTGTTCCATCCCTAGTCAAGCGGTATCTGAGACATACTAATTCAAGGTGAAAATCCAGAAGAATGCACAGAAGGCCAATTGGGCTATTTCTGATCAAAACTCGAAATCGTGGCGGCGGGAGGAAGAAACGGCAGGCCCGACACGGCCGGAGGCGCACCAACCAGCGCGACGTTACGGCGCGCCGGGTGTCGGCGACTCGGCACGCTTGCGCTTCTCGGCATCTTTTACCAAGCGCAGCATCTCGTCGAGCATGACTTTCAGGTACGGACACTTCGCGTAGGCAACTTCAGGCCGGAGCTTCTTAAGCAAGTCCGCACTTTGTGTCGTGGGGCGGTAATCTTCCGTCGTGGTTTCGCGATAGATTCGCTTCAGCCGCGCCTTGGGAGGACGATCAAAATCTATGGCTTCAGGGTGATGAGACTCGCTCTGAATGGCTCTTGCAACTGCCGGTGGGAAAATGTTGGGTTGACTGAAGAGCCACGCTTCTACTTCGTGGACTGCAAAAAACATACGAAATTTCGAATGGTTCACCTTTCTTTCCACATAATCTTTTGCCCATGTGTAACGCTCCTCGGTCGTTCGCTTGTCGCTCGGGTAGAAATCTGGACCGTATAGGTCCATCAAACCCATCACTGCGATGATCTCATCGGCTCGCCGGTCCTCAAGATACCAATGAACGACTTGGTTGATGTCTTTGACGAAATGCTTGCAACCCTTGAATTTATGCGGCTTGACGCCGACCGGAGTTCGAAGTTGCGGATCCAGCCACCGCTTAATGAATTGAGGCAGAGCAAGGTCTTCGGTGTTACCTTCGATGCACAAGATGAACTTCAACCGAGCGCCTCCAACGTGCCGGACGTGAACAACTCCCCCAGCGAGTATTCTTTGAGCCAGTGCGCTAGATCTTCACCGGCAAGGACATGGAGTTGGGTTTGACCGTCCACGAGTTCTGCAACCGTCGTCGTAGGCGTCGTCTCACGGAAAGCGCTCAGGAACTCCGGCGAGTGGGTAGTGATCACGACTTGGGTTCGATTCGACGCCTCCTCGGCGTATTCCGCAATGATAGGCAGCATGCGCGGATGCAGCCCCGTTTCCGGTTCGTCAATGGCGATCAGAGCCGGCGGATCCGGCTGCGCAAGAATCGCCAGTAAATAGAGGAAGCGCAAGGTGCCATCCGATATGATATGAGACGCATGCGCCCCCTGTAACCCCTTCCAGCGGATGCTCAATTGGACACGCTGGTCTGCTACTGGCGGAAACGTCAGCGACTCATATGCTTCCCCAAAGGCCGCATTCATTCCGACATCGATCTCCTGCGCAAACTCCTTGTCCCTCTCGTAGAGTGTATGCAAAACCGACGCAAGATTGTCGCCGTCAACAGACACCTGCGTGCTATATCTGGCAATGAGTGGCTGACGAATCGGAGATTCCGGGTCCGACCGAAAGTTCTGGAAAATGCCCCATGACGCCAAATATTCTTTGGTCAGAATTAAAGGCCGCGTGTGATCGTCTACGGGGAGAGGAAGTGACAATGCGACCTCTTCACGACTTAGGTTGCGGGTGTCGAGATGAAGTTCATCCGAGTCTTTCCCATCGATCTTTAGCTCCTGCAATCCGCGTGTGAGAAGGTATTCCACTAAGGCCTCACTAACTTTGCCGCTAGTCATACCGAACAGTCTCCAATCCTCCTTCTCGACTGTGTAATTGGGAGATTGACCAAGTCTGGTAAGCTCGAATCTATAGGAAATGGGTCCTGAAATATCGCTCCTTGGGAGTAGCTCGCGCACATCCCGTAAGATATTATCGTTCCGAAAACGAACCGCCACACCGACCGCCCGTCCCTCGCCGTTCCACAGCAGTGCGCCGATGCCGGCCTGCAACTGCACATAGTCGCCCAGTTTTCCTCTAGCCGCGGCCGATATCATCTCAAGAGCCGAGAGTAGGTTCGATTTCCCCGACGCGTTAGGCCCAATCACAACATTGAGCGCCCCAGGGTACCACTTGACGGACTTCAGCGACTTGAAGTCTTCGATGTGGAGATACTCGAGCATCTTTTCCATAGTGGTCACCTATTTCCGACGGCCTAACTACGCCTGCGGCGAAGTATCGGGACGCATGGACACGCGCCCCGACGTTACAACCGATTATAGCTCTTTCCGTCGGCGGGAACCTACGCCGTAAGGATACCCCCAGACAC
Source organism: Candidatus Hydrogenedentota bacterium (assembly GCA_016209895.1). Lineage (GTDB taxonomy): Bacteria > Hydrogenedentota > Hydrogenedentia > Hydrogenedentales > SLHB01 > JACQVH01. The sequence continues at coordinate 41,885 of JACQVH010000077.1, read as the reverse complement.
TTACGCCCACGTCATCGCTGTCTTCTTTTCGAAGATGAGGCACTGTTTCAGGGTTTCGGCGGCTTTGCGGAGGCCTTCCATGCCGGACATGAGGCTATCTTCGTGTTCGATACTCAACACGCCGTCGTAGCCGACCATGCGCAGCGTAGACACGAAGTCCTTCCACCATTCGAGGGAATGGCCGTAGCCGACGGTGCGGAAAATCCACGCGCGATGGACCTCGTCCCCGTAGTGCTTGGTGTCGAGCGTACCGTTGACGCGCGCGTTCTGCTCGTACACCCGCGTGTCCTTCGCGTGGACGTGGAAGATCGCGTCGCCGCCCAGCGCCCGCACCGCTTCCACCGGCTCGATGCCTTGCCAGAAGAAGTGGCTGGGATCGAAGTTCGCGCCGATGTTCTTGCCGCATTCCTTCCGCACTTTCAGCAGCGTTTCCGGGTTATACACGACAAAGCCGGGATGGGCTTCGAAGGCAATTCGGACGCCGTGATTGGCCGCGAACTTCGCCTGCTTCGTCCAGAATGGGATGACTTTTTTCGACCACTGCCATTCCAGAATCTCGAGGTAATCCGGCGGCCACGCACAGGTCACCCAGTTTGGCTTGGTGGATTTCTCATCCGCCCCGGGGCAGCCTGAGAAGTCGATCACTGTCATCACACCCAGCTTTTCGGCGAGGATGATGGTGTCGTTCAAGGTTGCAATACTCTTCTTGGCGAACTCCTTGCTTGGATGCAACGCGTTCCCGTGGCAGCTCAACGCGCTAATCTCGAGCCCTTCGCTCTTAAGCAGCGCCAGCAACTCGTCCCGTTTCGTCTTCGAAGCCAAGAGTTCCTTCGGATTGCAGTGGGCATTGCCCGGATAATTCCCGGTGCCCAACTCCACAGTCTGAAGGCCGAGCGGACGCAAAATCCGCAGAACTTCCTTCAATGGTTTATTGCTGAACATCGCCGTCAATGTACCTAACTTCATAGCTTTCTCCTCCACGCTTTCCAGCGTTCAACAAATGGTCAAACTTTTACCCATTTCTTCGTCTTACTGGCCTTCTCCACCGCCTCGAGCACCTTCTGGCAGGCGACCCCGTCTTCGAAGGTCGGATAGGTGACCTTGCTCTTGCCAAGGCCTGACACGAACTCGTACACCTCGTGCACGAAGAGATGTTCGTAGCCGATGATATGCCCGGTAGGCCACCAGGCGCCGACGTAGGGGTGCGCCGGATCGGTGGCGTGCACACGCCGGAAACCTTGCAGATGGCCGGGGTCTTTCCGGCTGAAATACTGGAGATAATTCATGTCTTCGAGATTCCAGAGTACCGACCCTTCGCTGCCGTAAATCTCGATCGAGTTGAAGTTGCGGCGGCCCGGCGCAAAGCGCGTCGCCTCGAAACTGGCCAAGGTATCCGCCCCGGCGATTCGGCCCACGAAGACCGCCGCGTCGTCCACGTCCACCTCGCCCATGCGGCCCACGCGTTTCTCGCCAGACTTGCCCGAAATCCCCGTGTCGCTCTCGGTCAGCGGGCGCTGGGTAACGAACGTCTGAAGCGCGCCGCACACCTCGGCAACGGGCCCGACCAGATGATGGCACAGGTCCACGATATGCGCGCCGATGTCTCCGAGGGCGCCCGAACCGGTATGCTTCTTCACCAGCCGCCACACGCGGGGAAAGTTTGGGTCCACGATCCAATCCTGCTGATAGGCGGCGCGGAAATGAAAAATCCGTCCCAGGTCGCCCCGCAGCATCATTTGCTTAATCGTGCTCACCGCAGGTGAAAAACGGTATGAAAACGCGCACATGTGCTTCACGCCGGCCTTCTTCGCCGCGGCGAGCATCGCCTGCGCTTCCTTTACAGTATTGGCCAGCGGCTTCTCGCACATCACGTGTTTGCCCGCTTTGGCCGCGGCGATGGCAATCGGCGGATGCAGGAAATTCGGCGTGCAGACGTCCACGATGTCAATGTCCGGCCGCGCCACCACTTCCTCCCAGTCGAGACTGGTTTCCTGCCAGCCATACTTCTCCGCGACTGCCAGTTCTTCGGGGAACTTACCACAGAGCACTTTCATGACCGGTTTGACGGGCAGGTCGAAAAACATCCCCACCTTACGCCATGCGTTGCTATGAGTCTTCCCCATGAACTGCGCGCCGATCATCGCCACATTAACGGTCTTCTTGGCCATATCTCTCCCTCCTTCGCAAAAAGGTATCCAGCCCGCAAGAAAAATCGGCCCCTATTATAAAGACTGTCCCCGGTGTTGCCAAGAGAGTTGACGAGCCGTGACGGTGAGCTATCGCGAGTCCTCGGCTCTGGGCTATTGGTGGGCGGTCTCGCTTCTCGATGGAGTCCAGAGGCGGCTCAACAATTCGTTGGGTATTTCGTGGACGCGGGCGACGCTCTTTTGCGTCTCCGAGATGTAAAGCCGGCCGTTGCCTTCGATAAAGTCCGGATAACTGATACGAACCTTTCTACCCTGGGCAAACAGTACGGCCACGGGCTGGCCCCAGTGAATCACCTTGCCGGACGGTGAGTCCGCTTCGACGCCGCCCAGGAGCCACGCCGGGTTTCGGCCCTCGTAGTCGCGACCGTCATGGAATCACTTTCGCAATGGGTCGGCCCCACTTCGTGACTACCAACGGTTCCCGAGTCTTGACCACCTGATCAAGTACCTGCTGGGCGCGCGCCTTGAACTCTCTAATTGCCATGGTTTTCATGGTGAACTTTTTCCAAGTTCGGTTGTAATCATCTCAAGTAACTATGTCAAACGCGCCGCTCCGGGAAAGAAGCGGCGCGCTTGGGTAGCGCGCCGTAGGTCTGCAGGCGCTTTGAGCAGTATCCCTTGGGGAAGGTTATCTAGCGCTTGCGGCGTGACGGGCAGAGTGAAAAGGGCGGGCCGAAGATTTTTGAATTTCAGCGAACGCTTTTACGGCGCACCGTGGGCAGTAGCCGTGGCTTACCCGGTCGTGAAACCCTTCCGGGGCCACCGCTTGCAACCAACGATTGCCGCGACGGATTCTATTGCATACGCAACATTGCACTATCATTTGGGCATCGCCTCACTTTCTTGGTCCAAGCCCCTCTGGATTTGGAGTGAGCATTTCCTATGCCAGCGTCACGTATTATACCACGGATTGTGGTCGGCTAAGCAAGCTATACAATTGGACGAGGTTACGCCGATGCGATAATTGGCCCATGCTGGCAAATCAGGCGAATCGGGGAAGAACTTACCGATAGTTTTGGCAGGAATTTGTCAACTGAATACGTTTTGTGGCGTTTTGTGTAGACGATTCGAGGGGTGTATGCTTGAAGGAGTACCGAGTTCCGAGTAGCGAGTTCCGAGTGGCCAACCATGCCGAATGCCAAACGCTAAATGCCGAATACTGATCGCGAACCGAATAAGTGAAAACCGGAAACCAGAAACCAAGGACTTGCAACCAGCCGCTAGCAAACAGCAACTGACCACTGGTCACTTTAAGGAAATGATCGAAGTAAAGGGGCTTACAAAATATTACGGGTCATTGGCCGCGATCCAGGATGTCTCGTTTGGGGTGGGGCGGGGCGAAATCATCGGGTTCCTCGGTCCAAACGCGGCCGGGAAGACGACCACGATGCGCATCCTCTGCGGATTCTTTCCCGCCTCGCGCGGTACCGCACGGATTGCCGGATTCGAGGTCCATGAGAATCCCCTCGAGGTGAAGCGCCGAGTCGGCTATCTCCCGGAAAACGTGCCGCAGTATCCGGAGATGCTGGTCTCGAAGTTCCTGAGTTATGTCGCCGAAGTAAAGAACGTTCCCAAGTCCGACCGCGCGCGAGAAGTGGGCCGGGCGATGGAACGGTGCGGGCTTACCGAAATGGCCAGCCGTGTCTGCGGGCATTTATCCAAGGGATATCGCCAGCGGGTCGGTCTCGCACAGGCCTTGATCGGTAATCCGCCGGTGCTGATCCTCGACGAGCCGACCGTGGGTCTCGATCCGAAACAGATTATCGAGATTCGACAGATGATCAAGGACTTGGCGCAAGAACATACGGTCTTGTTGAGCACCCACATTCTGCCGGAAGTGGCAATGATTTGTGGCCGAGTTCTCATCATTCACCAGGGCCGGATCGTCGCGCAGGACAGTATGGAAAACTTGGGCGGGGCCAGCGGGACGCAGCCGATAATCGTCGAGGCCGATGGGGCGGAAGCGGATGTGAAGCGGGTGCTGGAACGGGTGACCGGGGTTACTCAGGTAGTTTGTGAGGGTGCGGGGCGCTACCTCGTTCAGACGCGCACCGATACAGGCGCCGCCATCGCAGAGGCGCTGGTCCAGGCGCGGCATTCCCTGCGCAGCCTTCAACCGCGGACGCGAACGCTGGAAGACGTCTTCGTAGATGCCATCTCGAAAGAAGGGGAGAACGGGCGATGAAAGCGGCGTGGGCCGTGTGCAAACGCGAGTTCAAGAGCTACTTCACCACGCCGGTCGGATACGTCATCGCGGGCACGTTTGCTTTCCTTTCGGGACTCGGCTTTACCGCGGGATTCATCTTCTATTGCCGCGTGACGAAGAATCCTCCGGCCTATGCGTATACGGGCGTACCCGACTTGGAAGAGACCATGCTGAGCCCGTTCCTCGTCTTTTGCGGCCAATTGATCATGTTTATCGGCCCGTTGCTTACTATGCGGCTACTGGCGGAGGAGAAGAATCGCGGCACGGCCGAGTTGCTCTTCACGTATCCGTTGCGCGATCGCGAAATCGTGTTGGGCAAGTTCGCGGCGGCGTTGGGCATGCTGCTCGTCATGATGGCGGCGGTGGCCGTGCAACTGAGCATCATGAGCTATTACACCGACGTGGAGCCTGCCGTCCTGCTTTTCGGGCTGCTCACGGTCTTTCTCATGGGCGCGGCGTTTGTCGGCCTCGGACTGTTTGTCTCCGCAATGACCAGCAACCAAGTGACCGCCGGCACTTTGACGCTTGGAACCTGGTTCATCTCGTACGTGCTCGGATCGCTGGGTGAAGACTTGCCCGAACACTTACTGACGCCGGAACGATTCGGCCCGGCGCTGCAAAAACTTACCGGGCTGCTGTATGGCATCTTCCGCGACCTGGTGACACAACTGCCCCTGGACGCTCACGCGCGGGAGATGGCCCAAGGGATCTTCCAGCCGAAGGACGTGGCCTACTACGTGCTGTTCACGGTCTTCTTTCTCTTCTTGACGCTGCGGGCGCTCGAAAGCCGCAAATGGAAGGGCTAGCCAATGATGCGTGTGCGTAAGATCGCGGGCTATATGGCGGCCATTGCGTTGGCCGCGGCCGTGAATCTCGTGTTGCTCAAGGAAGACCCGTTCGTGCTCCCGGTGGTGGCGGCTCTGGGTGTGGGACTGGTCAGCGGATGCGTGTGGCTGGTACTACTCGCGGTCGGGGTGTGGACGGGCGCCTCGGAAAAGGCGAGTTTATCCGGATTGAACACAGTCGTTGGTTCCGCGCTGTTCTTCGGTATCTGCATCGTCTTGTATGCGTTCGTGAGCCACTGGGACTGGTCCGTGGATTTGACGCGGGAGGGACGTCGGACTCTGGCGGAGCAAACCGTCAGCGTGCTGAAGAGTCTCGATAAGGATGTGCACGCGGCCTGCTTATTCACCAATCTTGGTGACACGGAGGTCTCGACTTCGAAGGAAAAGACCCGGCGCTTCCTGGAGCGTTGCCAGAAAGTCACACCCCACTTGAAAGTTGAGTTTACCGACCCGCAACGGGACCCGGCCTTGGTGGCGGCCCTGAAGCTGGAGGATAAGGTGTCGGCGCAAGGCGCGGTGGTGCTGGTATGCGGCAGTCGGCAGCGCGTGCTGTCGTTGACCGGTACCAAGCCGCGATTGGAAGAACGCGATTTCACGAACGCCTTAATCAACGTTGTACGGAATTCGGAGCCGAAAATCTATTCGCTCACGGGCCACGGGGAACGCGACTTGCTGCGTCCAGACGCGAGCGGGGGCGGAAGCAAGCTGAAGGCGCTGCTCGAAGCCGAGGCGTATCGAGTCGAGCCGCTCGCTATCTCCGTAAGCGACCCCAAAATTCCGGCCGATTGTGACGTACTGTTGATCAACGGGCCGAACGCCGACTTGCATCCGGAGGAAATCAACGCGGTGGATGCTCTCGCGCAACGCGGCGGCCGGCTACTCGTCTTGTCCGACCCGCAGTTGGCCAGTCGCGAAGGTCAGTCCGTGAATCTCTATGGTTGGTTGCGGCAGCGCTACGGCATCGTAGCAGGACAAGACACCGTAGTATCGCGTTTGACGCAATCCTCGCTCGAGGTACCGCTGCTCCCGGACAGCAGCGTAATGGGCCTTTTCAGCGACGACCCCGACCCGGCCAAGGCGTTTCAGGGTTGTTACGAGAAAAACCACCCAATCACGCGCGGCTTTGCGGAACAAATGGTCTTGCCCGCCGCCCGCACGGTAACGTTTTTGGAGGAACTGCCGAGTAACGTCGCCGGGACCACGCTTCTTCGCACGCTGCCTCAAACCTTCGCGGAAACCGACCTGCGCGGTCTGTATGAACATCGGACGGTTCATCGGGACCCGGACGAACCGGAAGGTTCGCTCGGCGTGGCCGTGACGGCCACCGCTAAGACGGACGTGCCGGTCGGCGACAGCAGCCTCACGCGCGATACGCGGTTGGTCGTCGTCGGCGACAGCGATTTTGCCTCGAACGGGCGAATTGATATCGCGGGGCATGTCAACTTCGTCTTGAATACGGTGGCGTGGTTGACCGAGAACGAAGAGTTAATCGCGATTCGGCCCACGGGCGTCGAGGACCCGCCCATCCTTTTGACGGATGCGCAGGAGCAGGCCGTCGCCTGGATCGCGAGTCTGGGCGTGCTGCAAGCCGTGGTAGTCGCGGGCTGGTTCGCCTACCGGCGGCGAAGGAAGTACCGGTGAAAGCTCGCACTACAATTGCGCTTCTGATCGCGCTGATCGTCCTTTCGGGCGGGTACTGGCTCATGATTCAGCACGAACAGTCCGCGCAGCAGGCGAGGGAAGAAGCAAAGAAAGTTTTCTCGTTTGCGCCGGAGGAAATCCGTCACGTAACGCTCGAACGGCTGGATGATGCAGCTATCGAAGGGAGCCGCGACGAAGCCGGCAAGTGGGCGATTACGCGTCCCGCAAGCATTCCTGCGAACCAGGAACTGTGGAAGCGCCTGGCGGGCGCGGTGGCGGAGCTCTCCAATGAACGCACCATCGAGAACGAGCCGGCTGACCTCACCAAATACGAACTGGATCGGCCGCGGCTGACCATGACCCTAGATACGGCTACGAATAGCGGGGTGCGCCTTACGGTGGGCATGGCCGATCCCACGCAGTCGTTCCGCTATGCGAGCGTCAATGAAGGAGCGGTCTTTCTTGTCTCGAATCGCGAATTCTTTGAACTGGACCGCGCGTTGCTCGATCTGCGCGACCGTCGCCTGATCCACGTGGGCGATGAAGGCGTCACGCGTCTGGAATACGTCCGTTTCCGGCAGAAGCGGTCCGCTCCGGCGACAGAAGGCGCGTCCACCGCCGAGGGGCCGGAAGAATCCGTGCCGGTGATACTGGAGAAATCGCCGGAGGGTACGTGGCAGCTTCGATCGCCGGTACAGGCGCGGGCTGACGAGGAATTGGTGCAAAAGCTGATCAGCGAGCTTCAATACGCGCAGGGGCGGGACTACGTCGCTACGCCGGAGCAACTCGCGGATTACGGTCTCGAGCCGCCGGGCGCGCGCATTGCCGTATCGGCGGGGATCGGCAAGACGCCGCAGACGTTATACTTCGGCGGGACCGCTACCGGCGACCCGGAGGGCGGCCTGTACGTGCGCCGCGCCGAAACGGGCGAGGTCTGCGTCATGGACGGCTCGATCATTTCGGCATTTCCGGAATCGCCGGACGCGTTTCGGGAACAGCGCTTGTTCACGGCGCGCGCCGCCGATATTCGCGCCATGGAATATCGCTCAGGCCACGAAGAATTTCGGTTGGAGCTCGACCCGGCGAAAGGCTGGACCTTGGTCCAACCCGCAGTGGATGACACGGACCAAGTCGCGGTCTCCAACTTCATTTCGACCATAAAGATGCTGAAAGGAAAGAACTTTCCCGAAGAAACTCCGGGGATGAGTACTGGCCTAGACCAGCCCAGTATTGAATGGACATTGACGCTTGGCAGCGAGAATCCGACGGAGGCCACTCTCCGCGTGGGTGCGCCACTGTCCCGGGGCGATTTTTACTACGCGCGTCAGGACACGGGCGCGCTCACGACCATCACCAACCTGGACTACGGCATTTTAAAGAAGACGCCTTACGACTTTCGTTCGCGGACACTGCTGGATTTCCAAAAGCAAAATGCGACGCGCGTCCGATTGCAGTTCGAAGGTGTTCAGTTCGAGTTCGAGAAGCGACCGGAGAAATGGGTGATTGTGGAACCTGAAAGTAAGATTCTCGAGAACCAGGGAGACATCGGCATACTTCTCGACGCGCTCACCAAAGCGAAATTGAGGACCGTGGAAGCTCCCACCGTGCCGAGTGACTTAAGTCCGTACGGGTTGGACACGCCGATCCTGGTCGTCTCCGTAGTCGCCAAGGTGGGTCCATCGCAGGACGCCAAGGTTTTTGGCCCGGTGCAAGTCGGCAAGCCCGCGGAAGATGACTCGAAAGTCCGCTTCGCAGTCGTCGGCGGGCGACCCGAATTGCTCCGCGTCGGTCAATCCGTAGTAGACGGGGTACGTGAAGCCCTGAAAGGCGTCCGGGACAGACCGTCGCAGTGAACTCATCGAGACCAAAGCGGCAACCAAAGAGCGCTTACCACGAATCACACGAATCACACGAATGAACCTTGCGCGGCCAAGGCCGCGAACGAGACGCATGAACCACGAAGGCACGAAGGGCACGAAGATACGTCAATCGCAATATAAGAGAAAGCGAGGGACGCTACCCGGATTCTAAAAATCCGAATGAGAATTTGGGGTTACGTAGGGCGTATCTCTGCCTTGGCCTCGGGATTGCTTGCCTTTGATTGAAAAGCGAGTATTATGATAGGGTTAGTCGTCTAGGACGGGATTCTGGGGTTCAGACAGCTTTTAGTGGGTGTCGCGTGGAAGACCAAACGAGGGGAGAGTTGTCATGAAAAAAGTGTTGAAGCGGCTCGCCGTCATCGTCGTGATTCTCGTGGTGGTGCTCGCCGTAGTCAGCTTCATTCTCGGGGCGAGAGCGACCAAAGATCTCAATGCGACTATTGCGAAACTGAAGGCCGAAGGCGCCGTTCTCGAAGTGTCCGACCTCAAGTCTGCGCGCCCGGATGGTACGCAATTCTTCGAAGGGCCGATAGACGAATCTCCCATGGCCTTTTTGTTGTCTCCCTCCGGGGCCGGGCCATCCTCCGTCGCGGCCACGGGTGATTGCCCCTGGTGCGGCATCACCAAGATTTTGGGAAGCTTGTTCAACTTTACTCCCGAACAAGAGGAGGATGTTCGAAAGGCCGTCTCCGAGCAGCGCGAACTCATCGAGAAGGTGAAGGCGGTCGCCCGAATGAAACCAACCCGCTGGGAGGATATTGTCACACTTACGAGGATGGACGGCCCCCTTATCAACGCCAAAGGTCCGCAGTTGCTGGCTTGCCGGAACCTCGTGAACTTGCTCCTACTGGACGCATACGTGGCTTATCGCGACGGCCGTCCCGACGACGCCCTCGACACGGGTACGCTCGCACTCCAATTTGCCGGTCATGTCCGCGACTCTCCAACGACGATCGGCCAGATGATTGGTGTAGCCGTCGCGGCAATCGTAACCACCGATCTCCTTCCAGAGATCACGAACGATGGCGCCTTCTCCGACGAGGCTATCGCGCGCTACATGGCGGCCGCGGATACTGCCGTCAGCCGAGCCGGGCTCGTCCAAAGTTTCAATGGGGAAGCACTAGCCGTACGACAGATTCATGCGGGCCTTCGCGGGGAAGGCCCGTTGAATCCTTCCGACCCACGTGGCGAGTCTCTCGCATCTTCATCGGACGGCGTATTGGGACGCGTATTGGTTGCGGTTTACGGTAGCCCCTTCTTCGCCTTAATACACGCAAAGGACGAACAGGCCTCGTTGGAACTGATGAATGAACTGGTCAAAGCCAGCGAATTACCCTGTCACGCGGCTAAGGCGCACCTTGACCTGGTCGAACAGAGGCTCGAAACGTACCGTTCAAAATGGGGGTATCCGGTAACCGTCGCTACAGTGCCGAGCCTAGGGCGGAACCAGCTAACTTTCGCAGAGGTGGAAGCCCAGCTCAAGTTGTCCAAAATTGCATTGGCGCTGAACCGCTACCGGCACGCCCAAGGCCAATGGCCCGCCGATCTTCATGCGTTGGTGCCGGCCTTCCTGCCGGAGCTCGCCGAAGACCCATTCTCCGGGAATCCCATGATCTATAAGCTCGATGGCGATTCCTACGTCTTGTACAGCGTCGGCTTGAACCAAGAAGACGACGGCGGTAACGGCAAGGATCGAGCCGACCTCGTCTGGGGCTACCGGCCCGGCTCGCCCCAATCAAAACCCGAGAATCAAGGCACATAATTCAGAAGGGGCGCATTTTCTTGCGCCCCTTTTCGCTCCACACGCGGCGGCCGGCACTTCAGCGCGTGTAGTTCTGGTACAGCGGTTTTGATCTCTCGAAGATTCATCCGTATCATCGGTGTTATCCGCGGTCCGATTTGAGTTCCGTCAAAACCAAGTCGGTTCTTCCCCGTGCTTTGTGGTTTCGTCGCTGATGGTTGTTGGCTGCGCCCCTGGCCGCGCTGAGTTCGTTCGTGTGGCTCGTGTGATTCGTGGTGGACCCGTCGGTGGCGGTGGAGTCACACCTGGGAACTCCGGTTAATCCGCAGTCGGACGCTGCTCCGATGAGAGAATCTCCCCGGACGCTACGAGTTCACTTCCCAGCGACGCAGGCCCATGCGCGACAAGTAGGTCGGGATCACTTGAAAGCCGGGATTGACTTGCGGTAGCTCGCTTATGAACGCGCGTTTGCGCTCGCCTTCGGAACCGCAGAGTATGGTCAGCGAACCGCCGTCCCCGCCGGCGCCGTTGACTTTCCAGCCGATGGCGCCGTGCCGTTGAGCCAGTGCGATCACGTCCCGAGCCACGCCGGAAACCAAGGCGGAATGCAGCGCCGCCTGGCCGTCAGTATTCGCGATCAAGCAACGGCCAAGAGCTTCGAAATCGCCCGCAAGTATCGCGTTCTTGCCAGCGTGAGCGGCGCGCCGTAACGGTTCGAGCACGGACTTGTCGGCGTCGCCGCGGTCGAGGCGCGCGATGACTTGCCCGTGGGTATCGCTCGACGAGTGGCTGTGACCGAGGTACACCAAGACCAACCGCCGCTCAAGTTCCCACCAGACGTCGTTCGGCACTTGGAGTTGAGAGACAGAGGCATAGGGGTACTTGAACATCTCGATGAAGCAGATGCCGCCGTAGGCGGCCGCCAACTGGTCTTGGATGCCGCACTGCAGGCCCAGTTTTTCGGTTTCGACGCGGTGCGCCAGCGCGGCAATCTCGTGGGGAGTGCGGCGACCGGGCGTAAGGAGATCGAGGGCTCCGAGGAGCGCCACGGTCACGGCCGCGGAAGTGCCGGTGGAACAGCCGGCGGGCGCCGCGCAATAAAGGTTGATCCGAAAGGAAAGTGTCTTGGGGAGCTGCATAATGTCAATGGACGCTTCCAGAAGCGGATGGCGGTCGTACTCGATCTTGCCGGGTTCGATAAAGTAGCGGTCACCGTAGTTTTCGGCCTCGATCGTGATGCGCGGCGCGGCATCCGGTTGGGACTCACTGACGTAAATCTGCACCTCCGCGTAGGGATAGACGCCAATGTTGAGCACCGCGCCGGTATCCGCGAACCAGGTATCGGTCCAGCCGCCGAGGTCGCACACGCGGATCGGCGCCATGGCATTAATCACTCGTTGCGTCACCGTTTTTGTCCCCTTACCTACTGTGGAATACGCTCGAGTACACCGCACTACAGATGCGACACCTTACACCCTTGCCGAAGCATGGTGCAAGGAATTACAAGGTCGGGGCGAGTTCCAAAAGAATCTGAAAGGCGGAAGAGTGGTCTTGCTGACGCTACTTGATATGGCAAGTGGCCAGCCCGCGCTTTTCGAGATATTGCTGATGGTACTCTTCGGCGCGATAGAATTCCTGGGCGGCTTCGATGGCGGTCACGATGGGCCGGCGGAATTTGCCGGACTCTTGAAGATTCTCTTTGGAGGCTTCGGCCGCGGTCTTCTGTTCCGGCGTGTGGTAGAAAATCACGGAGCGATACTGTTTTCCCACATCGGGGCCTTGGCGGTTCAGGGTGGTGGGGTTGTGGTTTTCCCAGAACACGGTCAGTAACGCGTCATACGAGACCTTCGACGGGTCGTAGGCAACTTGGACGACCTCCGCATGTCCGGTCTCATCCGAGCAGACGTCCTTGTAGGTGGGGTTCTTGATATGCCCGCCGCTGTAGCCGACGGCCGTGTCTACCACCCCCGGCACCTGACGGAACGCGGCCTCGACGCCCCAAAAGCAGCCGGCTCCGAATGTCGCTTTCTCCATGGTATTCGCTTCTCCCGGTTGGACCGCTGACACATCGGCCTTTGAAGATTCCTTGAGGGCAGGGTCTGCACCAGATAGGAACAACAAAGCGACAACGACGGCAGTGTGTTGAGATTTCATGATAACGACCCTCTCCTCAAGACTAGGCACCCCGCCGACTTCTGACTGGCGATGATCCTGATCCGGTACATACAAAAGAACACATGAGTGGCCGGTTTTCTTTCTGGGGGCCGACTCAATGTTTCACGCAACAGTAGATGATTTCCTTGTCGGGGATGCGGTAACGCCTTATTTCAGCGGGGGTGAGGAAGGATTTGGGTGTGACTTCCCGGACATCGAAAGCAGTCAGACGGTTCTTGAAGTCATCGAGCGCATACATCCAAATGTGATCAATATCGTCGGGCTGGTCGAGGGCGTAAGACTGTGTGATGCCGGGCATGAAGGGTACCATGACGTAAGCGATACCACCCGGCTTGAGCACGCGATGCAGTTCGCCGACGGCTTGCCGGTCCCCTCGCACATGTTCGAGCACGTGCAGACAGAATGCCACGTCCACCGACTCGCCTGCGAGAGGTAGACTCTGGACGTCGCTGACAAACTTGGGGCCGGAGCGGGGCTGCAATTCGCGCAGGCTGAAATCGGTCGAGAAAACTTTGGCCGCCGTATTCTGTCCCATGAGGCCGCGCAGGCCGCCTTCGCGGTCGGGAGCGCAATGCAAGACCCGTTCGGCATCCTTGAACAAGTCCGGATCGTGGCGCGTGATGTAGAGTTGCAGCATGCGATGACGCTCGCAACAACGGCAGCGCGGGCAGTGCACGCTCGGCAGGTAGAAAAACACGCCGTCCATGCTGTAGAAGTCATAGCCGGTCCAACCGCAGCACGGACATTCCACCTTGGGTGAGCGCATGAATTTCTCGCGCTGGCGCAGATACAAGTCGGTCAATTTCGACCGCGCGAAAATAAGGGCGCATTTCCAGCCTTTGCCGCGGGCCCGGCGTCCCATTTCTTCGAACATGGCCCCGAAAAAGTGGAAAGCGCGCGCGGATTTTTCAGTCGCACGGATCGTCAGTTCAGAGAACGTCATGGGGATTGATCCTGCCTCCGGATGAGCAATATAAGAAGTCGCGTCGAGACCATCAAACCGACGACCGTTATGACTTCGCCGCGCGCACGGGTAGACATCGTATTATCACCCAGAGCAATGCGTACGTGGCCCGCCCTACGAGTCCGCGAAACACCGCGCAAAACAAGGCCGCCAGGAAAGACGTGGGAATTTCGAAATATCCGCCATCCACCCGGACCCATGCGGCGGCGCGCGCTCCGGTCAGGGCCGCGAGTAGGCGCAACTGCGGACTGTCGAACATCGTTACAAACAGGTCGAAACGGGCGCGGCGAATGTTTCTCACCAAGCGCAAGCTGCTTCCGACGTCTTGAATCGAATAATGGATCAGCTTGGTTTCGATGATCTCCTGTACGTCGGAGCGCAACGTTTCGGGGAACGGATAACCCTTGGGAACTATCGTCGTGACCGCCGCGGACGGATGCCTTTCCTTGATGCATCGGACAGTCCGCTCGAAATGCGGGCCCTGGCTGTAAAACACGCATATTTGCCGAACGTCGCTCATTTCCCGACACCCCCGAGAATCACGGGATAGTGCCGCTCGATGATCCGCTGCCAATCATATTCCGTTTCGGCCCGTTTCCTTCCGGCATCGCCCATGCGCCGGCCCAGGTCGAAATCGTCGAGCAACGTGGACAAATGCTGGGCAAGCATTTCATCGTCATCCGGCTCGAAAAGAAGACCCGTCTCGCCCTCGCGCACGATCATTTGCAGTCCGCCTACTCGGCTGGCTACCACCGGGCGTCCGACGGCCATAGCTTCGACGGCGACGATACCAAATGGCTCTTCCCAGAGCGAGGGGACCACGCAAATGTCCACGCCTTCATACAGCCGCATCATGTGGGCATGGTCCTGCCATCCCACGGCTTTGAGGTGCTCGGTGTTCAGGCGATGGTCCGGCACCGTCACCCACACTTCGAAGTCGGAGCGCGTCTGTGCTAACCGCGCGGTCGCCCGTTGAAGCGTGCTCAGGCCCTTGACCGGGTCTTCCGCGCGCCCGGCCATGAGAATCGTTTTTCGCGCATTCGACTCCTTGGGTTGTAGAGGGAGGTGGGTGAATTCGGAGATATCCACGCCGCCGGGCACGATATGAATTTGTGAATTGTACGGGCGCCACAGTTCGGCCTGAACTTCGTTGTAGACGATGAGCGTATGCGACTTGGCGAGCGATCGGATGAGCCGATCGTAATAGCCGGGTAGAAACGCGCGCGCGGTGAGAAATTCTTCCGTCCAAGCGGACCATTGCCAGTTCATAATTTCCCGCTTCTGACCATTCAGCGCGCAGCGCCGGCATTGGTTCGGGGTTTTCAAATAATCCAAGGGACAACGCGCGTCATTCAGGTAACGGCGGAAGTCTCTCGGGCAGGACGCGTCATAGGCGTAGTAGCGGGAAAAGATCGGATAACGTTCGAGCGCCTCGACGAGGTGCGGACGCAGGAAGAAGGCCTCGGCGAGGAAAACCACGTCCGGCGTCCACGCGGATACCGCGCTGCGGAATCGTTCCTGAACATGGAGGGCGGTGAAGGACCGAGCGGTGAAATCGAGACGTGTACTCGGGAACGGCAACGAGCCCGATTCGACGTGGCCCCGTTCCCACCGGTCCGCCGACGATGCGTAGAAAAGGTGGACCTCATGTCCGAGACGTTGCAGTCCGAGCACGGTATAGTACACGTCGGCGCAGCCGCCTCCATGCGGTGGCCAGGAGAACAGCAGGTCTACAAAAGCAATCCGCATGGGGCGGCGCTAGCACTGCTTGCTTGTGCCGTACCATTGGCTGCCGCCGTGGTCCAGGTGGATGACCGGCGTGCCGCTGAGCCGGACCTCCTTGCCGAAACGATGGCGGATGGTGACGCCGAACCACCAGTCAGCGCCCTCGAAATGGTCGTACTCTGCATAGGGCACCTGCTTCATGCACTCCGCGCGCACGATCTGGCAATAGCCAATTGGCACCCCTTCCGACTCGCGGAACCGGTATTCGCCGGATTCCTTGAGCAACTCCTGCCAGACGGTCCACGGCTGGATTTCTCCGAGTAGGACGCGCGCGGTGGTTTCCGGCGTCAGCATCTTCCGACCGTCCGGCGCAATGAAGTGTGCTCCTTTCTCGACCTCTTCCACTTTCTTGAAGAAATCCGGCGCAAGGAGAATGTCGGAATCGAGCAATACGATCCACTCGCCGGAGGCCAGCCGCAAGGACTCGTTGATCATGAAACCTTTGGAACGGGCGTTCTGCTCCGGGAACGGCGAGCGTATGACCCGCAATTCGGGGTGTGTGATTTTCAGGTTGTCAATCACGTCGTCCGTGGCATCCAATTCCGGCACATAACAGACGATCACTTCGAGCTTGCTGAGGTCGAATCCTTCCTGGCGCGCCAGATTTTGCAGCGTGGCCGCGAGACGACGCGCAAATCGCGTGGTCACGATGAGCATCGAATACTTCACTTGCGGGGCGTGTCCCAAGTCCGTCTTATCGCCCAGCCACAGACAGATATTCTGTGTCACAATCCCACCGTCAATATTAATGACGTTGAGTCGCGGTTCGAGGACGCTGCCCAGCCGTAGCGGGACGTAGTTCGTGCCCTCGAATTCCGAAGGCGTGACCGGGATGTTATCGCGCAGTAGAACGTAGCGGCCATCCGTGGCCACGTAAAGCATGAGCCGGTGTGTATACGTGAGCATCGGGCACATGATCCGCGAGTGACGTCCGAAGCGAAACCCGATGTGTTCCGCAATACCGCCGCCGAAGACGACCGAGACCATAAACGGCGGCTGCACGCGCGCGAGGACAGTGCTGGTCTTTTCAGAATTGGTGAACGAGTACCAGCGCACCGCACCCGGCATGTGCAGCGTGTATTGACCTTCGATCTCGTATTCATGAGCGCCGATGGCGCGGTCCGGCGGGTGATTGTTCATCAGCTCGAGCGCATGCTCCACCAGCTCGGGTATGTAGTGTGGCCGGCCCAGACGTTCGGCGTCCACGAAGTCATAGTATTTGGGCTGTTCTGCGCAGAAATGCATCGGCGAAACCACCAGTTCGCCCGAGACAGCGCGCACCGATAGACCGGGCAAGACCTGGTGAAACTCAGCGGTATCACAGTCGCAGATGCGCCGGAACCGACATTGGGCGCACTCCCGGCTCACCTTGCGCGCAAAGTCCTCGCGCATTTCGGTAATGGCCCGCTCGTGCGCCTCCGCCGATTCCTCGACCGGCTTGGGCGCCCTGGGTATGAAGCGGAGATGCCGCGTCATCTTGTGCCAGGCCCATACGCGCACATAGAGCCAGGGCGTATTCAGAATCCAGGGCAGAAGCTTGTTGTCCACCGGATCGCGGAAATTGGTGTACCGCGCCACGTACATGAGCAAGGATTTGCTCATCCACAAGGGGCTTACTCGCGAAAAGTGCACGGCCAGTTCGTAGGATTGTTGATGATACTGCTGGTGGTCCAAAAAGCACTGACGATAATTCAGCGTGTACTTCCGGTTGACTTCGTCCACATGGCAGAAGGGCACGCGCAGCAAGTTCGCCTCGATGCCTCTTTCCGCGAGCACCGACACGAGTTGGTTCATGATCGCAACCGTGCGACGGCTGTGTTCCAGGTCACGACACGATGGACGCGAGAGCAGGCTGTCAAATAGCGCCACGTTCACGGCGACGACACCGTGCGCCGCGAGACGCTCGGCGAACGTGGATACGTCGAGGTTGGAATCGAACGGCGCCTGGATTTGCACTCGAACCGGCAACTCCGCCACGCGGCAGGCGGCCAGCCATGCCTGGAAGTGCGGCTCATCCGGGGTGATCGGACACAGGAAAACGTCGTAGACTCCCGCCTGTTTGAACGGCGCCAAGTCCGGCGGCGCGAAGGAAGCATCAACGCGGAGCGACAACGGCAGTTCGAGCGTACGCGCGTACTCACACAAATCGAGTACGGCAAAGACCGTGCCGGCAGTCGCGTGCACGTCCAGCTTTTCGACGCGGTAGGCGGTGCGATTCAGGCGCATCCACCGCTTCACGTCGAGCAGCCGAAACGCCCGCCCTTTACCGTTCTGCAAGAGGACCAGCCCTCGCGCCGGCTTGAAACGTTCCTCGGGACGGACCACTTTCAGTTGGGAGTCAGGTTGTTGCGACGACTCGCGCACCTCGGTCGCGGCCGATTGTGCATTGGTGACTACGGGATGGCCAATTTCCACTGGGACCTTCTTCTGTTTGGAATGACACGTCTAAGAAAGACTATATTCGCCTCCCAGCGGAGGTGTCAAAGCTACGCGGTCGGTGCTTGCTTTTCTTGGTGAACTCTTGGCGTTATGCCATTTTGCGGAGAGGGTCTCGCGATTGGTTGGGCAGGTCATGAGGAGACAAACAATGATGGGATTCATACCGGTGATGACATTAGCCGTAGCGCTCTTGGGCTTGCTCACGCTCGAGGCCGGCGCAACTGAACCAAACGAAACGACCGTCCTCGAAACGTTGAGGCCGGAACATCCGAGACTGATGCTGACGGACGCCGGCTTGGCCGAACTGAAGGTCGCGTACGAGAAGGACGCGACGTTGCAGCAATACGCGGCCCAGGTAAAGGAACGGGCCGACAAGATGCTCGACAAACCGGCGCTCGAGCACCGCCTGATCGGCCCGCGCCTGTTGCACGTGAGCCGGGAATGTCTGGACCGCGTCTATACGCTTGCGCTGGCGTGGCGTTGGCTCCGAGAAGAATCGTATGCGCGGGCGGCGGAAGCGAATCTGTTGACCGTCTGCGCGTTTCCGGACTGGAACCCTTCCCACTTCTTAGATACGGCGGAAATGTCTCATGCCGTCGGCGTCGGCTACGATTGGCTGCACGACTATCTCAGCGACGCGACACGAGCGACTGTCAAGACCGCTCTCATTGAGAAAGGTCTCAAGCCGGGAATCGGTGTGTACAAGACGGGCGGATGGTGGACCAGGTCCGAGTTCAATTGGAACCAGGTCTGCAACAGCGGGATGCTCATCGGAGCGCTGGCCATCGCCGAGACCGACCCGGAGTATGCGCGATTCATCATCCCACGTGCGGTAGCGTCGCTGCCCAAAGCGCTCCATGCTTACGATCCCGACGGTGCCTGGATGGAAGGTCCGGGGTATTGGCATTACGCGACCCGGTATACCGCCTTCGGTTTATGCGCACTCGACACCGCCTTGGGAAAAGATTTCGGACTTTCCGATTTTCCGGGTCTGCGCGTGACGGGCCTCTTTCCCGACTACACGACGGGACCGACCGGCCTGCTGCTGAATTATGCCGACAGCGGGGAACGCGCTGCGCGGCGGCCCATGTCCTGCATGTTCTGGTTGGCCCGGAAGTACGGCAGTAGCGTCATTAGCGACGCCGAACACGCCGTGCTCGAAAAATCTGCCGCCGACGCCGGCCATGTCGTTTGGTACACGCCGCCTTCCGGCGCACCCGGCGCTGCACGCGATCTTGATCGCTGGTTTCGCAGTCCGGTGGACATCGTCGTCATGCGGAGCGCGTGGGACGACCCGAACGCGCTTTTCGTCGGCGTCAAGGCCGGATACAACCAGGTCAACCATGGGCATCTGGACCTCGGCAATTTCGAACTCGATGCGCTCGGCACGCGTTGGGCCCGCGACTTGGGTTCGGACGACTACAATCTGCCCGGCTATTTTGATCGAAAGAAAGGCGGCAAACGCTGGAAGTATTACCGCAATCGCTCGATTAGTCACAACGTGCCGATCCTGGGCGGCGAGGATCAGGACGCCGAAGCCGTGGCGAAAGTGCTCGACTTCGCGAGCCGCCCGGAATCAGCGCACGTCACAATTGACTTGACTAGCGCTTACCTGGACTTCGCATCGAACGCCGTCCGAGATGTGGCGCTCACCGATAACCGCCGTGCCGCGGTCGTGCGAGACCGGTTCGAGATTCGCAAGCCGTGCGCATTTCTATGGGGTATGACGACCGACGCCGAAATCAAACTTCAAGACGATGGCTCAGCGACGCTACTTCTCGAAGGCCGGCAGATGATCGCCCGCGTGCTCGAGCCCAGAGGTGCTTCTTTCGCCGTCGAATCCGCCGAGCAACCGCCCCCGGAGAAAAAGAACGCCGGCGTGAAACGCCTCATCTTCCGCCTCGACGCACCCATCGGCCCACTGACGCTCACCATCCTGTTCGCACCCATCTGGGACCAGGGCGCAGTCGAATCCCCCGAATTAGGCGTTCTCGACAAGTAGGAACCGGTCGCTTTTCACGTAGCGGACCAGGAACCCGCCCGTATCAACGAAAATCACGATCCCTCCTCGCAAAGGTAAGTATCGTGATTGAGGCTGAGGTCGCGCGGAGCGTTGCCCTGGTAAGTCTCGTCGTCCGTAAAAAGTGGATCGTTGGCGTCCACCATTATCCCTTGCAAGGCTTCGAGAATAAGGTCACTTAAGGAAAGACCACGGGCAGCGGCGACCTCCTCGGCTCGCCGCTTCACCTCGATCGGAATCTCAATGCTCAAAGTCATAGAGTTCAAGAATCTCTTGGAGCAGGCACTATGATCTCCTTCTCAACTACCGAAACTGAAGACCGCATAACTTGATTATACCAACAGCGCCCCAAGTTTGTTGCGCCCATCCGCGGTAGCGCCACACGCCGGTCTGTGGCCGGCCCGCAACCCATACGTCCGAGCAAGCACCATTCCTACATTCACCCTTTTATCCCGGACAGCACTATACCCTGGACGAAGTAGCGTTGGGCGGAGAAGAAGAGGATGAGGACGGGTACGAGGGCGACGAGGCTGGCGGCCATAACGTAGTGCGGGTCCATGGTCTCGGCGTCTTTGAACATGCGGATGCCGAGGGAGATGGGATACTTCGAGTAGTCGGAGAGGTAGATGAGCGGGCCCATGAATTCGTTCCAGTGGGCGATGAAACCGAGGACGCAGATGGTGGTCAAGGCGGGCTTCGAGAGCGGCACCATGATCGTCGAGAGGATGCGGAGGTGCGAGCAGCCGTCCATTTTGGCGGCGTCTTCGAGGGCGAGCGGGATGGTCTTGAAGAACTCCCGCAGGAGGAAGATATTGAACACGCCGCCGCCGAAATAGGCGGGGACGATCAGCGGCAGCCAGGTATTCACCCAGCCCAGCTTGTTGAACATGAGGAAGACGGGAATCATCGTGACTTGACCGGGAAGCATCAGGGTGCTGAGCAGCACGATGAAGGCAAAGTCGCGCAGGGGCCAGCGCATGCGCGCGAAGCTGTAAGCGACGAAGCAGGCGCTGGTCACTTGGCCGAACAGCGCCAGGAGCGTGATGCAGAACGTGTTGATGAAGAACTGGTGGAACGGCAATACGGTGAAGATGTCCACGAAATTGGACCAGCGCGGGTGCTTGGGTATCCAGATGCGGGGAAGGTGCCAGATTTCCAGGAAGTTCTTGAGGCTGTCGCTCAGCGTGATGAAGAACGGCACCATGAAGAGGAACGCAAGGAAAAGGAGCGTGAGGTAGCCAAGTGCGCGTTCGACGCGCCGCGTGACCGTCATGCTGCCGGTGATCGCTGCCGATTCGGTCGTCACGCTTTTCGCTCCCCTTCGTAGTAGACCCACGTCCTGCTGGAACGCACCACAGCCATCGTGAGGGTCAGGATGATCACGAACAGAATCCACGCCAGCGCGGAGGCGTAGCCCATCTCGTATTCGATGAAGGCCTTGCGATACAGATACAACACGTAGAAGAGCAACGAGTTGTCGTAGCCGCCTTTTTCACCGGCGATGACGAGGGCCTGCATGAACACCTGTAGGGCGCCGATCAGCCCCATCACGAAGTTGAAATAGATCGTCGGAGTCAGCATGGGCAACGTGATGTTCCAGAATTTGCGGCCGCGCCCGGCGCCGTCCAGTTCCGCCACCTCGTACAACTCGACGGGCACGCCTTGCAGTCCGGCCAGAAAAATCAACATCCCCGCGCCGCCGGCGGTCCACAGGTTCATGATGATCAACGATGGCTTCGCCCATGCCGGGTCGGCGAACCAGCCCGGTTCCGGCACCGTGATGAATGCCAAGTAGCCGGTCTGATCGAAGAAGTTGTTGAGGGCGCGGAGGAGACCGTTCAGGGGACCGAATACCGGATTGAAGATGTACATCCACAGGACGACGGTAGCCACGCCGCCCACGACGCTCGGGATGTAGAAGATGGTCCGGAACACGGTAATGCCGCGTAGTTTCTGATTCAGCAGCAAGGCCAGTCCCAGCGAGGTACACAATCCCAGCGGTATGGCGAGAATTGCGTAGAAGAAGGTATTGCCGAGAGCCTTCCAAACCAGCGGGTCGCCGGTCAGCGCACGCAGGTAATTATCGAGACCAACAAAGGTCCGGTGGGCGATGGGGTCGTACGGGTCCCAGTCGCTGAAGCTCAGCAGGACGCTATAGCCGATGGGAAAGGCCGTGAACAGACACAAGCCGAGCATCCAAGGCGAGGCAAACAGCACGCCTTGAATAGCCTCGGAACGCGCCATGCGACTGCGCCACGTGTGTCGAATTTCTTCAATGGTCCTCTTCACACGCCGGTCCTTGCATTCTCCACGCGCCTCGCGGTAACTCTAAGTGCGGTGACGAATCTCGCATACCTTAGACTCTTCCCTTTTGTCATTCTGAGCGCAAGCGAAGAATCTCATACACCGAAGTGTTGGGTATAAGAGATGCTTCGACGTCGCTCAGCATGACAGGTGGGGAAGGCATCGCGTTACTTCTACTCGTGCCGGCCCCATTTGGCCAATTCCTTCCGCAACACTTCATCCACTTTCGGTTCCATTCGGTCCAACGCTTCTTTCGGGGTGATTTTGCCGATATTGAGCATATCGAACTCCATATTCATTGCCTCGCGGAGTTCCATGTATTTCGGCGTGATCGGCGTTAGCTTGCCGTACTCGGTCGCTTCGAGCGCGCGTTCTTCTTCCGCCTCGGTGTCCGGTTTCACGAAATACTTCAGCGCAAAATCCCGCCGGACAGGCAGCGCGCGGCCCATTTCGCCGACCAGCTTCTGCGCCGGTTCACTCAACACGTATTTGATGAACCGCCAAGCCTCTTCCTTGTAGGGCGTACTCTTGTTGATCGCGATGCCGTCCCAGGAGACGCGCGTGTGGCGGTCACCGTACGGACCCACGGGCATGTGCGCGACGCCCCAACGCATGCCCTCGTGCTCATGGGTCACCAGCGTCATCATCAGGAACAGACCCGCCGGTGTCATCCCCACTCGCCCAGTCAACAGTTGCACGTCGCCGAGCATACCTTCCATTTCGCCAATCCAGGCTACGGAATGGTCTTTGTACTTTATGTCGTAGATAAAATTGAGAGCTTCCAACGCGCGGGGCGAGTTCATAGCGAAGCGGGTCCGGTCTTCGTTCAGGATATCGGCCCCATAACTCCAGACAATCGGCTCGACGTCGAGCCAGCCGAAGTTGATTAACGAGCCGTACTGGTCCACGCGCCCGTCGCCGTCGAGGTCTTTGGTCAGTCGTTTGGCGATTTCGCGGTACTCCTGCCAGGTCCAGTCGTTCGACGGATAGGGAATGCCCTCGCGGTCGAACAGGTCCTTGTTATAGAAGATGAGCACGGCGAATCCGTCCCAGGGCAGGGCCGCTACGAGGCCGCGATAGGTGAAACTTTGCAGAGACGTTGGGAGGAACTCGTCGAGTCCGAGACCCGATCGGTCCCGTTCAATGTAGGGCGCCAAATCCTCTAAATACCCGCGTGCCGCATAGGCCGGATATAGTTCGTCGTCCATCAGGATGATATCGGCGGCCGTATTGCTCACCATCAGCAGCGGCAGTTTGAAACCGTAGTCGCCGGTGATGTACTCCAACCTAATCTTGATGTCAGGATTGGCGGCCTCGAAATCGGCGACCACCGTTTTCCAGAACTCGAGATCGCGAAAAGTACCCCAGAAATTAAAACGGAGCACCATGCGGTCTCCGGCGTCGCTCACCGAACAGCCGGAAACCACCCACAGCGCTGCAATAAGCAGCCACGCGATTATTTTACCCCCGCGTCTAAGCATGACAAGGCAGAATAACCAGCGCAAGCAGAGACGGTCAAGTAAAGAACGTGCCGAGTACCGAGTGACGAGTACCGGGCAATCCGAAACCAGGAACCGGAAACCGGAAACGGATCACTGACCACTGGTCACTGGCCGCTACCCAGTCGCTTTTCCGTAGTCTTTGATCTTAAGCGTGTGGCCGTCGCGCAGGGCGGATTTGTGCGCGACGATGCCGGGGACGGTGTAGGCTACGGCTTCATACACGTCCACGGCGGGATTGTGGCTTTCGACGAGGGCCGTGACAAATTCATGGGTGATATGTGTGTGCGAACCGCCGTGTCCGCTGGGCAGACGCAGCGGCTCGGGTAGTTTGTCGAAGTGGTTCGGCTGGTCGAAGGCCACCTGCTGTACGTCGCCTTGGGGATAGCCGTTAGCGTCCAGCACCACCTTGCCTTCTTGGCTGATGCTGACGACGGTGTTGGACGAACCTTCGGGCCGCGCCATAATATAAGACATGCGGTCACCATACACGGTGGTTCGTTCCGTACCGCCCGCCGCGATGTGCCAGCAGACCGAAACCCGGCAGCAGTGCTCGCCGGACGTCTTGAAAAATGCAACCTCATTCCAGAACGGGTTTTCGTATTCGTTCGTTTGCAAGATTTCGTGCTGGTCACCCCAGCCGACGCACGTGACTTCGGTCAGCCGCTCGTTCATAACCGGCACCAGGATGCCCGTGCAGTGGGTCGGGTAGTGCATGGGCGGGAACCCGTGCCGCCACGTGGGTAGACCATGCTCGTCGAATTGCAGCGCCAACAGGCCTTCGTGGTGATACTCGGCTTCCGCGTAGAAGATGGTCCCGAATTTTCCCTCTTTTGCCCATTCACGACAGGTGATCACCTCGGACATGTAGTAGCTGGTCTCGGCCATCATGTACTTCATACCCGTGGTCTGGACGCAATCAATCAGTTGCTCGCATTCTTCCTCGGACATCCCGGCCGGCACCGCCGAGATCACGTGCTTGCCCGCCTTCATCGCTTCGGTGGCCATCCAGACGTGCAACGGCGCCGGCGTAAACACCGCGACCGCGTCCATCTGCCCCTCTTTCAGAAAAGTGCGAAAATCCTTGTAGGTATTGGTGCACCCGTAGGTCTCGACCAGTCTCTGGAGCCGGTCGTCACGGAGATCGCAGACGGCGGACACATTTGAGTTCGGATGCTTGTGCCAGTAGAAGGCGCAGCCGAAGTTTCCGCCGACGACACCGATTCGTATTGTCTTGCTGGGTTGGGGGCCAGGCGTCGGCTTCGATTCGCCGGCCGCCTGCGCTCGCGCCGCCAAACTGGTAGCGACGGCAGTCCCCGCCACTTCCTTAATAAAATTCCGCCGTCCAAGCTCGCGCGGCTGTCCGCCTTTGCTCGTTTTTCGCATGGCTACGTTCCCTCAACGCCTCGAACAAGGTTGCCCACGTAAACGAACGCATTGTAACCGCAAAGGCACGAAGGGCACAAAGGGGCTTTGGCGAACGCTAATCGAGGACGGCCAGCATTTCTTCGATGCTGGTGAACTTCTCGCGGGGTTTGCCGCGGAGCTTGCCGCGCTCGATTTCGGCGGCATCAATCTTACGCCAATCGGCATAACTCACGGCCCGAACTCCACGGGCCATGAGCAATTCACGCAGCGCGCCGCTGTCCGGCGGTTCGCAAGGTAGTAGGCCGGGCAAGTCGGCGAGCATGGACTGGACAGTCTCGATGCTATCCGGTTTGTTGGTGCCGATGACGCCGGAAGGTCCGCGCTTGATCCAGCCGGCGGCATACAATCCCGGCGCCGGCGCCCCGCTTTCCAGGATGCGACCACGCTCGTTCGGGAATAAGCCGGCCGTTTCGTCAAAGGGCACGCCGGGGAGCGGCAAGCCCCGGTAGCCGACACTGCGGAAGAACAGGCCACAGCTCAACTCTTCCCGCACGCCGGTCCCGCGGGCTTTTTGCTTGAACGGTTCACCGACCAGTTCATTCCTTTCCAGAATGACCCTCTCAACTTTGCCGCTCCCGGCTAGCTCGACCGGGCTCTTGAAGAAGTGAATGCAATACCGCTTGTTTTTGCTGGGCGCGGGACGCGACGCGAACTCGGTCAGCACCGCCAAGTTCCTCTTGCTGTGCTGATTCTTGAGATCATCCAATTCCGATTGACTGGCCGCGTTAAGTTCCAGGTCCGCCGGGTCGAGTACCGGATCACAGTCCGCCAACTCGCCGATTTCCTTGATTTCCGGCTGCGTAAAGGCCGCCTGCACCGGACCCCGACGTCCGACCAGATGAATCTCCTTTACCTTGCTTTCAGCCAGCGCTTCCAACGCGTGCTGCGCGATGTCCGTTTCCCGCAATTCATCCACGGTCTTCGCAAGTATCCGGGTCACGTCCATCGCCACGTTACCCTGACCTGCGACCACTGCGACTTCCTGCGACAGATCGAAGGTGCAATGCCGGTAATCCGGGTGCCCGTTGTACCACCCCACAAACGCCGTGGCCGTGTAACTGCCGGGCAGGTCCTCGCCGGGAATACTCAATCGTTTGTCGGTCTCGGCGCCGCACGCGAAAAGCACCGCGTCATAAAAGCGGCGAAGTTCATTCACCGGGAGGTGTTCGCCGATCTTGACATTGCCGAAAAATGCGAACCGCTCGTGCTCAGCGATCTTGTCGTAGACGCGAATCACGCTTTTGATTTTGGGATGGTCCGGCGCGACGCCGCCTCGGACCAACCCGTAAGGCGTCGGCAAGCGGTCAAACATGTTTATCTGGATGACCTTGTCCGATTTGAGCAAGGCCTCGGCGGCATAAAACCCGCTCGGGCCGCTGCCCACAATCGCCACTCGGAACGGCCGCGCCGCAGTTCCTAATTCAGTCATGAAATACTCCTTCTTCGTTCTCACACTCTAACGAATGAGACAACTTGCGGCAAACCTCTGGGCCAGTACGGTTCAAGAATTCGTTTGGGTCGGCTGGTTTCGAGATGGTCTCTAGGCCAATGGCGCTATGGTTTGGCACCATGAGGAACGTGCGGTAAGTCAAACTGACTGAATAATTTATGGTGGTTATAGCGGCGGTTCGGGTTACAGCGTAGATACCTCGGAAACCTCAACGTCCTTTCGGGAGTCTGAGTCGCGGCGTGATTTCACGATCCGTATTGTTCGGCGTATGATCGCGATGAAGAATCGGTCCGAGAACGCAAATGAAGAAAGTACTTATCCCCGCAATTTTGGTGCTCCTGATCGCCTTGGGCCTGTTCTGGTGGACCCGGACCAATGCGGCCACCACCCCGGGCGAGGAGTCGCTCACCACCGCGGCCGTGACGCGCGGGCCAATTCGCCAAGTGGTTCAATGTACCGGGAGCATCGTGTCCAATCTCGACGTCGAAATCAAATGCCGCGCCAGTGGCGAAGTAGTCAAGCTGCCGTTCGACGTCAGTGACCCGGTAAAAAAAGGCGAATTGCTCCTGGAGCTCGATCCGGTGGACCAGGAACGCCTGGTACAGCAGGCCGAAGCGGCGCTGGCGGCGTCCGAGGCCCGTCTCGCGCAAGCCGAGAGTAATCTGGTCACGGCGCAGCAGTATTTGGCCGCAGCGAAACCGAAAACACGGGCGGCCGTGCTAGCCGCGGAAGCCCGCGCCGCCAACGAGCGGGCTAAAGCCAAACGCGTGGAGGAACTGCTGGCTAAGAAGTTCTCGAGTCCGGAGGAATATGACGCGGCCCGTACGGCCGCGGTGCAAGCCGAACAGGAATACTATTCCGCGCAGGCGCAACTCGAAGACCTCAAGGCGCAGGAACTCGATCTGGAAACCAAGCGTCAGGACATCAATCTAAACAAAGCCCAAGTGAACTCGAATCGCCTCGCACTCTCGTTGGCCCAACGCCAGTTAGGTTACACGCGCGTGGTCTCCCCGATTGACGGCGTGGTTTCCGCGCGCAACGTGCAAATCGGCCAGATCATCGCGTCGGGGATCAGTAATGTCGGCGGCGGCACGGCCGCGATGACGCTGTCCGATCTCTCGCACATTTTCATCCTCGCGTCCGTAGACGAAAGCGACATCGGACTCGTCGAATTGGGGCAGCGCGCCGACGTGACCGTTGATGCGTATCCGCGGCTACGGTTCCGGGGCAAGGTGGACCGTATCGCGACGCAAGGCGTTAATCTGCAAAATGTGGTCACGTTTGAAGTGCGCATCGAGATTCTCAGCGAAAACAAGACATTACTGAAGCCCGTGATGACCGCCAACGTGGACATCGTCATTGCGGAAAAAGAGGACACGCTCCTGGTTCCAGCCAACAGCATCGTCCGCGAACGCCGTGATACCTTCGTAACTTTGGCCAAAGCGTTCGGAACCACAGAGGAGAAGCATCCCGTTGAAATCGGCATTTCCGACGGGGTTAACACGGAGATTCTAAACGGTTTGGACGAAGGCCAGACGGTGGTGGTGCTGAAACCGGAAACGGACAGCCGGTGGCGCAATAATGAGAGCCCCGACCGCGAGCGGCGCAACCGGGACCGAATGATGATGCGGACGATTAGCGGGGGCCAGTCGCCGGGTGGGCGCCGGTGATTATCGAAATCGAAGGTTTAACCAAGAACTACGCCTTGGGCGAGACGGTGGTGAAGGCCCTCGACGACGTCACCATGGGAATCGCCGAAGGAGAGATGGTTGCCATCATGGGTCCTTCGGGAAGCGGCAAGTCCACCCTGATGCATATTCTGGGCTGCTTGGACACCCCGGATTCCGGATTGTACCGGTTGGCGGGTGAGAACGTGGCCGGGCTTTCGAGAGACCGCTTGGCCGAAATCCGCAACCTTCGCATCGGCTTCGTGTTTCAGACGTTTAATCTGCTGCCACGCCTCTCGGCCCTGGAAAATGTTGAACTGCCGCTGCTGTACGCGCGACGCCAGGACGCCAAAGAGCGCGCGGCAGCAGCGTTACAGACCGTGGGACTCGAAGACCGAATGCGCCATGAGCCGAACCAGCTTTCCGGTGGTCAACGGCAGCGCGTAGCCATCGCGCGGGCCATCGTGAACGATCCGGCCATGATTCTGGCGGATGAGCCGACCGGCAACCTCGACTCGAAGACCGGGGAGGAGATCATGGAGTTGTTCGGCTCGCTGCACCGGGAAGGCCGCACCATCGTTGTTGTGACGCACGAAGCCAACGTGGCCGAGCGTTGTGAGCGGGCGGTCCACATCCGGGACGGACGGATTACCGACGCGTAAGGAAATCGAGAAGCCATGTACCTGATGACCCTGCTGAAAGTTGCCGTGTTCAGCCTGTTGGCGAACAAGCTGCGCTCATTCCTGGCCGTGCTGGGCATTATCATCGGCGTCGGGGCGGTGATTGCTATGCTCGCCATCGCGGCCGGCGCGAAAGCGCAAGTCTTGAGCAATATCTCCGCCATGGGAACCCATCTGCTGGTAGTCCGTCCCGCGCAGCGCGGCTCCGGCGGAGTTATGTCGGGCACGCAACAGAATCTGACCCTCGAAGACGCCGAGGCGCTCTTGAAAGAAGTGCCCGGTATCCTGCAAGTGGCGCCGGTGGTGCAGGGCCGCGGCCAAATCAAATACTACGAAAAGAACTCCGCCTCCTCGGTGCAGGGAACTTCAATCACGTACTTTCCCATCCGCGCCTTCGAAATCGAGGATGGCCGGCTTTTTAACGATGTTGAAACTGACCGCATGGCGCACGTTGCCATCATCGGGCCGGTCGCCGCCGAGAATCTGATGGGTAAGGACAGTCCGGTGGGGGCCATCATCAAGATCAACGGTCAGAATTTTCAGATCATTGGCGTCACCAAAGCGAAAGGCGACCAAGGCTGGTACAATCCGGACGATCAGGTGATCATTCCGTTCACCACCGCGATGAAGCAATTGTTCGGGCAGGAATACTTGCGTGAGATCGACATCCAATGCCGACCCGAAGCCGACTTGAATGAGGTGCAAGACGCAGTGACCGAGATCCTTCGCCAACGCCATCGCACTCGGCCGGAGATGCCCAACGACTTCGAAATTCGCAATCAGGCCGAACTGCTCACGACGGCCTCCGAAGTGACCCGAACTTTCACAATCTTGCTCGGAGCGGTCGCGGGTATCTCCCTGCTCGTGGGCGGTATCGGCTTCATGAACATCATGCTGGTCACGGTAACGGAGCGCACCCGCGAGATTGGCGTGCGCAAAGCCATCGGCGCGAAAGATCGCGACATTCTTCGCCAATTCTTATACGAGTCCATCCTGATGAGCGCTCTGGGCGGCTTGATCGGCGTGGGGGCCGGAGTGGGGGCCGCGCAGGCGATCGCCAAACTCACCAGTTTCACCACTGACCTGCAGCCGCGCAGTATCGTCTTGGCGATGCTTTTCTCCGGAGCGGTGGGCATTTTCTTTGGCTATTACCCGGCTTGGCGGGCCGCCAAGCTCAACCCCATTGATGCGCTTCGATACGAATAAGAGGATGCGATGATGGCGGAGGCCGGTCGGTGGGGGATCAATTGGCAGGAACACGCGTCGGCCAAGTCGTTGCGCGTCCCTGCCCGTCCGTGTCCGTCCACCGCTATCAAGAAATGCCTAGAGAGCTCATCGCGGAGACATCTACCGCTTGTGCTTATCTGCGCAGCCCTCGGGGCGTTGGTAGGCTGCGCTACCGTCGAGTTCAGCCGCCGACCGGAGATACCCGACATACGGGTGCGGCCGCCCGGCGAGATCCCGGCCCCTTCCCCGCCGGCGTTGCCCGCTACCGTGAAGCCGGCACTGAAAACGGAAACGGTCCCGGCCCAGGAAGAACCATTGGTCCTTACGGTCGAGGCTGCGATCGCGATGGCTTTGGAGAACAATCAATCGTTGCAGGTGGAGCAAGTGAATCCGGCACTCGCGCGGACACGTATCGCGGAGGAAAAGGCCGTCTTCGATCCCACGCTCGTCGGGGCGTTTACCCGTAGCTATGACCGCCTCGAACGCGACTTGGCGGTGAGCGCCCCCATCGGTAACAGCGGAAATACCGTGACCGTGCCGGTGGACACCGACACTAAGACGCGGGTGAATTCCGGCAATGTGGGCGTCACCGAACTTCTCCCCACCGGAACCAGTCTCAGCGTGGACTTCAACGCGTCCCGTACCGAGACCCGGAATTCGTCTTCAGACCCCACACTCATCCGCGGAAATAATACGGACGTGGACGCGTCTACCATCGGGGTATCCATCACGCAACAGTTATTGCGGGGCGCGGGATTGGGCGTCAATCTAGCCAGTCTGAGGCAAGCGCGCTTGGCCGCGATGTCTTCCGATTTCCAACTGCGGGCCTTTGTCGAGTCGCTGGTGGCCCAAGTGGAAAACACCTACTGGGACTACTATCTGGCCGCGCAGCAAATCAAAATCTTCGAAGACTCGCTGGCCGTCGCCGAGACCCAGGCGGCGGAAGTCGAAGAGCGCATCCGGGTCGGCAAAGTAGCCGAGAGCGAACGCGCCGCGGCCGACGCGGAAGTGGCGCAACGACGTAGTTCGCTCATTGATGCCCGGAGCAATCTGGCCCAAGTCCGCCTCACGTTCCTGCGGCTGCTGAACCCGTCGGCGCAA
Organism: Candidatus Hydrogenedentota bacterium; assembly: GCA_016209895.1. Lineage (GTDB taxonomy): Bacteria > Hydrogenedentota > Hydrogenedentia > Hydrogenedentales > SLHB01 > JACQVH01. The sequence continues at coordinate 10,626 of JACQVH010000077.1, read as the reverse complement.
GCTCTCCGCGCGCGGGAAGTCACGCTGGTCAGCGAACCTTTAATGCCCGACATCCCGGCCGACGAGGTGGAAAGTTCCTTCCAACTCGCGCTCCGAATGCGACCGGAGCTAAACCAATCACGGATGCTGGTTCGACAGGACGAGTTGGAAGTGGTAAAGACCAAGAACGGCTTGTTGCCACAGTTGGAATTCTTCCTTACGGTTAGCAAGGAACTGACCGAAACCGAATACGCGGCTTCGTTTCAAGGGGGTACGCGAGACCTCGAAGATGACGCCTACCGTACGGATATCGGAGCGCAACTTAGCTATCCTTTAGGCAATCGGGCCGCGCACGCGCGCCATTTCCGCGCTGAACTGACACATCAGCGCGACCTCGAAGCGGTCGCCAATCTCGAGCAACTGGTCGAGCAGGATGTTCGCGGCGCCTACATCGAACTACAACGCGCCCGCGAGCAGGTTTCCGCGACCGCCGCGACTCGTAAGCTGCAAGAACTGACTGCGCAAACGGAATTGGAGAAGTTCCGCGTGGGGAGGTCCACCACCGTATTGGTCGCCCAGACCCAACGCGATCTGCTCACCGCCCAGATCAACGAAGTGCAGGCGGCCACCAATTTCCTCAAGGCGATAGTCAATCTATACCGATTGGACGGGTCGCTACTGCTGCGCCGCGGCGTGGAGTGCCCGGGCAGCACTCCAATCTCAGACTTGAGTTCTCAAACTTGAAATCTCAAGTTCCACATTTGGGAGTGAGCATGCGCGGCCAAGACTAGCCTCGTCCAGGTCCACCGTGGATTCTCATTCGATCACCGCGAGGAGTTCGTCCATATTCTGCGGGCCGAGACTGCGTGTGCCGGACTCGATCTCCTGGATCATGCGTGTCAAGGCGGCATTGAGCGGAACCGGCTCTTCGAGTTTCTTTGCCTGTTCAACCACGTACCCGTTGAGGTAATCCACCTCGGTGGGGCGTCCGCGTTCCAGGCTCTGCAGCATGGACGACTTCAGCTTGCCGTACTTGCGCCCCACAATTCGCATCAACACGTCCTTGTAGAACCGCATCGTTGCGCCCGCGTTACGCGATAGGTAAAGGAGCTTGGGATGGACCGCAATGCGTTCCAAACGAATGCCGAGGGCCAGCGCGGTGTCAATGACCTCGCTGTAGGTGAACAGGAAGGCGTGTCTCACGCGTTGGTCCTCGAGCATCGTGCCGAGGGTCTCGCCAGTCAGCGCGCCTAGCGTCGTGATGGTGCAGTTGATAGCCAGCTTGCTCCACAAAGCGCCGCGGATGTTCGGGCTAATCACCACCGGCGCGGCCGGTGAGATGGTCCAGGCCAAGTCCTGAACGCGGTCCGTGACGCGGCCGTCCAATTCGCCGATGATCGTATTGCCTACACTGGTTTTCTCGTAGACACCCGGCGCGTGCATCGTCCCGCCCCAACCGATGATACCGCTGATCACGCGCTCCGGGCCGGCCACTGCCGATACCGCTTCCTCGACGATACCGTTTTGAAACGTGACGAGGTATCCCTCCGGTTTCAGGTACGGCAGAGTCTTGCGCGCCGCCTCGACCACCGTATTGGCTTTCATCAGGAGATATGCGGCGTCAAATTGAGCCGTGTCGGGGATTTCATTCAGCGTGGTAAACACCGCGGCTCTTGCCGCGACAACCCTGTCGGGCGTCGTCGCGTGAAGACCGCCTCGGCGAATCGCCTCGGAAATGGCGGAGTTGCCGGTGACCAGTGTGGCATCCGCGCCGGCTTCGAGCATCTTTGCCGCTACGACACCTCCGATGCCGCCGATGCCTTCGACCAAGATGCGCCGTTTACCGGGGACTGTTCTCGTATTCGTCGCCATTCATACTACTCCACGTAGCGTTACTACGAGCTACAATGTTTCGCGGCGGGAGACGCTTCCGGCCTGCGACACGTATATCTTACCAAAGGAGCGACACTAAATGCTACACAACCATGGTAAGTGCGTATCTATTCTCTTTCGTCAATCACGATTCGCAGAAACACCACGAACATAATTTGAGCATTACGCAAGGGACGTAGTGTTGACCTGCATACCGTGAGAAAGACGCGTGCTTTCCCAGGGGGGAAACAAGAAACCATCGGTGCGAGTCCCTGCAATCGGTGGCATATTTCTTGCCAGATGAAATCCAGCCGGGTGATTTGCGAGAATTCGTTTCTGGATTCTCGGAAGGCGTGATGTCACAAAGCTTACACACTCGTGGGCGGGGAGAAGATGAGTCGTAAAAGAAGACTCCTGTGGATTCCAACGGGGGCGGTGGCGCTGTTGCTGCTCATAGTCTGGTTGTATTGGGTCCTCCCGTTCTGGGGGATGCCGTTCAACGCCGGCCGACACACACAAGTCCCGATCACGCCGCCTTGGGCGCTCGAATGTTGGCTGTGGGAGGACGATGCCAACACGGAGGCGGCGGTGTTAGAACTGCTCGCCGGATACGAAGAGCACGACATCCCGGTGCGCACCATCCTCGTAGACAGCCCGTGGAGCACCCGCTACAACGACTTTGTCGCGGACGAAACGCGCTACCCGAAGCCGGCCGAATTCTTCCGCGGCCTGCAGGACCGCGGTTATCGCGTGGTGCTGTGGATGACCTGCATGGTAGACAGCTCAAGCAAGGATACCGCGCTGACCGACAGTTGGGACTGGTTTGAGCAGGCCAAGGCGAGAGGCTATCTGGCCGGTGATGGCTTCGAGACCCGCTGGTGGAAAGGAAAGGGCGGCTTCATTGACTACACGAACCCGAACGCAATGACCTGGTGGCGCGGTTTGCAGCAGCAGGTCTTCGACTGGGGTCTCGACGGCTGGAAACTGGATGGCACGGCCACTTACTTCAGTTCACGGCTCGGACGCCTGCCGTTGCCCTATCAACGTACGCACGCCGGTTGGATGACCACGCGGGGCTATATGGACCATTATTATCGGGACGAGTATCAGCACGGCCTCACACAGCACCCGGACTTCATAACGCTCGCCCGTGCCCTGGACACGCCATGGCCCCATCCCGAAGGCTTTGCGCCGCTGGACGCCGCGCCGGTCACATGGGTCGGCGACCAGGACCACGCCTGGAAGGACGAGGACGAGGGTATTGAAGAGGCGTTGCGCGACATTCTGGGCAGCGCAAAGTTGGGCTATTGTGTGATTGGGTCCGACGTGGCCGGGTACTCTGGCGGGACGATTCCGCCCAACCTCTACATCCGCTGGGCGCAGTTCTCGACGTTTTGTGGCCTGTTTCTCAACGGCGGCCACGGCGAACGGCGCCTCTGGAAGAGGAGTTCGGAAGAACTCGAAATCATTCGGAAGTTTGCCTGGCTTCACACGGAATTGATTCCGTATATGTACTCGCACGTAGTCGCTTGCCACCGCGGGGGCAAGCCGCTGATGCGGCCGTTGGACGTGGATTATCACTACCTCTTCGGCGATGATTTCCTGGTCGCGCCTATCCACGAAGACCGCTTGACGCGCACGGTCAAACTGCCGGCCGGTCGCTGGCGCTACTGGTTCAACGACCGCGAACTACTCGAAGGTCCGAAGGAGATCACGCGCGAGTTCCCGCTCGACGAGTATCCCGTCTACGTGCGCGATGGCGCCATTATCCCCCTGAACGTCAGTCGGCCGTATACCGGCCTCGGCGACCGCGAGTCGGAAGGATTCCTGACGCTGTGCATCTACCCTTACGGAAAAAGCGAATTCACGATCCACCACCCCGATGGCTCGGGCCAGACCACCGTGCGGGTAGACATGCCACTGGAAGCGGAAGTCGTCACTATCGATCCGGCCAATCACATTGATCTTCACACCTTCGGCGTTCTAAGCGTGAAACCGCAGAAGCAGAAACTCGAAATCGAGTTAGAAGGCGTGCACAAACCGCATATCCTGTCCATTCTACTACCCATTTCGGCTCTTGAATCCGTGGAATTCGATGGAATGCCGTTAACCGAATCCGTGGCGTGGCGGTACGATACCGTGCGATCTCGCCTGTTGGTAAAGACGTCATCCTATACAGAAGGCCGGTATCGAATCGTTGTTGAGAAATGAGTAGAAGTAAGGTGGGGCAGACTTTCGAGTCTGCCCCTTTTTATCTACCTGTACGGGAGCGTTCGTGAAGATTGAAACGAAGATGACTCACTTACTGTTTTGCAGAATCTTTTCGACGATGGGCGCGGACAGACGTTCCATCTCCGGTAATTCGCCGACCAACGGCGCAACATATTGCCGGAACGCGTCGGTCACATGATTGGCCTCGGCGTTGATGAAGTCGTCCGGCATGTGCATCGTTTCACGGGCCACCGCCTCCAGCGGAACCAAGTGGTACTCGACCGCATAGTTACCGACACGACGGATGGCCACGGAGCCGTCCCGGTTGTACCGGATCGCGAAGTGAGCCGCCTTCTCGCCGACGGCGCGCGCCTCGCGCTGGTCCACGGCGCTGACGCACCCGAGGAAACTCCGTTGTAGATAGCCCAGGGTGTCGGCACGAACACGTTTGATCTTGAGTTCGTCTCTGACCCATTGGCTTAACAAATCGCCAAGTGCGCCGGTGCCCGAGAGTTGAACGTTGCCGTGGGCGTCTCTTTCGCCGTGCGTGAATTGCGCCACGATCGGGGTTCCTTCCGGACTGACAATGCCCTCCGACACGGCGACAATGCAGCGACCGAATTGGCTGTTTGCGGCCTTTACGTCCTTCAGAAACTTCTCCTTCGTGAACGGTCGTTCCGGCACGTAAATCAGATGTGGGCCGTCATCCGGATACTTCCGTGCGAGGCTGGCCGCGCCCGTCAAAAAGCCGGCGTGGCGACCCATAACCACCGCAATGTAGACCCCGGGCAAAGAGCGGTTGTCGAGATTGGCGCCGGCGAACGCTTGCGCAACAAATTTCGCGGCGGAAGGATAGCCCGGACAGTGGTCCGTCACTTTCAAGTCATTGTCAATCGTTTTGGGGATGTGGATGACGCGCAAGTCGTAGCCCGCCTTGGCCACCTCTTCGTGTACGATTCGACACGTATCCGCACTGTCATTGCCGCCGACATAGAAAAAGAAGCGGATGTCATGCGCCTGACAGACCTTAATAATGTTCTGACAATACGCGACGTCCGGCTTGTCGCGCGTGGACAGCAACGCCGCCGAAGGCGAGGCGGCCGTGGCTTCCAAATTGTGGGTCGTCGCCTCCGTGAGATCGAGAAAATGCTCGTTCACGATGCCGCGCACTCCGTGCAAGGCGCCGTAAACGCGCGTGATTTGTGGGAAATTACGCGATTCAAGCACCGCGCCGACCAGACTCTGATTTATCACGGCCGTGGGTCCGCCCCCCTGCGCGATAAGTACTTTTCCGGTTAGTGTCGCCATACTTGCTCTCCCTCCAGCGGCAGTTCTGATGCCAAATGATGCACCCCGTCAGGCCGGCAATATGCTCTACTATCCGCCCGGTACTTTCATGGCAAGCGGTCGCACCCACCGCCTGAGAAGGTAGGTAACTGCGCGCCGATTATACATAAAGTGGAGTGAAATTCCAGAACGCAATTTAGGATCAGAGATCACGCGCACTAGGACCTACCAAGCCCACAGGCCTGATACGTCCCGCATGCGCCATCTTGCCCTTACAACGTGTCCTTCGGAGGATCGTCGGATTGATTGCCCCGCGCGGATTCGAGCCGGCGCACCGCGAGCGAATCATCCAGGAGGCGGAAAATACGCAGTGTAGCCCGCCGGCACGTCTGCAGCGCCCGGCGTTGTTCGGGTTGAACTTCGCCCAATTCCTCCCCGATTAGCATTTCCACGTAGCCCAGCACCGCGGTCAGCGGTGATCGCAATTTGCGCGAAACCGCCGTGATAAACCCGGTCTTGAGTTGGTCAATCTGGCGCAGTTCGCGGTTGAGCCGCTCCAGATTCAGGTTTGCCAGCCGCGTGGCCTCCTGCAGGTTCTTCTGTTCGGTGATATCGCGAACCACGGCCACAAAATAAAGCTTCTGGTCGCGGATAAACGACCGTACTCGGAAGTCCACGGTTCGTTCGTCCTCTTCGACGTTGACCAGAATCTGCTCCCCGTGGTATTCGCCGCGGGTGCGCAGCGCCGCCATCTTACTTGCCAGAGTACCGTCGTCGAACAGAAAACTGCGGATGCGCCGGCCTAACAAATGCTCGCGCGGCGCGCCGACGAAGGCGCAAGCCGCATCGTTCGCTTCGGTGATGAATTCGTTTTCGTCAAAAACCAGTATCGCATCGGCCGCGCTGTCTAGGATGGTGCGTAACGTCGCCTCGGACGCCGCCAGCACCTGCGCCTGCGCTACGAAATCCTCCTCCGAGCGGAGAAGCCGCGCGCTCAGGCTGCCCACCAGCCAGCCGCAAACCATAATTCCGAGAAATCGGGCTACCAGGCTACCGGGTGTAATTTCCAGACCCACTATGCGCCGTTCGATCAGGATGACTGCCCCGTACGCCAAGCAACACAAGCCCGCACAGACGACAGTCTGCTTGAGCCGGTGCGTGTAGGCGCTGTATCCAATTAACAACAAGAAATAAAGCAGGTAGGCCTCGCTCGTGTCCGCACCGGTGAACATCGTGATCAGTGTGATCTCGAGGTAATAGGCCAGGAAATTCGGCCAACCGAGGAACAGAGAATAGCGCTGTGTCCGGAATACCCAGTGGACGTAGACGTTATGCAGCACCACGATGGTCGTTACGATAATAAGGTCGCTTAGGTGACCGCCGGACCAACTGGGAATGAAGAAGGGCAGCAGCAGAAAATAGACCGCGTAGCGCGCGATCAGGGCCACCTTTTCGACCGTGAGCACCAGCGAGAGCCGCGCTTCGTCAATCGGCGCCATTTTTCTCCACCGCGGCCGCATAGACGCGGTTGCGCGAAACGCCCAGCGCCTCGGCCACGGCCCTTACCGCGTCCCGTTGCGATAGCCCCTTACGCAGTCGCTCCTGCACGTGTTCACGCAATTGTTCCGACGAGTATTCGGACTCGCGAATGCGAGCCGCCGGGACATGGATTACCAACACGCACTCGCCCCTTATGCGGGACCCGCAATACTGCTCAAACAGCGCCTGCGGGCTCCCGGTCGTCACCTGCTCGAACATCTTGGTGAGTTCGCGCGCTACGCATACCTCAGCCTCGGCCAGGTCTTCGATCACATGCCGGAGCGTGGCAATCAGGCGCGAGGGCGCCTCGAAGAACACGTGGGTGCCCCCCAAACGCCCCAACTCGGAGAGCAGTGTGTAGGCGGCGCCGGCGTGGCGCGGAAAGAACCCATGAAACGTATAGCGATCCGCGGGCAAGCCGCTTACCGAAAGCGCGGCGACGACCGCGCTCGGTCCCGGCACGGAAACGACCTCGATCCCTGCTTCCTGCGCAGCGCGCACTACGCGATACCCCGGGTCCGAGATGCACGGCGTACCCGCGTCGGAAATCAGGGCCACGTCCCGCCCGTCGTTCAATCTGCGAATCAATTCGACGGCTCTTTCGGGTTCGTTATGCTCATGGTAGCTGATGAGCGGTTTGGAAATAGCGTAATGTCTCAGAAGGCGGCGGGAGTGGCGGGTATCTTCGGCCGCGATCAGGTCCACTTCACCTAGAACGCGCACCGCGCGCGGCGAGACGTCCTCAAGGTTGCCCAAGGGCGTGGCCACTACAAACAACCGACCGCAGGGCATATTTGGTCCCCAAATCCGACGCCAATTCCTTAGCTCTAATGGTACGCGAAATCAAAAACGTCGCTTGCGCGGCAACGTCACCCTGGCAATATATTCTCCCAGACGCGAGGCGGCGCTTCAAACAGTGACACCGGAACGCACATGGATGCCGGCATGGTATTCTTGAAGGGTGAGCACGCAAGGCGCGCCGGCTCGCATCGCGCGTAGACCCAGCACCGCGGCCTTCGCGGCCGCCAGGGTGGTCATCACCGGTAGCCCACGCTCAATGGCATTCCGGCGGATGGCACGTTCGTCATACTTGGATTCCACCCCGAGTGGTGTATTGATGATCCAGGCCACTTCACCGTTGATCATCCGGTCCACGATATGCGGGCGACTTTCGCCTACTTTGAACACCGTCTCCACGTCAATCCCCTGATTTCGCAGGAATTCCGCTGTGCCTTTGGTCGCGATAATTCGGAAGCCCAACTCGTTCAAGTCCTTCCCGAGCGAGTCCATCAGAGTCTTATCATGGTCGTTGAGGCTGATGAATACCGTCCCGCTGGTCGGGATTCGGTTTCCGGCGGCGACCTGGCTCTTGGCGTAGGCTAGCCCCATCGAACGGTCCATGCCCATCACTTCGCCGGTGCTGCGCATCTCCGGGCCGAGCAAGATGTCTACACCCGGAAATTTAATGAATGGCAGTACGACTTCCTTCGCCGACACATAGTTGGGCTGCGGGTCTTCGGTAACGCCCAGTTCACGCAAGGTCTTACCCGCCATCACGCGTGCCGCGATCTTGGCCAATGGAAGCCCCGTCGCTTTGCTGACGAAGGGCACGGTACGTGAGGCGCGCGGGTTCACCTCGAGCAAGTAGATGTCGTCCTCATGCACGGCGTATTGCACGTTCATGAGTCCGACGACCTCCAGTTCGTGGGCCAGAGCGCGCGTTTGCTCCTTCACGCGTTCCACAATAGATTCATCCAGATCGTACGGCGGCAGAATGCACGCGCTATCGCCGGAGTGAATCCCGGCTTCCTCGATGTGCTGCATGATACCCGCTACGATCACGTCCGTGCCGTCGGCGAGGGCGTCCACGTCGAGTTCGATGGCGCCTTCGATGAACTGGTCAATAAGGATCGGATGCTCGGGCGAAGCCTTCACCGCCTTTTGCATGTAGCGGTCCAGCGCCTCGCGCTCGTAGACGATCTCCATGGCGCGCCCGCCCAGCACGTACGAGGGTCGTACCACCACGGGATACCCAATCCGGTCGGCCACCAGACGCGCTTCTTCGATGGACATCGCCGTATCGTTCGGCGGCTGGAGTAAGTCCAATTTCTCGACCAGTTCCCGAAACATCTTCCGGTCTTCCGCACGGGCGATGCTCTCCGGCGACGTACCGATGATCGGCACGCCGGCCTTCCATAAATCCGCCGCCAGATTGAGCGGCGTCTGGCCGCCGAACTGCACGATAACGCCCTTGGGCTTCTCGCGCTCGACAATGTGCAGTACATCCTCGAAAGTCACCGGCTCAAAGTACAACCGGTCGGAGGTGTCATAGTCGGTCGAGACGGTCTCCGGATTACTGTTAACCATAATGGTCTCGTAGCCATCTTCTTTGAGCGCAAACGAGGCGTGAACGCAGCAGTAATCAAATTCGATCCCTTGCCCGATCCGATTGGGACCGCCGCCGAGGATCATGATCCGCTCTTTGAGCGCGGCCCGCACCTCGTCCTCATCCCCGTACGTCGAGTAATAGTAGGGCGTGTACGCTTCGAACTCTGCCGCGCAAGTATCCACCAGCTTGTAGCAAGGGACAACGCCCTGTTTCTTGCGCAAGGCTCGGACTTCGAGCGGACTCATTTTCCAGATCACCCCCAACTGGTGGTCCGAGAACCCCAGTCGCTTGGCCCGCAGCAACGTTGCACGATGATCGGGGTTCGCGCGCCGGAGTTGTCGTTCTTCATCCACGATTTCCTCCAGGTTGCGCAGAAACCAGGGATCGATCTTCGTAATTGAATACAACTCTTCTACCGTCGCGCCCGCCCGGAGCGCGCGCGCCAGCAACAGGATGCGATCCGGCGTGACGGTACGCAACGCACGGAGAACGGCCTCTCGCTCCTCCGGCGTGTCCGTTTGACCGGTAAACGATTCGTCTTTTCCGTCGGCGCCGAGGCCAAAACGGCCAATCTCCAGCGAACGAATGCCCTTCTGCAGCGATTCCTTGAAGGTTCGGCCGATGCTCATCGCCTCCCCGACGCTCTTCATCTGCACGGTTAGAGTTTGATCGGAGCCGGGAAACTTCTCGAATGCCCAGCGCGGTATTTTCGTGACGCAGTAGTCAATCGTCGGCTCAAAAGAGGCCGGTGTTTCACGCGTGATGTCGTTGCGAATCTCATCGAGGCTGTAGCCGATGGCCAGTTTCGCCGCGATCTTCGCAATCGGAAATCCGGTTGCCTTCGAGGCCAGCGCCGAACTGCGCGACACGCGCGGGTTCATCTCGATCACCACCATGCGCCCGGTATTCGGCTCGACCGCAAACTGAATGTTGGACCCGCCGGTGTCCACACCGACTTCGCGAATAACCGCGATGGCCGCGTCGCGCATGTGTTGGTATTCTTTGTCGGTAAGCGTCTGCGCCGGCGCCACGGTAATGCTGTCGCCGGTATGAATTCCCATCGGGTCGAAGTTCTCGATCGAACAGATGATGACGACATTGTCGTTCTTGTCGCGCATCACTTCGAGTTCGTACTCTTTCCAGCCCAGCACCGATTCCTCGACCAGCACTTCGTGAATCGGGCTGATGCTCAGCCCCCAGTGCACGACCTTCTCGTATTCCTCTTTGTTGAAAGAGACGCCGGCGCCCGAACCACCGAGCGTAAACGCCGGACGTATGATGGCGATGTATCCAAGTTCGCCGCCGCCGGCCCGCGCCTCGTCCAAGGGGTGGACGACCATGCTGCGCGG
>JACQVH010000076.1 GCA_016209895.1 Candidatus Hydrogenedentota bacterium | reverse complement strand
TATATAGAGGGATATTTGCAACGCGGGTTTATCCGCCTCTGGCGGGCTTGACCGCCGTAAGGCGGGCGACCCCCGGAAAGGAGGACTTATGCGCCTTTCAAGCGCCTCTGGCGCTATGGAACATGCCATGCTTACGCACCGTGCGCCAACCCCCGACGACCACGTGCCGGTACGCACCTCGCCGTTCGCCGTTCACAATTCGTCACTCCGGACTCCGCACTCGGAAATTTCCTACCAAAATGTATCCCGCTTTTGTACCGCTTTTGACCGCTTTTGCCCAACTTTGTACCGATTTTCACAAAAAAAGTTCGCTTTTGTACCGCTCTTGTACCGCTTTTGCGCGCGAAATTCCTGTCCTATCTCCGCTTCTCCTTGTGCAACAAGCACTTACGCCTGCCGACCCCGTCCCCGGCAACTGGATCGGGGGGCCTTTGCCGATCTCTCTTACTCAAACCAACCCCAGGGCGGCATTGATTACGCGCTGCACATCCACGGCGTTGACTGTGCCGTCGCGGTTGACGTCGGTCTGGCCTTCCGTTGCGAGACCCAGAGCGGCGTTGATGACCAGTTGCACGTCTACGGCGTCCACGTTGCCGCTGGCGTCAACGTCGGCGTCTATGATCCCGGCCGTGCGCGTGGTGGCATCCGGTTCGGCGGGGGCATCCTCGACATTGCCCGCCTGGTCGCGCGCGATGCTGAAGAATTGATAGTTCTTGTCACTCGTCGCGATGAAGGTTCCGAACGTGTCGGTGCTATTCAGTATCCACGGCACGAACGGCGAACCGTCTTCCGATACGTAGACCGAGTAGCCGCTGATTCCGGCCGCCTCGTCAACTCCGCTCCAACTTACTGGGAAGATGTTCTCATATTGCACGCCGTCCAGCGCGTTTACCTGACTCTCCGGCTCGGTGTTATCAATGACATTCAGCCACTCCTCCGTCGTGATCGGGTCATTGGCATCGAAAACGATGGTGGCCCGGTTGCGAATCTCGGTCCCGGTCGCGAGTCCCGCGAGCGCACGGACATTGAACAAGACGCGGCCCTCCCCTTCGGGCGGCGTCACGTTCGGCGGCAGGAATCCGACCGAACCTTCCTCCGGCGGCAGTCCCGTGGCGGGGTCAAGGGAGGTGAATCGCCAGAGCACCAACCCCGTGTCCGGGTTAAGTACGCCCTCGATCTTCACGAGCAGTTCCTGGGTTGGCCGCAAATCCACCTGCGTGATGAATTCCTGGCGTCCCGCCGGCGGAGTAATTTCCGTTTCGCCGAATCCGAGCGGTCCCAGACTGAAGCTGCTCATATCGAACACGGCCGGGTCCAGTTGGTCCGTGATGAGGACCTCGGCCGCCGGGGCGGTGGCGGTTTCAAGATTCTCGAACATGATCACGTAGCGGAGCGGGTCTTCGCCGGTCACGAAGTGGGACTCTCCGGCGCCTTCCGAACCAAACTTGCCGTTCGGGTCGGTGGAAGCCACGACGCGCAACGTGCGCGGACACCGACGATTAGGGCTCGAACACGTCCCGCTGCTGCCGCCGGTGCCACTCAATTCGTTCCAGGCGTGGCCCGTAAAGGGCCGGCCGGCGGCGATGATGTCTTCCAGGATCAAGAAGGGATGCTGATTCGGGAACGTATTCAACAACCGGAACACCGGGTCTATCTCCCAACCCTGATCGGTCACCACCATCGGAATTATCGAGGGTGTCACATAGTTGTCAACGAGGTAATGGCGTTGGCCATCGGGGCTGGTCAACAGGGTCGTGGTATGCCCCAGCCCATATCCGTTGTTGGTGATGGTCCGGATGGTCCAACCGTCCAAGGCGGAATTGGGAAGGCCGCTGGCATCGGTCAAGGCGCCGCCCAAGTCCTCGGCCGCACCGACGCAGGCGCCGTTCTGCAGGTCATAGAACCGCACCGTGAAATTGTCCTGACCCCAGCGCGAAACGGCAATATTGTATGCCTCTTGAAGCGCCGCCGAATCCGCCTCGGCTTGTTTGGGTGGCGCCGAGGCGGGGCGCAGGTGGCCGGCCCTCTCCGCGACGGGCGTGATATCGCCAGTCGTCTTTCCAGATGCGCCGCCGAGCACGTTGGACGGGGACAGGATCAGCAGCTCCAGTTGGTAGTCGCCGGCAGTGGGCACTTCGAGTTGGAAAGTGGCGGTGCCTACGGTGCCGGGCCGCAACGCGCCGGTCGCAAATGGCAGAATGGTCTGAGCCGTCGTTCCGGCCTCGGGATCGGCGGCTACTTGGATGAACAGTGGCGCCGTGGTCGTCACGCCTTCGGGTTGGGCGGTCGGAAGGAATTCGGGTCCAGGAGTCAGGTGTGCGTTGGCCGGCAAGCCGGCGACAAAGAGCAGCGCGCCGGCGGCATCCACGTTCCCCCGGTTGCCAAACAGGAGCGTATACTGCCGCGAGCGTCCGGTGCGCAAGCTTTGCGGCCCGATGAGATCGGCCCAGACTTCTGCAAATCGGCCTTCCTCGATGGTAAATGCGCCGGACAGCGTCGCCGAGTTCGAATCCGAATTGGTTACGACCACATTGTAAAGCCCGCGGGGTTGTCCCGAGAGATCAAAAATCGCCTCGACCATCGTTCCGTCTTCATTGATGGTCGTCTGACCGGCAGCGATGGAACCCTTGGTATCGTTTACGAGCTGCGCTTGCGCTCCCGCCAGGAAACCCGCACCGAAAATGCTCACGGTTACCGGGCCCGTGTCTCCGCCTTTGTCGGGAACGACCGAGGATACGCTGAACGCGGTCGAGGCCTCATCATTGTCCGCGATGGTAAGGAGTGCCGCGTTCGGCGATCCCACCACGTAGCCGCTTTCGAGAGGCAGGACGGTCAAATTCAGAACTTCCTCGCCTTCGTGCAGAGAGTCATCAATGGGTGTTATTACCACCGAGGTATCGCTGACGCCCGCGGGGAGGGTTACCAGGCCTCCAACGAAGACAAAATCCGCCCCGTTCGTGGCCGTCCCTTTGACCCCGATCAGTACCGAAACTTCGGAATCGAGATTTCCTCGGCGGGCAATCGTGACACTCGCGGTGTCGCCCGCTTCCGACGCCTCGGCATCCGGCGCCGTGACGGTGATCACCGGGGTGTTGTAGTTCAAGACGGTGACCCAGACTGCCGGCAACGGTCCATTCACCGCGCCAAGCTGCGCCGTGCTATTGCCTTCACGTGCATATACGAGGCCCTCATTGCTCACCAGCGCGTCGCCGTCCCAACGTTGAGGCGCATGCACAATGACGTTGTCCAGCGCGTCATAGACTGTCACCAACGTCTGTACCGGATGGCCGAGCCACACCACCACCGGGTCCGGGCCGAGCTCAATCCTGGCTGCGGCCGGCAGCGGCGGTCCCGGCATCCACCACAGCGGCGAGCCGGGGGCCACGGGAACTGGATTCGAGACCTTTCCCGTGCCATCCACGCCGATCACCGAAAGCATGTTGCTCCCTTCGGTGTAAGCCAGCTTCTGGCCGTCCGGAGAGAACCGCGCCGAACCTTGATTATTCGGCACGCCGCCCAACAGTTCGTGGGAAATGGAGGAATCGGGCGTGCCATTGAGTCCGAGAAACAAGTAGTACGTGTCGTAGCAGCCTTGGACGCCGCCGCCCTGCGAGTACAAGATGCGCGAACCGTCCGGCGACCAATCGAGCACGGTTCCCCCGGCGCAATCGGCGAGCGTTCGCAGACTCTGCTCCTCGGTACCGTCGGGTCGGATGGTGCCGATCACATCCCGCGGTATCATCGTTCCGCTCTCGTCCACGAGCCGGACCCCGCGAAAGGCCAGTAGCGTGCCGTCCGGATTCCAGACCGCGCTGGCTATGCGGCTCGCTCCGTTTTGCCATATCTGTGATGCGGTGACCTGCCGCAACCCGGTCCCGTCCGTGTTCACGATGAACAAATCCTTCAGGCCGTAAAAGTTGCCATTGATGTCCCGCACATCGCTCCGGTTCGAGATGAACGCCACCTGCAACCCGTCCGGCGAAATGACCGGAAACAGGTCATCCACGTCAATGGGCGGTCGTTCCCCGGTATTCGAGTCATCGGTCAGTTGCCGCAGTTCGGAAGCGTCGCCGTTCATGACAAAGATGCGCCACCGCCCGGTCCGGGTAGAAGCAAATGCGATCTTTCCCGTCCCGGACACCGAGGGATGCTCCGACTTATGTCGGCCGCCCTGGGTAAACGCGCCGCTATCGAACGTATTCGACGTAAAGTTGATCACGTTCGAGCCGTCCGGGTTGAACCCGATGATGCCCCCGAACGCGACGCCACTCGAAGTCAGGATACGCCCCGGTCCCGGGTCCTGAGCCCGAACCGCGAGGCAGGCAATGGCCACACCGACAAAGACTGTCCAGAGAAAGGATGGCCCGCCGCGAGAAACGCGATTCGAGATTGAACGTTCACAGGCTACATTGTGTCGCATGCTGCAACCCCCATATTGTTTCACATAGTTTAGCGACTCCTCCGCCTCTTGAAAAGTGTTTTTTTGCCAAGAGCCCGTCATACTTGGCAACATCGCGGTCATGAACGGGTGGTCTCAGGTCATTTGTGTCATTGCAATGGGCATGGTTCTCATGGCTACGCCGGTAGTTTCACAGGTTTCATCAGTGCATCTGTATCCGGACAAGTCCAATCTGCTGGTGTATGCCGACGAGCGCGGCGAGATGCATCTGGTCAAGAACGCCGGCGACTGGGGGATACGTCGCGCGCACATCCTTGCCAACATGCAACTGGTCATGGGGGAACTGCCGGATGCCTCGCGGCGAGTGCCGCTCGATTTGCGTGTCGAGAAAGCGGTCGTTCGGCCCAAGTATATTCGCAAGAAGGTCTCATTTGTGGTGGAATCCGGTGACCGTGTGCCGGCTTACCTCCTCATACCAAAGAAGTTGGTGGGCAACGTCCCGGCCATGCTTTGCCTACACCAAACCACGCGCATCGGCAAGGGCGAACCGGTCGGGCTCGGTCCCAAGCGCAGTTTGCACTACGCGAAAGAACTCGCCGAGCGCGGCTACGTGACCCTCGCCCCGGATTACCCCAATTTTGGCGAGTATTCGATTGATGTATCTGCGCGCGGCTACGCCAGCGCGACCATGAAGGGCATCTGGAACCACATGCGGGCCGTAGACCTGCTTCAGTCCCTGCCGGAGGTGGACTCCGAACGTATCGGATGCATCGGTCATTCCCTGGGCGGGCACAATACGCTCTTCGTCGGGGTTTTCGACGAGCGCATCAGAATCATGGTTACCAATTGCGGCTTCAACTCTTTCTACAAATACTACGGCGGCGACCTCACGGGCTGGTCGCACCAAGGTTACATGCCGCGTATCGCGGACGTTTACGGAAAAGACCCGGCCCGCATGCCGTTCGACTTTACCGAAGTCCTCGCCGCCCTCGCGCCACGTCCCGTGTTCATTAGCGCGCCCCTTCGCGACGCGAACTTCGAGGTTTCGGGCGTCCGCGACTGCGTGACGGCGGCGCAACCCGTCTATGACCTACTAAACGCGGCGGAGAATCTCGTGGTCCTTTACCCGGACTGTGAACACAATTTTCCGCGAAGAGTCCGGGAAGCCGCGTACGCGTTTGTTGACGTGCGCCTGAAGAAGACTAACCACGAACGACTCGAACCACACGAATGATCGGTTGGATGACGCGCCGTTCGCACCTGTTGTTTTGCGCTCTTTGTGTTCTTTGCGGTTAAATCACTGATCTCTTAACCGCAAAGAACGCAAGGAACACAAATATGGACAGAGTGCGCGTAGGTATAGCCGGTTGTGGTTCCGTGTCGGAGAAGTATCTCGCGCGGATGCTCAAGAGTCCGTTCATCGAAATCGTAAGCGCGTGTGACATCGTCTTTGACCGCGCGCGGAAGCGCGCCAGTGAATACGGCATCCCAAACGCCTTCGCATCCTTGGACGAGATGTTGACCGGACCGCCATTCGACCTGTTCCTGAACAGCACGAGCATGCAGTCGCACTACTCGCTTAACAAGAAGGCGCTCCTCGCCGGGAAACACATTTTCTCCGAGAAACCTTTCGTGGGTACCGTGACGGAAGGAAGAGAATTGATCGCGTTGGCCGAGTCGAAGAATCGGCAGCTTTGGGCCGCGCCGAACGTCGTCACCAGTCCGCAGTATCGGTATATGATGGACGTGTTCTCGAGCGGCATCCTGGGCAAAGTCCACGCGGCCCACGCCTGCTACGGGCATTGCGGACCCTCGTGGGGACCCTGGTTCTACAAAAAAGGCGGAGGCAGCCTATTCGATCTTGCGGTCTACAATATCACGACGTTGACCGGACTCCTGGGTCCAGCCCGATCGGTCACCGCGCTGATGGGCGCCGCGATTCCGGAACGAATCGTGGAAGGCGAGCGGGTGCGCGTCGAGGCCGACGATAACGTCATGTTGCTCATGGACCACGGCGACAGTGTGTATTCTCACATCCAGACCGGTTTCGTGTACCACGCCACGCCGGAAGACCGCAGCCTGGAGTTCTTCGGTACCAAAGGCGCCATGTACCTCCTCGGCTGGGACTGGGGACCGCGCGGCGTGCAGATATTGACCGACCATGAGAAAGGTTGGGAGACCCATTGTACCGGCACCAACGATTACGTCTGGGAAGACGGCGTCAATTATGTAGCGGAATGCCTGGTCACCGGCAAGCTAAGCTCGATGACACCCGAGCACGCGTTACATGTCCTGGAAGTCATGCAAGCCGCACGCGACTCGGCGGAAACCGGCCGTCGAAAGACGTTGGAGTCGCTTTTTAGTTGGCCGCTGATCAAGAACTTTTAGGAGAAATTTGACCGTTTTGGGGTACCGACGGAGCAACTTATCCGGTCGCTCACGTTGGAAGTCGAAAAGAGTTTACGTGATGGGCAATACTGTGTATCCTTTGGCAACGCCGAGTCAATCCGTAAGAGCAAGTGTGCCGTAGCGGTCCGGATGATCTCATTAATGTCCCTCTTAACATATCTACGTACTCCAAGAGAGGGAAGTCGCGACGTACTACTATCTCGGCCTTGATGAAGTCAATATGACGGGTTAATGCTTGATTGGCGGATGATTTAAGAGAGCGTGGCTCGTCTGATGACGCTGGCCCGTACGACTTGCAGATCACCTCGGCGAACTGTTATGGACCGAAACCATGAACAAGAAAGTTAGGTACAATGAACCTGCACTTACAACGGCGCATGCCGAATACTTGATCAGGCGCATGAGCCGAGAGTTGCGTGAGGGTGCAATTCCTCACTTAGATCTTTCGCCATTTGGTCATTTAGACTTAGGCGCCATAGTAAATCTCTTGGCCTTTGTTTTCGCAGCCAGCGAAGGAAGACTCCCTTATAAACGACCCGTCCAGCCACCAACAATGGACTTGCCGATCGATATCGAGGTTCGTGACTTCTTGTTCAAGATGGAATTCTTCCATCTAACACAATATAGCTACGTCTCACATGAGGAAGTAATTCGAGGGGCGAATGTTCTAGCGCGAGAAGAACAAGCGGCAAATTCGAGAAGAAGACTCGACGGTAGATACCCGTTCATGCCCCTGCGTGAAGTTGTGAGTAAGGTTTCGGAATATTCAAGCCCCGCCGATTTTGAATCACATTGCCGAAAATTCATAAGCTCTCTTCAGAATACTTTTGGCGTTGCACTCGAAAGTCACTTGAACTTCCAAACCGAATTGGTCGAAGAATTCTGGCTTCCCAATAAGGAGATCGTTGAAAACATTTACATGCACAGCGCATCGTGGGGCTTGGGTGCAATTCAGTGCTCCGAGCGGGGCGCTCTCATTTGCTACATGGACATCGGCCAAGGAATGCGAACAACGCTTGACAACCGGAAGGAACAGCTAGTAAAACTCTTAGGTGAAACCTGGAACGACAACTTGGCAATTCGCGGCGCTTTCGTTCGTGGTGTAACTTCTGTATGTGGTAGCAGTCGAGGCATCGGCCTGGCAAAGGTAAGGAATTATGTGTCCGAATGTGGCGGAAATATCGAATGCCGGTCGGGAAGTGGTAAAGTTGTCTATTCCGCCAATGGTGCCAACAAGGGGTGGAACGTAGAATGGATCCCGGGTGTGCAGATCAGGATTTGGCTTCCAGCGCCGGTCAAAACACCGTCCTGAGAAGCTCGTATTTGAACCAATTTGATGTAGCCGAGAATTTGGGCACCAGTTGTCTGTTTGGAAAATTACTGGGCGCTGAGGCGAGCGGAATCCTCTTGAATCAGGTCCGGAAAGTGGGACAAGACACTGTCTGGAATGTTAGCTTCTCAAAGTCCATGGGGATTGAGTACGCCTTCGCAGGTGCCTTCCTGGGCCACATACTCGACAAATGCGGCAAAGAACTTCCACCAAACGTGGTACTCGCTATTTCCGGTCGTGGACCTAAAGATCGAAGCCGATTGATTTCTGGGCTGGCGTGGGAGCCCGGAGACGTCGTGATGCCGGCAGAACCACAAGAGATTGATGCCATACGCAAGAAGGGGCGATTTTGTATTTTCTCTCGAGGCACTTTGGATAATAATTCCGTAAAGCTGGAATATGTCGGTACAGCGGAGGACAAATTGCTCGCTTTGCTTGCTTATCTGGATGGGGTTAGGACCGCGACCGCCCGGGAGATAGAGGAGAAGCTTCATTGGCAAACTGAAGAAACAGCCGAAACACTCCGGATCCTTGTGGAAAGGCGACAGATATTCCGGTTGCCTCGACGCTGTGCAGATTCGGAGGCAAGGATCGAATACGTCTCCATTTTGAATATGCTGAGAGCACAGGATTAAATGTGATGAGGGAACCTAGAGATTCTGCCTATTCCTGGGAACTACGAGAACTCACAATGCTGGCTGATGAGGCCAATATTGCGTTGGACATGTATCTTCAAGGGAAGAGAGAGCTCTCACTATTAATACAAGGCGTAAAGTTCTGCGACGCGATCGGTAAAGCAATGGAGAAGTGGGTTGAGTATGGCGGTCGCTCGCCGTTCATGAGGAACGCTATAGCATCGGTGCTCTATGGTGATGAAAGTAAGGAGTACCTGCGTACAAAAGGTGTGGATCTATCTGACTTGCAGAAGGTGCTCTTCGAGATTAGGACGATTCTTCAGTCAATAATCGAAGGTACCGATCAGCACCCGCTTACCGAAAAGATTGCGCAGGTTCAGGATCTTCTTTTTTCCCTTTCCATGCCATTCCAAGAAGAAGATGTGGCAAACCTGCGCCAGCTAAAGCAGCGGAGAAGCCTAAAAGCATATGGATAGTCTGATCCTTCGGTTCAGCTGCGTCCAGATTCTTGAAAAAATCCTGCGTTTAGATCGTTTCTTGGGCTCGTCACTTCCGCTCGTGCGGAAATCTGAGCGGGACGTTATTCGGACTTTCAGGCATCACTTGAGCTTGGTTAAGAGGGACCTCCTTACTTTCGCAAAATTCCTCGGTCCGTTCGAGACAGATTTGTCGCGTGCCACTCATAAGTCCATACTCAATCATCTCAGCCGCTGTTTTCGGTCTGTAGACGAACTTCATCTTCACCTCTCATACGTCAGAGGTCAATGGACTTGTCCAGAAACGGCGGTGTTTGTGAAGGCACTTTTTGAGCCACTGCCACAAGGCATGACCCCGACAGAGAATCTCAGCGTTGTACTTTCCGACACGTTCATGTTTGAGGAAACCGATTTAGAGAGCTATCTCGCTGCGCGTGCAGGAACACAAGCGAATCACACCAAACGGACGCCCACGCTCTTCCTCCCGAAGGTCGAGGTTGAGAACCCGCTGCAGTGGGCAACCTTAGTGCATGAAATGGGTCATGCGATCTACGAGCCTGCGTTTTGTCCCCTTTCGGGCGACGAGATTCAAGTTATTACCGCCGGGAACGCGGCAGGCATTGACATTCTTAATTCTTGGCTCCAGGAGATTTTCTGTGATTTTGTTTCCCTTTATTTGTTGGGTCCGGCCTACCTGGCGGCGTTTATCGACTTTATGTTAGTAGTCAGCAGCGAGGGGCTGTTGGAAGAAGCCTCTGAATCACATCCTCCCCCTGCGTTGAGAATCCACCTGATGTCGAGAAGTCTTGAACTGCAAGATATTGAATCCCGGTTTGAGTTGCCACTGTTTGGAAAATGGCAAGATGTGGGTGGATTCTTTGTCCAAATGATGCATTCCCGCCGAAGCATACAGAGAATACATTACAATCCACCGCTTCAAGATTTGAATGCTCTTCCAATAGATACTCATGAGTTGCGCATTCGTCTCGAAGAAAAAATTTCTGAATTGCTTCCAGCGGAGATTAGGTTACCGCCCTTCGACAAGAAGCGTTTTTCTTGTCTGAGCAGGCGTCTTCAGGACGGTGTCCCAATCGGGTCTTGCAGCCTCGTCGAAACTATTGGAACAGAGAAGACCGATGCACTGGCAGATTTGGACTTTATGGACAGAGGGCTAGAAGGGGGCGATCCCGAAAATCCCGATGAGATCTTGACCAAGTTGCACAACGTTGGAAAGCGGATTTCGGAGAGCCCTTGCAAAATCGCAGAAATTGTAAACGCTGGCTGGCTGTACAAGTGCGAGCACATCTACGCAAGAGTAGTCGAAAAGATCGACTCCCTTGATGATGAAAATGAACGGATGTTGAACACAAGTCTTTGTAACCTTGACAATCTCTTGCGCAATTCGATTGAAACAGCTTATCTCGGCTCGCTGCTTCTACCGGCGCTAGTCAACAGCGTGGATTGAGGGAAAATGGCGAACGCCGTTCTTAACGAGCGGGAAATCATTAGGCGCTTGGTCGAGGGCGACCTTGTGATAACACCTTTGCTGGATCCGGTTAGGCAAATTGGCGCAACGTCCGTGGATATAAGATTGGGCTTCGAATTCGAGGGATTCAACATCACCAAGCACACGCACCTTGACCCAACCCAAAAAGAGGAAGACCTCAAGTCTATAGTTGAGGATTACACAACCAAAGTTCACCTAGAACCTATGCAGCCCCTCATCTTACATCCCGGAGAGTTCATACTCGCTGCAACCCTGGAATACTTGAGAGTTCCCACTGACTTGGCTGGACGTTTGGAAGGGCGAAGTTCGTGGGGAAGGCTGGGTCTGCAAGTTCATTCCACGGCAGGTTTTGTTGACCCGGGCTTTGAAGGAATGCTCACTTTTGAACTTCAGAACATGGGGAAAGGGCCACTCTGCCTCTATCCCGGCGTACGAATAGCACAGCTTTGCTTGTTCCGAACTAGCAGAACGGCGATTCCGTATACCAAAAAGAAGGAAGCCAAGTACTTCCACAAGATCGGGACCACCGGAAGTCTCTTCTACGAAGAGAAGGAGTTTAGGGCTATCCGGGATTTTGTTACTAGACAATAGCTGACGGCCGCGAGGAAGCGAGACGAACACGGCACGCCATTGTGTTTTCATATATCTTGTTTGGGGCATACGTTCGCTGCCGGATTAGCCATCACTGGCAATCGTGTATCGACCTTTGTGCATTCCGCTCGTAGAAACTGTTGATCACCGTTCATAGATTCGTACCCCGGTTTCGCGGATGATGGGGGCAATAGATGGGTTTTGCGACAAATCAACCAAGTCAACGGGCTTTGGCAACGTGAAGAAAAGTTCGCCGTAGAAACGAAAGAAATCCTTCGGGTCCAGACCTTCTACCGCAAGATCGATGTCCCGGGATTCGGATTCCTCCTGCAGCGAAGATCCAAAGAGCCAAACGGCACGTACGTTGAACTCGCGCGCCGTGTCGGTAATTACTCTGCGGATTTCTGCGGAAAGCATAATCAATCGTCCAAGATCACATCTTTCATCTCATGGTAAGGAATGGGTCATGAGAGTTCAATGAGAGGCGACGCCCAAATTGCCGTGAAATTACGGCAGGTACCGGGTGCGGTTGTGGCCAATTCGCGTAGTCGGGTCGCGTCTAGCTGGTGACCGTGGCCGTGCACATGCAAATGTCGGAATTACAACAGTTCGCGGGTTGGTCCGCCTTTCACGAATGGGGCTGCGGTATCCGTCGCGTCGCTTCACGCGATGGTGGTGCGGTCTTACCGGATGTGGATCGAGTTGACTCGTCAGGGAAGCTGCTTCAGGAGGATTTCCTTGAACTGGACCTTCATGGGGGGTCCGGAGCGGAGTTGGAGGGCGAGGATGCCGGACGCATCGAATTCTTTCTCATCATTGTCAATGAATTCGGCGGAAACACGGCCATTGACTTTGAGGATCATGTGGTGGTCGCGGGCGATGATGTGGTAGTCGTTCCACTCGCCCGGCTTCCTCAGGCTGACGGGTTCTCCGATCCGGGTGCACGTGCGTTTGCCGTCGGAGTCGACCACCGTCTTGTGGCCGTTGGGGACCATCAGCGGTTCGCGACCGGTGTATTCGTCGGCAAGGGCGCCGCACCAAGGGCCGCCGGGGAGGATATCGGCCTGGTAACCGATGCCCGTACCGTCCTGATCGATCTTGCTGCGGAACTGGATACCCGAGTTCCCCCCGTTCTCGGCAAGCCGGAACTTGGCCTTCAGCTCGAAGTCGGCGACGTCGCCGCCCTGCCAGACAAGGAACTGGTTCGACGGGCAGGGGTTCGCCTCGGTTGATTCCGCCGTGATGGCACCGTCCTGGACCGACCAGTAGCTCATGTTCGGAGCCTTCCAGCCCTCGAGGGTCTTGCCGTCGAAGATGGGCTTGAACCCGTCATCTTCACCGGCGAGGAGGGGACTCGAGAGGATGAGGGGCAAGAGGAAGGAAACCGTGGAGCAGAGCGGCTTTTTCATAGGGGTCGGCCTTTCTGTACCAGCGTAACGGGCGATCAACTCACCGTGACCGGCGTTCAACAAATCACGGGCACCGATCCGACGGAGACGGCACTCGGGCCCACTCTGTTCAGCGTCTTGTTACCGGGTATTGTCCTCCAATTGCCGGGCCTTTGCAAGCGCGGATGCGACGAGGAACCGGCATAACCTTGGAAAAACGCCTTCGGGGAAAATTAGAACAGTACGGTGCGCGACGAATGCCTCAACGGGGAAATCTTCACGTTATCTCATGTTGTGACGAAGACCCAAAGAGCCAAACGGCACGTACGTTGAACTTGCGCGCCGGAGAAACAGTTGAACCAAACTCCTGCCGAAGGTACCATCCCTTCTCCAATCAGGGAACGCGGAGCATGATCGCAGAGCGGTGGGAATACTCGCTGGATGGGGACTGGAGGCTCGTCCTCGATCCGCAGGACGAAGGCAAGCAGAAACATTGGTTTACCGGTGTTAGCCTCCCCGACTCGATTGCCGTCAGAGTCCCCAGCGTTTGGGACTTGTGGGTGCCCGATTACGATGGCGTTGGCTGGTATTTCAAGGATTTCGAACTCCCCGGCGATTGGTCGGAACGTTATATCTCCCTGGAATTCGAAGCGGCGGATTACTACGCCGAGGTCTGGCTGAACGGCCATCGCCTCGGCGCTCATGAAGGTGGGTACACGCCTTTTCTGTTCGACGCCACGAAAGCCGTGAAGACGGGAAGCAATCTTGTTGCGGTGCGTATCATTGATCCGCACGGACCCGAAGGTTATGGTGATTTTCTGCCCAAGGAAATCCCCTGCGCGAAAGAACACGGCTACTTTACCTTTGCCGGCATCTGGGGCAGCGTCCGCCTGGTTGCCAAGTCATTCGCGCACGTTCGCGACTTCTTCATCCAGCCCGACCTCCGGCACAAATGCATCGTCGTTGACGTGACTACTTCCGAATCAGGTGCCGTCCGTCTCCAGATTGAAGGCACTTCGTTCCAGACTTCGGGTCCTCCCGGCAAGCTGCGGTTGGACTTCCCCGAGTTTGAGTGCTGGTGCCCCGATCAGCCGTGCCTCTATACCCTCCACTGTGAAATGCACAGGGATGAAGAACTTACTGACAGTATTCGAGTGCGGTTCGGCATGCGCGAATTCACGGTCAAGAATAATCGCTTTTGCCTGAATAATCGGCCCATATTCATCAAAGGGGTGCTGCATCAGCCCGACTACGCGCGCTCCCTCGCGGCCCCGGAATCGCTCGAACTGGCCCGGCGCGAACTCGAACTTGCGAAGGCGGCCGGGTTTAATCTCATCCGGCTGCATATCAAGACGGCGCCGAAGATCACGCTGGAACTGGCGGACGAGTTGGGACTTCTCCTGTATGAGGAGCCGCCCATCGGCTGGATTCAGAAATCGCAATGGATGAAACAGCGTTGCGAGCGGGAGGTGCGCGAGATGATCCTGCGCGACCGGAATCATCCCTCGGTGGTGATTTGGGGGATGCTCAACGAGTCCGGCAACGCGGGCTACATAGTCAACGGCGGCGCACAATTGATCAAAGACGACCTCTGCCGGCTGGCTCGCTCCCTGGACCCGACACGGCTCATTATTGATGATTCCGGCGGGGTAAATGCGACCCGCGAATCCGCGCGATTGATGTCGCCATACCACGACGTGCTCGAAGTGTACGACGACCTGCACATCTATCAGCGCGCGCCCGTGGACCGGGAAATCCAGTTGTATTATCAACACAGCGGCGATCCCGACAAGCTGGTATTCATCTCCGAGTTCGGCTTCGGCGGCATGGAAGACTTACCGGCCGTCGTCTCGCAGTACGGCCCGCAGCGAGGGACGGCCAAGGATGCGCGCTTTCTCCAGGAGATGCTGAATCGGGCGCAGCAAGGCTTTGCCGAACGCGAAATGGAGCGTGTCTTTGGCGATTTCTCCGGATTCACGGCGGCCGCCCGCGATCTTCAAAGCGATGCGGCCCGCTACCACGTGGAGGCCCTCCGGGCCAATGCCAACCTCGCCGGATACTGCTATACGCAGTTGTGTGACGCCGGCCATGAATTTTGCGCCGGAGTGCTCGACCGTTGGCGTTCTCCGAAACCGGTCTTCGAAACGCTCAAGGAAGTCCAAACGCCGTTACGGCTGATCTTACATGCGGATCGGACCAATCTCTTGCCCCGTCAGGAAGTTCCTGTGCGGGTCCTGCTGGCCAACGATGACCTGGTCGAGAGGAAGGCCGACCTGAGTCTCCAAGTCGTCGGTCCGACTCAGCAGGTGCTGTGGAAAAAGAAACGCGCGATCCGATTGGTTCCCGGCCTGCGCGAGCTCTGGAAAGGGAATCTCGCCGCCTCCGGCTCCGCGGGAACGCATCAGTTCGTGGTCCGCCTTATGGAAGGAACAAAACGACTAGCGGAGAGCCGCCTGGAACTCTACGTGTTTGATCCTTCGGCGCGGTGCGACGTGGAAGTCCATGTTCTGGACCCCAATGAACACTGGCGCCAGACCTGCGCCGCCCACGTGCGACTCGGCGGCCTTCGAGCGCCGGTCCACGTCGTCCCGCCGCTCGCCAATACCATTCGGGCGTATCCCGCGGCCGAATTGGGCACGATTCTGGGCGCCGCGCGAGACGGCGCTGTCGCCCTCATTTTCAGCCCCCCCGATGACTGGAACGAGTTCGCCGACCTCGTTGACCCTTCGGTTCGCGCCACGAACAAGGACGCCGTGGGCGCGTTCTTGGGCATGTACCACTACTTAAAGCTCCATCCCGTTTTCGAAGGACTGCCGAGTCGCGGGCTCATGCGCCAAGTCTACTGCAACGTCGTTCCACCAAAGACGTTCCTCGAAACCAGCGACGAGGACATCTGCGGGACCTTTGACACCACCCCCATCGCGACCGGCCACTACATGATGGGCGAAACGCGCTGGTGGGGTAGCGACGTCCTGGTGCAGCGATACGGCAGTGGCCGACTCGTATTCACCCACCTCCGTATTCTCGAGAACCTGGGAAAGGACCCCGTCGCCAACCGCTTGTTTATCAATCTCGTCCAACACTTCTCCCGTCGCTCGATACCTTCTGCCGGACCACATCCGGAACCGCAAACCGCGATGGAATGGCTTCGCAAAGAACGCGAGAGTGTACGGCGCTGGATGGTGATTGGAATGTTTCCCAATTGGGGAGACGGAGGGCTGGATGCGGTCTATCCGCCGGAGAAAGAGATTGATTTTCACGCGTCTTACCCGGGTTGGTATCGGCCCCTCACGTGGCAATCATGGTTCTCCTGCGCCAAGCGAAGTCATTTGGTGGACCTGCAGGAGGCATTCACGCCGGTGTACGAGTATTATCCGCGTTTTGATTACGGCGCCGGTTACGCCTATGCCGAATTCACGAGTGAAAAGCGGCAGACTGTAGACCTCCACCTGGCGGTTCAGGACTCGATGAAAGTGTGGTTGAACGGAACCATGGTGCACGAAAGTCGCACCCACCCGCCGCTGGATTCGCTCGACCAGCATGCGGCGCCCGTGACCATCAAGAAGGGACGAAATACGCTGCTGGTCAAGGTCACTAAGATTCCGGGCCAGTTCCGATTCTCTCTCGACCTGGTACCCGCGAACCAGGAACCGCTTCAAATTCAGTGGTGGCGCTGAATCATTGCGGACTGGTCCGTATCCGTCCGTGTTCGTC
Source organism: Candidatus Hydrogenedentota bacterium (assembly GCA_016209895.1). Lineage (GTDB taxonomy): Bacteria > Hydrogenedentota > Hydrogenedentia > Hydrogenedentales > SLHB01 > JACQVH01. The sequence continues at coordinate 23,960 of JACQVH010000076.1, read as the reverse complement.
CGTGTCGGTCCGAGCCGGAGTGTCTCGCCGTTCAAGGACTACAACATTGAAAGGCACGCGCGACGAGACGCCTTGGGCTTCTTTGTCCCACCGATACCGCGTGGTTCCGTCTTCCCCGATTTCGATTAGTCCGACTTGCCGATAGTGCGCGTTCGAGTACTGGTTGATCCAATCGAAGACCAGCAATTTCGACTTCGATTTCTGCAGCCACGAGGGCCAGACATTCACGATCACCAGGAATTTCGGTTCCGCCGCCTCGATTTCCGCAATCATTTCTTTTTGCATGGTATCGGCATAGGGCTGATATTCCATGAGCGGGTACATGTAGATGTAGCCGGAAGCGGACCGCCGCTGCGCGTAGAAGTAAATCTCCGGTTCCGAGCCGAGTACGGCGACCGTATCCATTCGATCGGAACGCTCCCGGATGTGTGCGGCGATTTCAGGGGCTTCCACAAACGGATTCACTTGATACAACCGCCGGCACGCTTCCACCGGGCTGGCACGGAACAGGAACTCACGCTGAGTCCAGATGGAGAGCAGCACGCCCGTGGCCGTAATAACCAGCGCCACCACCTCCCCGGACCGGCGCCGTTGTATCAGGTATTGGCGCAGACCATCCGTTCCTGCCCCGGCGAAGTACGCGACGGCCGGCAACAGTAAGATGAAATAGTGTTCGCGAAAATATAGTCCGGGGCACACCCCAAGAAAGGATAAGATCGCCAGAACGAACAAGAAGGTCCTCTTGTTCACATAGGATGCATCGCGGATAACATGAACAATACCCAGTATGACGAGAAGCCAAAGCGGCCAGAAGACGGCAAACGACTTCAGCAACTGTTCGTACAAGTTCTTCGCCCCGACTCGGAACGACACCACTGCCCCGTACTTGCCGGCGTAGTCGAAAGTCCAGAACCAGAACCTGTCGAACACGCCGGAGGCCGCCAGCAACCCGCAAATAACCATGAACGGGAGCACCGCACCACCAATCAACGCGGCGCAGTCAAGCAAGGCGGCTCGGTGTTGCGCTCTCAACGCGTGTCCATACCTCGCCACGGTCGTTATTGCCGCGAGGGCAATGAAAACGGCGCCCTGTTGTTTCATCGTGAATGCAATGCCCAGCAACACTCCCGCGAGGAGCAGCGCGACGCGCTGCGGTTTGTCCCACGCGCGCAGCATCACCCACAAACCGGCAAACGCGAAGCACACCACAAAATGCTCGGCATGAGCGCTCAGCCCCATCACGACCGCGCTCGTGGACATCACTCCCCAAACTGCGGCCGCGATAGATGCGACGAACGTGTTCACCACTCTTTGCGCTAAGAGGAAGATGAAGACCGCCGTTGCAAGATTCAAGAATAGCAGGGCAAGATGGATTCCCGCCTGCGTCTGGCCGAATACCGCCAGAATTAGGGCGTACGCGAAGTAGATGCCGGGCATCTTCATGTTGTAAACCTGGGAAAACGGCGGGACGCCCTGTAGTATCAATTGCCCCGCGTACGCGTATTCACCTTCGTCGCGCTCCAGTGGCATCGGCGCCAAGCGAATGCGGACCACGATCACGAACAGCGCAATTAGACTTAAGAAAATCCACGCCCCGACCCGTGGCCATGCGGTCGTGGGCGCTGAATCTGGCAGCGCCCTCTTCGGACCTCGGTCTTTGCGTTTTCGTCCCATACTCCGCCGCGAAGTTTATCGGTTCACGGAATAGGCGTCAATGCTCGGAGATATGCTCAGGTTAGGCGGGCAAGTCGGCAGGTACAACGCGGCGTACGGAGGACTCGCGGCGTATTTCCGTAAGGCATCGCGCCAGGCAGGCTGGGCAATAACTGTGGCTGACGGCTTCATTCGAAGCGACCGTGGCGCGCTTCCATTTGTTCGCCACGCGAATTTTCTTGCATTGGCAGCATTGAACTGTCATCGTGGGACCTCCGTGTCCTCCAACTACCAATGATCGGTAAGAGCGACTGGAAACTTTAGCGTTTCCAGCATAGGTTGTATACGAATATGTATCCGCATTGGACCCGAGTTCCCAATAGTGAAACGGAATGGTTCGAGGCGCTCATCGCCTTGGCCCGCTACTTGCGCAGCCCGCAAGGTTGTCCGTGGGACCGTCAGCAAACCGCGCGCGATTTCGGCGGCTTCGCCGCGGAAGAGGCACAAGAGTTGCTGGAAGCCTTCGATAAGCAGGACGACGCGGAGATCGAAGAAGAGTTCGGTGATACCTTTTTCTGCCTGCTCGCCATGGTCGCCGCTGCCGAGCAGGAAGGCCGGTTTACACTACAGAGCGCGCTTCAACGCGCCCACGAAAAGATGATCCGCCGTCACGACCATGTCTTCGGCGAGCAAAAGGCCCAAACCCCCGAAGACGCAGTCCGAACCTGGAACGAAGTAAAGGCTCGGGAGAAGAAGGAAAGATAGCGGCGGTAGGAGTCAGGAGTCAGGAGTCAGAAGTCAGGAGTCAGGAGACAGGAGAGGGAACGTTGGGAGGGTATCTGTTATGCTCCTGCGGAAAGGCCGTCTTGATTCACCCGAATGTTGAAGCGTGCTGTGTCCACGTCCCGGTGACATTCTGACTCCGGACTTCTGACTACTGTCTCCTATCTCCTGACCGCGTTTCTCATGTTAACAGGCTCCAGCCTACTCATGCTCCGCATTGTATTCGTCCAGCACTCTCTGCAGCGTTTCGTTCATTTGTCGCATTGCCTCCGGCGCGCTGATCCGTTTTCCTTCCGTGCCCTCCATAAACTGTTGCCAGATCGGATCGAATTCGAGCGCCATCCTTCGAAAATCCGGATGGGGATACACTGGAATGGCAAATGAAATGGAGTCAACAAACGCTTGCATATTCGCGGGCCGTTTGGCGGGATCAACGAACTGGGTAGAGTGCGCCACGTCCTTCCTCCCCGGAACGATGTGCCCGTCCTGGGCGGCCCAGCTAATCATTTCTTTCCCCGCGCACCAGCGCGCGAATTGCCACGCGTCGTCCGGCGCGTCGGTATTCCAAAGGATCGAGAACTCCTCTTGCCACAGGCCCGTCGCGCGATAGCGCTTACCCTCAAATTCGAACCACGGGAAGGAGACGACGTCCCAATCAAACTGCACTTTGCGAAATGATTCCAGCGCATAGCCTGACGCCGCGTGCATGGCCACGCGTCCCGCCTCAAACATCGGCAACATGCCCAATTCGGCGGACGCGGTCGGTGTGGGCATCACACGGTCTTTGTAGATCAGGTCGCGATAGCGTTCCATGATCGCGATAGCCAACGGATTGTCCATCCGCGCCGTGCGCCATTCCGAATCGGCGATCTGGCCCGCGTATAGCAGAAATGGAATGCGATATACCTGTTCCAACTGCAGTCCGTATTGGTCTATGACGCCATCGCCGTCAAAATCGCGCGTCAGCGCCTTCGCCGAACGCACCATATCGTCCCACGTCCAATCCGCCGTCGGATACGGCGCGCCGGCTTCGTCGAACAAGTCCTTGTTGTAGTAGATCACGCCGACCTGCCCGCTCGATGGCAGCGCCTTGATTTCGCCCTTCCATTTCACGGCTTCCCACAGACCGGGAAAGTAGTCTTCGAGATTGATTTCCGAGTCCGCGGCCACGCGCGCGTCCAGCGTCACTAGTGCGTCGGCAAACTGCTGCCACCCCACCCCCATCCAGATCACATCCGGAGTGGTGCGCCCGGCGATCATAACCTGGAGTTTGCGATACGGGTCGGAAGTCAGAATCAGATTGATGTCAATATCGGGATTCTCTTCCTGGTACCGTGCCGCCAGATACTCCCCGTACCGCACCTTCTGCGGCGTGTACGTCGGCCAAAGGAAGTCCAGCGTGACCCCCCGGTCGCTCGCCGGCGTCCGCCCCGCCACCCACACCCAGTAAACCGACAGCGCGAAAACGGCTCCGAATAGAGCGTATGAGAAGACACCTAGAACTCTTGGGGCTTGCTTCGCGGCAAACAAATGCGGGGCATCATCGTGAGTTGGACATGGCGTTCGCGATCTAGAAATTGAAGGCATCAATATTATTTGCGTCAAAGATTATCGGGTCGCCGAGGATCATCTCCGAGTCCTGAACTTTGACTTCTCCTAAGCGCCCGGCTTTGAATGTGGTTGCGCCGGTTTGCAGTTCGCCCCGCGTCAGCGCGATTGCCGCGTACGTTGCCAGGTACCCCAGGTCCACCGGGTTCCACAACACAAACCGCTTCACAGTGCCGTCCTTCACGTATTCGCGCATGGCTTTGGGTGTCGCCAGGCCGGTCAAGAAGACTCGGTCCGCCGCCCCGGCTTTGCGTAGCGCCTCGGCCGCGCCCGGCAACGCCACCGACGTTATCGCGAAGATGCCCTGCAAGTCCGGGTAGGCTTTGAGACAGTCAGTGGTGACTTGCGTGGCCATTTCTTGATCTTCTTCTGTGGCCTTGGGCGTTTCCGAAAGATTGCTCATCTTGGGATATGCCGTCCGTCGGTATTGTTCCATCTCGTCCATCCAGATATTCTGGTTGGCCGCCGTGAGCGATCCCGTGACAATGATGTACTTCGCCTCCGGACCGACGCCCTGCGCCATCACGTCCATCAAGGTCTTGGCCACGCTGGCCGACGTGCACTGGTTCACGAAGTACTCGCGTGCATCCTTTCGGGCGTCCGCATCCCAGGCAATCACTTTGATGCCCCGTTTCCGCGCTTTCTGGAGCACGGGCGCGATGGCTTCGGGATCGTTCGGCGCCACGGCAATGGCGTCGTATTTCTTCGCGATCCAGGTCTCAATCATCTGCGCCTGAAGCGTGACATCATTCGTCACTGGTCCGTCGAAATCCACCGTGATGCCCAATTCCCGCCCCGCTTCCTTGGCGCCGATCTCGGTCGCGTTGAAGAAATCAATACCCTTCTTCTTCGGCATTACGCCTATGCTAGTCGGCTTCTTCGCCGTAGTGGGCGCCGGAGTGGCTGTCTCACTCACACCACGACCGGCAAAAACCACCGCCACCAACGATACCACCGTGATCACTCGTCTCATGTCTTGCCTCCTGTCCGTGTGAACAGCCATTCATTAAAGACGGCCGTAAGAATCAACAAAATCCCCACCAGAATGATCAAGTATTCGGACTTCACCCCGCCCATTTGCAGGCCATACTTAAGCATACCGATGATAAACAGGCCAAGCAAGGAACCGAGTACGGATGCGTGCCCGCCGCTGATGCGCGTCCCGCCGATCACCACGCACGCAATCACTTCCAACTCCAGTCCCCGCGCGGCGTCCGGTCGCGCCGTGGCGTACAGGCCCGTGTAGAGAACCGAAGCCACACCGCAGACCAAACCGCACGCCGTGTAAATGCCCAGTCTCATTCGCGGCACCGGGATTGCCGCGAACCGGGCCGCCATCTCGTTTTCGCCGATGAACTCGGTGAACCGCCCCACCCACGAGCGGTGCATCAGCACCCAGCCCAGAGCCGTCGCCGCGGCCAGCACCAATAACGAAAACGGCAGCGGGGCAGCGATTCCCTGGCCGAATCTCAGCACGAACGCGTCGCCCTGGCTCAGCCATTGCAAGGACGCGGGTAAGTTCCCGATGGGTCGGCCTTTGCTGAGCCCGGTGGCCACACCGCTGAACAACGCCATCGTCGCGAGTGTTGCCACCAACGGCGGAATCCCAAACCGACTGATCACCGCCCCGTTGAGCGCACCGCCGGCCATACCCGCCCCAATCGCCGCGAGCACGGCCAAACCAATGGGCCAGTGCCCGTCACGGTACAAGAGACCGAGGACGATGCCGCTCATGGCAACCAGCGACCCGACGGACAGGTCAATGCCGGCGGTCGCAATGATGAACGTCATGGGGATGGCGATCAGTCCGGCCGCCACCCAGTGGCGCGTGCGGTCGAAGACGTTCGTCCAATCGTAGAATCCGGGTACGAATATCGAGAACGCTGCAAACATCACACCCAGGACCAGGAGGAGCGCCGCCTCGCGTAATAGAAACGCGGACCTCATCCGCCGCGCGCTCCCTGAAGCCGCTGCAGCAGCATATCAGCCAGCACTGCCAACAAAATAAGGCCCCCTACGAAGATGTTCTGCCAATAGGAACTGATCTCGGCCAGAATAAGGATGTTATATAGCAGCGCCACGAGGAACGCGCCCAGCAACGTGCCCAAGGCTGATCCCTGTCCTCCCAGGATATTCGTGCCGCCGATTACCGCCGCCGCAATCGCTTTAAGTTCCATGCCTTCCCCGGTATTGGCTTGAACTTTCCCGTAATAACCGGCGTGCAATACCGCCGCTACCCCAACGAGGAATCCGGACAGCGCGAACACGAGCAACGTCAGCCGGACTTTGGATAAGCCGATCAGACGTGCCGCGCTGGCCGAATCGCCCAGCGCCAGGACGCGCCGGCCCGTAATCGTGTATCGGAGAAACACGTGGACCGCGACACTGACGAGCACGACGTAGTAACAAACCTTGGGAACGCCAAACAGCCTGCCGTCCGCTAAGGCGCGATACGCGGTCGGCAACTGCATGATTTCGTAGCCGCCGGTCAGCAACAACATCAAACCACGGTAAATGGTGATGCCCGCCAACGTAACGATAATGGGATGAATGCGCGCGAGGAGGGCGAAGCCGCCGTTGGCCATGCTGAACGCGCAGCCGAGTCCGGCGGCTAATGCCAGGCAAGCCAGCGGCGGATGGCCCGCCTTGGCGGCCATGGTCGCCATCGCGCCCACGATGCCAAGCATGGACCCCACGGAAATATCAATGCCGCCCGCGCAGATGATCAGCATGGCTCCTTGCGCCACGATGCCCGGCAATGCGGCGTTCGCCAACACGTCGAGGAAATTGCCGGCGGTGAAAAACTCGTGCGGTTTGAAGAAACCCATGATGAGGCACAGCGCGGCGGTAAAAGCGATGATCCCGGCCTCCCGAAACTGCAAGCGACGCGCCAGGGCGCCAAGACGGCGCTGCGCCGCCGCCGTCGGTTCTCCGCCGGCGCGCGGCACGGCCGCGGCTGCCACCGACTCTTTTGTGTCTGTCTTGGGATCGAAAATGCCAGTGAGCCGCCCTTCCGATAGCGTGGTTATCCGGTCGCTCATAGCCATAATTTCCGGCAGCTCGGAACTGATCAGCACAATCGCGACGCTTTGTTGCGCCATGCCGCAAATCAGCCGGTGAATCTCGGCCTTCGCGCCCACGTCCACGCCTCGGGTCGGTTCGTCGAGTAGCAGCACCCGCGGGGCCGTCGCCTGCCAACGACCGAACACGACCTTCTGCTGATTGCCGCCGCTCAGCGTGTTAATCGCCTGCTCAAGGGATTCCGCACGTACGTTCATATCCCGCACGATGCGCTGTCCCAAGGCACGCTCCGCCCTACTGCGAATCCAACCAAAGCTGCACAGAGAACGCAGCGCGGCTACGCTGCCGTTGCTGCGAACCGGGTGGGTGCGGAAGACGCCCTGGACCAGCCGGTCTTCGGGCAGATAGGCAATCCCGGCCCGAACCGCGTCACGCGGAGCACGGATGTTCACTGTCTCACCATCTACCGCGATCATGCCGCTTGACAAGGCCCGGAGCCCGAAGAGCGCTTGCGCGAACTCGCTACGCCCCGCGCCAACGAAGCCGTAAACACCGAGAATCTCCCCACGCTTCACTTCGAGCGAAATGTCCCGGAACGAATTATCCGTCGCCGTCGCTGTCGCCACGCTCAGGCGCACTCTCCGGACAGGGGCGGGTGTCTTCTCAAACAGTGTGGAAAGTTTACGCCCCACCATGGCCGCCACCACCCGGTCCAACGTGTACTCACTGGTCGGACGAGTCTCGACGGTCTCGCCATCGCGCATCACCGTGAGGCGATCGCTGATCTCGAGCACCTCTTCCAAGCGATGGCTCACGTATACGACGGCCACACCGGCGTCACGCAGGCGCCGAATCTGCCGGAACAGGTTCTCGATTTCCTTCAGCGTGAGTGAGGAGCTCGGTTCGTCCAGAAACAGGACTTTCGGTTGCTCGGCAACGGCCGCTGCGATCTCCGCCATCATTCGCCGCGCCACCGACAAGCCGCCCGCGGGTTCCTGCACGTCAAAAGATTCACCGAGCGCCGCCACCTGATTCGCCGCTTCGCGATACGTGCGCGACCATCGAATCAGACCGCCGGCACCGCGGATCAGTCCAGACCGCAACAGCATGTTCTCGGCGATACTCAATTGTGGGAACAGTTCGGCCTCCTGATGGACGACCGCTATGCCGTACTTAGCCGCGTGGTGCGGATTCGAAAGAATGACGGCTTTCCCGTCCAACAAAACGTCGCCGGAATCCGGGCGCAGCACACCCGTCGCCACGTTGATTAACGTGCTCTTGCCTGCCCCATTTTCCCCGACCAGTCCGTGAATTTCGCCCCGTTCCAGTTCCAGCGCCGCCCCCCGCAACGCCGGCACCCCGCCAAAATGCTTGTGAATCCCCAATAAAGAAAGCACCGCCTCACTCATGCCGCACGATGATAGTGGCCGGAGAAATCTTTATCAATCGCCGGCGAATCGAAACTCAGATTGGTCGCGTGGCACGGTAAAGTCACGCCCAAAGCGTGGCTTGACGGTGCCACGGAGCGTAGGCTACTTCGCTTGGCCGTCCGGCGCCATGTCCCCCTCGGACACCGTCTCCCCCGTGGCGGAGCGCAAGTTATACCAGGCCAGCCGCAACGACACCCTTGCCAGCGCCAAGCGACCCTGCGCCTCGACCAAGTCCCGCTGCGCCTGATTCAACCGCACCAACGATCCCTGGCCGGCCGCGTATTCCTTCTCGACCAGTTCGCGATTGCGTTGAACGTAGCCCGCATTCTCGGTTTGCAGTTTCAGTTCGTCCTGGGCCGCCTTTAAGTCCTCGACGGCCTGCTGCACGTCCGCAATGACGCGATCCTCGGCGGCCTTCAAGTTGCGCTCAGCTTCGGTACGTGCGGCCTTAGATTCCGTCAACCGTGCGCGATTTAGACCTCCCGCAAACAAGTTGTAGGAAACGCCAACACCCACCGTGGTCGCGAAATCGTCTTCGCGAAACTCGAGGTCCGTGGTGCGCGTGGCGTCCTTGGATGCCGAGGCGGTCACTTTGGGGAAGAACTCCGCGCGCCGTAATCCCACAGACGCACCCGTGCGCTGCAAAGCGTAGCGGCTCTGCGCCATCTCCGGACGATGCTCCAAGGCGGACTGGGTTAGCGCTTGCGGTTCGGGCCGTTCCAGCGCATCCGGGCTTTCCGGCGTCAACGCCGCGAGTTGTATCGTTTCCGGCTTCAATTGTTCGGGCTGGCCCAACAATTCGCCGAGCCCAATCAAGGCCACATTGTAGTTCTGCTCTGCCCGGATAAGGGCGGCCCGCGCCGCGTTGACCCGCACTTCAAAGTTCAATTCGTCGCTCAGCGAGCCAGTCCCCACCCGGCGCCGCGCCTTCGCTTCCGTAAGCTGGCGCTGGTTGAAGGCTTCGTCGGCCTTCGCGATCTCGAGGTCCTCGCGAGCCAATTGCGCCCCATAGAAGCTGGTCGCCACACCAGACAGCAGCAGACGCTTGGCTTCCTGATAGGCCGCCTCCGTCTCGCGCGCCCCATACCGGGCCACGCGGTTACTGAAATTTCGCCCGAATCCGTCGAAGATAAGCCAAGTCGCCACAAAACTGGCGCGATAATTATCCAGGGAGTCGTCCACGGCGTTGCGCGCCTCAAGAGCCTGGTAGCCGGTAATAAGGAGTTGCGGGACAATGAAAGAGCTCGCGTTGGGGTCGCCAAGTCGGTAAAAGATGGACTGCAATCCCCCCAGCGCGCCTCCGAACGCGGCGTTTCGCGCATTGGTGTACACCGTCTCGGAAATCCAGGTCTTAGACCCGGACACGGACGCATCCACTCGGGGAAAATAGGCCGCCCGCGCCTGGTGAACCCGAGCTTCTGCTTGCTGGACTCGAGCCTCCACCGCTTGGAGCGAAGGATTCTGTTCGAGCGCAATCCGCTGCGCCGTCGCCAAGTCAAGTTGTTCCGGAAGAACAACGCCATCGGAACCACCCGGCGCCGTTTCCTCCGCCAGGCACAGTGAGCACACAAGGATACTCCCAAGAAGAACTACCGCACCGATCGTCCACAACTCCGTTCTCAATTTAGCCCTCACAAACATCGAGTTGACCCACTGCCGCCGCCTACGGTTCACTAGCCACGGACCACTGGCAGCTAGCCACTAATATATGTCTCCGCTCACATCTGTCTGCGTCAGACCATGATCATATAAGGTCTTCAATCGCGTCACCGCCGGTTCCAGACTTTCGGCCGTGGGCCACACGCCGTGTACCAACCGGTGTACGGCCTTCCGAATGTCGTTGACGATGGCCAACAGGCATGGGATGAACACCAAGGTAAGCAAAGTCGAGAAGGCGACACCGGCGGCAATGGATAGCGCCATGGGAATCAAGAATTGCGCCTGCATATCTTTGTTCATAATTAGCGGCGCGAGACCGCCCATGGTCGTGACCGACGTGAGAACAATTGCCCGGAACCGACGAATACCCGCCCGCTTCAGCGCCTCGTAGAACGGCACGTTGTCGGCCAAGAGATTGTTGAAACATTCGATCAGAACGATCGCATCATTCACCACCACGCCCGCCAGCGTGACAATCCCGAACAAACTCAACATGGTCAGCGGCAGACCAAACAGCAAATGGCCGTAAACAGCGCCGATGATGCCGAACGGGATCGTCACCATGATCACGAGCGTCTGGACGTATGATCGGAATATAGTGCAAATGATGACGAATACGCCCAGCAACGCAACCACGAACCCCTGCCGAAGGCTTGCGACCGATTCCCGCGTGTTCTCTTGCTCGCCCTGGATAGACCAAGCCACCCCGGGGTAGTTCGCCGTCAGATCGCTTAAGAACTTCTCGCGAAGGTCCCCCAGGACTTCCGCAGCATTCGCAATATTGTAGTTCACCTCCGCCGTCACCGAAACCCGTCGCTGGCCGTCGGTGCGTTTGATATTGGCGTATCCCGGTTCGAAATCCACCTGCGCCACCGATAAGAACGGCACCTCAAATCCTTGCGGGGTTCGGATGCGGACGTTCTCCAACTCGCCGAGCGTCTTGCGCTCGCTTTCCGGATACCGTACCTTCACCCGCACATCGTCGCGACCCCGTTGCAAGCGATCGGCTTCCTCGCCGTAGTAGCCCGCGTACAGTTGGCGCGCCAAGTCGTCGAGCGTCAAGCCTAGTACGTGCGCGTCGGGTTTGACGTCTACGCGCAACTCGTTCTTTCCCGGCCGGAAGTCGTCTTCAATCTGGTAGACCCCGTCGTAGGTCTGCAGCTTCTCCTTTAATTCGTTCGCCGCCGCCAGAATGGTATCCAGGTCGTTGCCTTGAAGCCAGACCTCGATCGGCGCGCCGCCCGGTCCCGTCTGGACCCCGCCGAAGCGTTGTGAAATGGCCCCCGGAAGGCGTCCGATCTCCTTTTCCCACGGCACAATAATGTCCTGGTAATGGATGCCGCGGTCCTCGGTCCGGAGCAATTCCACGCGGATGCGACCAAACTGACTTCCAACTTGGCGTCCGAAGCGGCCCACCGTGCCTTCGCCGGCCACGGCGTATACATGTTTGATGAGGGGCTGGCCGCTCGCGGTCTTCATGCCCGCGGCCACGCGTTCCAACGCCTGCTGAGTCTGGTGGAGCGCCGCTTTTGTCACCTCGAGCGGCGTGCCGTCCGGAAACTCGATGCTCGCGTTGAGATCATTGCCGTCTACCGGCGGGAACAGTACAAACTTGATGAGGCCGCCCGTCACCAAACCGACGGTAACGAGCACCACGGCGAGCGCCGTCGCCAACGTGACATACCGCCAACGCAGCGCCAAGGCCACGAAACTGCCATACCCGTGCGACGCGAACCTTTCCAGACGGTGCGCAAGGGCGTGGCGGATAGCCTGGGCGCGTTGTTTCCACGGGTGCCCCGGACCGACCTCGCGCTTCATTTCCGCCAACATGCTGAGATGCGCCGGCAACATCAGCAGGCATTCGAAGAGCGAGAACACCATGCACGCGATGACTACCGTCGGTAGTATGGCAATGAACTTCCCCATGATGCCCGCGACGAACCACAGCGGGATGAAGGCCACGATATTGGTCGTCACTGCGGCGATTACCGGAATCGCGACTTCGCCGGCCCCGTCAACTGCCGCTTGCAGCGCCGGTTTGCCCGCGCGTCGGTGAACATAGATAGCCTCGCCGACCACAATCGAGTCGTCCACCAAAATGCCGAGCACCATGATTAGACCGAACAACGAGATCATGTTTATCGTGCCGCCGAGCATCCAAACCACGCCCAATGCCCCGCAGAACGAGATGGGCAGACCCATCGCCACCCAGAAACTCAACTTGAAGTCCAAGAACAGCCACAAGAGCAGGAAGACCAGGACCAAACCTTGAATTCCGTTCGTGGTCAGCACGCGGATGCGACCCTCGATCAGTTCCGATCGGTTGCCCCACATCGTCACGTGCAGGTTGGCCGGCAACGTCTTTTGTTTGTCCTCGGCGAATCTTCGCACCCGCTCCGCAATGGCAATCGCGTCCTCGTCGGACGTCTTATAGATTTCGATATTGGCGCAGCGTTCCCCATTAAAGGTCGAGAAGAGCGGGTCCTCGGTGAAATCATCCCGGATGGTCGCGAGCCGATCCAAACGAATTATTTCCCCGTTCGGACGGGCCATTACGATAATTGAAGCGAAGTCCTGGCCCGTGTATTTGCGGCCCACGGTACGGATGCGGATTTCTTCCCCTTTGGTGCGGATGGTCCCCCCGGACAAATTCATGCTGCCCCGCCGGACGGCGCGGCTGACTTGCGCGAACGTGATTCCATACTCGCGCAGCCGCTCCTCGGAAACCTCGATCGCGATCTCGTAATCCCGCGTTCCGGAGATTTTTACTTGTGAGATTTCCGGATCGTTCTGCAACTCGTCCTTGATGTCCTCGGCCCATTCCTTGAGCTGCTTTTCCGGCAGGTCGCCCCAGAGGGCGAGGAACACCACTTCATCCTCGATCAGGATTTCCGAAATGATCGGTTGCTCCGCTTCCGGCGGAAACGTCGAGATGGCGTCCACCTGATTGCGTACCCGGTCCTTCACTTCCTCCGTGTCGTTGCCTTTGGCCACCTCGACGTAGGTGAGCGACAGGTTTTCGTTCGAGATCGTGTTGTATTGTTTGATGCCCTGCAGGCCGTCAATCGCGTCTTCAATCTTCCGCGAAATTCCCTCTTCTACTTCTTCCGGGTCGGCCCCCGGGTACAGCACCGAAATCATGATCACGTCCGTCGAGAACTCCGGGAAAAACTCCCGGTTCATCGTCACGGCCGCGAGGATGCCCAATAGGAGAAGCGCCAACAGAAAAATGTTGGCGAAGACGGTGTTCTTCGCAAACGCGGCGATCAGCTTCTTCATGAGGCCGGCCCTGACGCGGGTTCAGAAACGCTGAGATGGAGCAGCGAATTCTCCAACGGGCTTACCAGACGCGTGGTGATCACCGCGTCGCCCGCGTTCAACCCTCCGGAAACGAATACCGATTCGCCTTCCGTGCGCGCCACTTCCACCGGTACGGTCCGCAGCCGATTCTCGACGGCCAGATACACCGTGTTTTCAAAGCTGACCGCCCAGCGCGGCAGACGGTACGCGCCAGTCAAGGTCTTCCCCGGGATTTCAACCAGGCAGAACATGCCTTCCACCAAGGGCAGTTGCTCGGCGTCTTTCGAGAGCGCGTTGGAACCTTCGATTCGCAATGCGACCGTCAGGGTGCGCGTTGCCTGGTCAAACTTCTCTACGCGGTCCAGCACCCCTTCCCACACGTGCGCCGACTTGTCCTCCGTCCAACGGATGGTACACGTCACGGGTTCGACGTCGTGGAACCAGGCCGCATCGGCGGCCGCTTGGTGTCCGTTAAACTTCAGCCAATGGCGCGCGTCGCGACTGTCTAATGGCACCGAGATGTGCAGGACCGAATCGTCCGCCAAGCTCAGAACTTCAACTCCTGGCGTTACGTATTGGCCCTGTTCGAGTCGCACCGACCGCACCCGCGCATCGAACGGCGCGAGCACGCGGGTCCGCTGCAGGTTTAACTCGGCCATCTCGAGCTTGGCTTGCGCCGAGGCCATTGCACTTTGCGCCTCCTGAATTTGGACCGCGGCAACCTCGAGCCCTTCTTCGAGTTGGTGGGCCTGATCGCTGGCCAGGTTAAATCCCCGCTCGGCGGCGTCTACGCCGGAACGCGTGCCCACCTCGTCCTTCTCGAATAGTTCTTTCACGCGCTGGAACTCAGCGTTCGCCAGTTCTCGCGACCGCTGCAAGGTCTTGAGGCGTTCCTGGTCGTTGGCTCGTTGCGTCTGAACTTTCTGAATGGTCTTCTGGAATTGCGCGACCATTGCTTCCGTGTCCGCTTTCTGCGTCTCGTACGTCCGCGGATCTATAGCGAATAGTGTTTCCCCTTTGAGCACAATCTTGCCCACCTCGAGGTTGGGATGCACTGCGACGACCTTGCCCGGCACTTCTGGCGCGATGCTCACCACGTTCAGCGGGCGCACTTCGCCGTAACCGGTGATGGTGATTGGCACGTCCTCCGGCTGTACCCGCATCGCCTCGACGCTTACCGCCCGTTCGCCCTTCGAGGCTTCGGCCGGGGGACGCTTTAAGCTGATGAGGACCGCCATGGCCAACACCCCTAGCGCCAATACGCCCACGCTCAGCGCCGCCATCGCCACGTTATGCCGCTTCATTGAGCGCCTCCTTTACGAGCCGCGAACAGGCGCTGCACGTCCGGGTCCGTTTCTAATATCGCCCGTATGCGCTCATACACTTCGCACCACTTCCGCGCGTCTTCCGGGCCCATGCGTTCCAGAATCTCGGCAATCCCCTCGAACATCTGTCGTTCGGTTTGCTCGATCGCCTCTTCCGCCTCCGCGGTGATGCGCACTACCACCTCCCGCCGATCCAGCTTGTTTTGTTCTCGGCTCAGCCCACCCATCTCGACCAGGCGGTCCACCATGCTCGAGGCCGACGGTGCGGAGACTCGCAGCAATTCCGCCAACTCTTTAATGGTCACCTGCCCCCGTTTCCGGATGGTCGAGAGCATGTTAATCTGGGGGACGGTGAAATCTATGCCCGGGCTTCCGGAGTTGCGGGCGTTGGACGCCGTACTGACGCGGGCAATGAGCCGATCCTTGAGCATGCGTACGGTATCGAAGAGATTACGGGCTTGTTGCAACGTTTCAGGATTCATTAGACGGAAGAGACCTTTGTCAACTGGGTGAACCAGCAATTCATTTGGGTCTCAGAGTATATGGTACCCTAATAAAAAGTCAAGCTAATTATTTGAATTCCTACACGCTTAGTCGAGCCAGTCTTCGGAAGGCCGTCGTTGAGGTGCGATGGGCGGCTCGAACGCGTCGGAAATACCCTGCGATCCTTCTCCCCCCATGTCGGAGCCTGGTTCACTCGGAGCAAGGACCGTGGTTGTCCTTTTGGTTCTTGGGGCCCCTGCATCCGACGCCAGTCGAGTGGGTAGCGTCGCTAGGCCGAGGAACGATGACACCCCTTCCCCGGTGCCTTCAAAACCAGGCAGTCCTCCGCATGCCATGGTGGAAAACGTTGCCCCGATAATATTGGACAGGCCCGCTTGCGCATAGAGCGAACCTGGTGGAACGGTATTCTCCCCGATTTCTTCCAGGGTCGCACGCAGCACACGGGCCAATTTATTGAAAGCCGCTAAACTGCAACCGCGAGGGCCAACGAGAAGGTCTGCGAATAGCACCCTCAGGAAAAGGCGGTGGCTCAATAGCGCGGCGACCAGCCGACGGGTGATTTCAAAGAGATCATCCGTGTCGCCTCCAACGGGCGTTGCGGCGGTCACGGTTTTCTCTATTTCCGCCAACCCGCGCTCTACGACCGCCTCGAAGAGTTTCTCTTTCGACCCGAAATAATAGCTGATGAGGGCAAGATTAGCCCCCGCCCGTTGCGCGATGGCTCGCGTCCCGGCCCCGTGATAGCCTTGGGATGCAAACAATTCCTCGGCGGCGTCCAAGATGGCCTGGGGCGTGTCAGCGGCAAGCCCTCGTCGGTTAGTCATATGTTTAATATAATCAATCGAATGATTTAAGTCAAGCCCCTGAGAATCAGCGTAATCGCAGCAAATTGCCGCGGAAATCGGGTCGGGCTTACGGCTCAAACCACCCCGACCCCACCCGAACCCTTTCCGCGAGCGGTGAGGGAGCGTCGTAACGGCCTCTACCAAGCCATTCCGATCAGGTCGTCCCCCCGCGTGCGGGGGGACCGAGGTGTCGCGGTCGCGGGCTGTGGTCGAGGTGGCGTCGTCCCCCCGCGTGCGGGGGGACCGAGGGGGGAATCGGTCTCGAATACGCGAGTTTAGATGCGATTGCCCTGCCCCTTCATTCCTGTTGCTGAGTGCGTTGGTGCGCCGCCACCAGGGCGTTGACGACCGCAACGCGCATCTTCGCGCCGCCGGATTTGCCGCTGTAGCCGTCGAGAACCTTGATGTCGAGATATTTGCTGCGACGGCGATAGTAATAGACCCACACGGGGTGGTAGTAAAGCTTGAGTTCCTCGACCACGTCAATCTCCGGTTTGTGAAACTGACCACGCTGGCGGAGAATATGCTTTTGCAAACCCCCGCGCGCCAGCGCGGTGGCCTGATTCTCGGAAATGTGTGGCGGGAAGCTATCATCGTTCAGGTCAGTCAAAACCAAGTCTTCCACGCACTCGAAAAGCGAGAACTGTCCAAGCCAAGCGTCAATCGCGGCCCAGACGTGGTTCTCTTTCTGTCCCGTCAGGGTGCGCAAACGAATTGCGTAGGCGGGCATCCAAAGACGTTCGACGAACGGAGGAATTCTCGTGGTCGAGTCGCCGGCTTGGGCGACTCGCACCAGCCCCGCCCACAAACCGAAGAGGTTCCGAAGCCGGGGCCGGCTGAAATAACGGGCCGCCCATTCCCCCTCGATTCGGGCGGGCAGACATAGCGCGGGACTCACATCTTTTTTTTGCTTCTGGCGAGGAGCAACCGTCCGTAAAGCATCGCCGCCACGCCGACCAAAACCAAGACCATGCCGCACACGCCATTGACGATCGCCGCGCGGACACTGGTCTGATATGCCCAATAGGTCCCGATTAGCACGGGCAGCCCGACGGCGTCAATGAAAATGCCGAGCGCGATATAGGTCTCTCCGTCTCGCTGCTGAAAATGGGCGGCATCGGGAACGGGCTTCGTGGTGTGGGGCTCACTCATTGCTTTTTCCTTATCTGAAATAGAAATAGACCACGACGTGGGGAATCATCGAGAGTACGGTCCATATCCGGAGATCGGTCCACGCGGATTTGTAGCGTTGTCCACGATTGACGTACCGGGGATTGAGGAGTAGGCCGACCCAAATCATGGGCAGTACAAACATCCCCACCGCGCAAATGGAGGCATAAGGCTCGAAGAAGCTGCTCAAGAAGGCGTTGATCGGGCGGAATATCGGACTGAGCATCGGGTAGAATACCTCTGCAAAAAACTTCTCCATTACTGAGATATCCTTTCTTCCAGTGCCTGTTGCGCCGATTCATCCCGAACGACCGAACTCCACACCAGCCCGCGCACCTTTTCATCGGGTTCGGGCGGCGTGAGGTAGCTGACGACCACCGTTACCAAAAGGCTGAAGACGAATGACCACCAAGCGACGAACAGGAACGGGTCGTCGGACGGGAAGAGACCGGGCGTGTTCTTGAGCACAAAGCAAAAGATAACTCCGAGGACCAGCCCGGCAAACCCTCCCCAGCCCGTCGCTCGACGCCAAATAATGCCCAATAAGAGCACCGCCAGCGTCGGCCCTTGAAACAGGGAAAGGACGGTTTGGATGAACACGTAAATTTGCTCACGGTCCGCAATCGGTTTGGCGAGCACGGCCGACAGGATAATGAACAAGGCGGTGTAAACGCGGCCCAGCACGAGGCCCTGTTTCGAGGAGAGCGGTGGCTTGCCCAACACGCGACGAGCCTGACCCAGTAGGTCGGTCACGAAAATGGTGGTACTGGAATTGAGGGTGCCGGAAATGCTGGACATCAGCGCCGCCAAGAGGGCGGCGAACATGAGTCCGCGCAAGCCGGCGGGCAGCAACACGCGAATCATCTCGGGAACGGCGCGGTCGGCATTTTCGGCCCCGAGATGTGGCACGATCACGATGGCGCACAGCCCTGGCAGGGCCACCATCAAGGGGATAAAAGACTTGAGGAATCCACCGAACAGCATGCCGCCTTTGGCATCCCACTCGGTGCGAGCGCCGAAAGTGCGCTGGACAATTACCTGGTTGCCGCTCATGTAGGCGATGGCGAGTACGATGCCCAGGCCGAATACGATGCCGGTCCAGGGAAACGGACCCGTCGTGTCGTGAGGCAACAGTAACTTGAAGTGATTCTGGTAATCCGGCCCCAGCGCCAGGATTTTGTCATGAAGGGCGGTCCAGCCGCCCACTTCCCAGAGGCTTAACGCCAGCAGCCCGAGGCCACCCACGTACATCACCACCAATTGCACCACGTCGGTGAACACTACCGCCGTAAGACCGCCCTCGAACGTGTAGAACCCCGTCACCAGGGCCGTAATCCACAACGCCCAGTAGGGAGGTATACCCAACACCGTATACATGAGCTTGTCGGCCGTGACCCACTGCATCACCGCCAACATGACGAACAGGACCACCGCCCAGATCAGGGCGTTAACGAATTGCACGGCGGCGTTGTAGCGGCGTCCCAGGAACTCCGGTACCGTGAAAACCCCGGACCGCCAGAAGTAGGGCACAAATACAAACGCGGCGAACACCATGGCCGGCATCGAACCCATCCAGTCGAAGTTGGCCGCCGAGACGCCATTCTTATACGCGGCGCCCGCCACCGCCACGAAATCCACGGCCCCGATGTCACTAACCACGATCGAGAAGCCGATGGCCCAGAAGGGTAGGGCCCTGCCGGCCACAAAGAAGTCCTGGGCATCGCCAACGTACTTCTGACAGTACCATCCCAGAAGCAGCGACCCCAGCATGTAGGTCACGATAATAATGATATCAATAGGGTGTAAACCGATTTGCAATCCCATAGACCACTCCGCCCGTCTGTGCCATGCTCCTTCCGACTCGCGAAAACCCCGTGTGGAAAGGGGGATTATGCCAGGAGCGAAACCGCCATGCAAACCGCTGGTAGAGAGCAACTCGCTTGGGTTATCCTACCGCGTCCACAATGGGTAGCCGGTCAACGGGTGACGGTCGGCACGGTCAAACTTGTTTAACTGTCCATGTGCCTTCTCATGGATGGAACACGATAGTTTGGATTGGGGAATAGATTTGAGGAGATTGATTAAATGATGAGGCGGATTCATTTTTGGGGATTGGTCGCTTCTCTCGGATTGATTTGGGGCGAATGTGTCGCCGCGGGAGAACAGACCTATGCGGAACGTCTGGGATGGAAAGCCACCGACCGGGTCGTCATTTTCCATTGCGATGATGCGGGGATGTCTCACGCCTCGAACGTCGGTGCGTGGGAGTCCATTCAGAAGGGCGTGGTGACTTCCGTCAGTATCATGATGCCCTGTCCCTGGGTGCCGGAATTCGCGGCTTGGCTGAAGCAAAATCCGCAGGTGGACGCCGGGCTCCATCTGACCATGAATGCGGAATGGGAGCGGTATCGCTGGCTGCCCGTCGCCGGGAAGCCGGCGGTGCCGAGTCTGGTGGATGCGCAAGGGTGCCTCTGGGACAATGTGGCGCAGGTCGTCGAGCATGCGACACCGGACGACGTTGAACGCGAAATTCGCGCGCAGATCGAGCGCGCCGAGCAAATGGGTATTCCAATTACACATATTGATTCCCATATGGGGACGTTATTTGCCAAACGCGAGTTCTTTGACCGATACATGAAGGTCGCTATCGAGAAACAGATTCCCATGCTGGCCGTGGGCGGTCATCTCCACTATGGCAGAGTGGAAAATCCCGACGCCGTGGGCTTGCTCAAAGATATTGCGAAACAAATTTGGGACGCGGGACTTCCCGTGATTGACGACGTCCACACCGCCAGCTACGACTGGGGAAACGTCAAGAAATCCAAGAAATTCATCGAGGTCTTGACGACGTTGCAGCCGGGCATCACCGAAATCATCGTGCATTGCTCGAAGCCCGACGACTCGTTTCCCTTAATCACGTCGTCCAGTGAAGCCCGGCACCAAGACACGCTCGCTTTAATCGATCGAAAAGTGAGAGCGGCCATCGAGAAGGAAGGGATCATCCTCACCACCTGGCGCGAACTGAAACAACGACGAGACCGAGCAGGAAGGCAATGAGACAGGAGAGGCTTCCAGCCGGTTGGGATGAAGAACGCGTGCAGCGTGTCCTCAAGTATTACGAGGAACAGAGTGAAGACGAAGCGGTAGCCGAGGAGGAGGTGGCCGTATCACGGAAGGAGACGAAATCGTATGAAAGACGGCATTCGCGTTACGGTTTGGAATGAAGGGGTGCACGAGAAACGGGATGCGCCCGTGAAGGCGATTTATCCGAAAGGCATGGGCGCACAGATCGCCCAATACCTGGAGAAACAGCCGGGCATCGCTTCGGTGCACGTATCGGAACTGGACCATCCGCAGCAAGGACTGACGGACGAAACTCTGAACAACACCGACGTGATGACTTGGTGGGGACACACGGCGCATGATCAGGTCACCGATGAAAATGTCGAGCGCATCCATCGCCGCGTGCTGGACGGCATGGGCATCGTGGTATTGCATTCTGGACACATGTCCAAAATCTTCCGAAAATTGATGGGTACCGGCTGCATGCTCAAGTGGCGCGAAATCGGCGAACGCGAGCGGATTTGGGTCGTGGACCCGGCGCACCCCATCACCGAGGGAATTCCCGAGTACATCGAACTCGAGCACACCGAGATGTACGGCGAACATTTCGACATACCGCAGCCCGACCGGCTCGTATTCATCAGTTGGTACCAAGGCGGAGAAGTCTTCCGCAGCGGTTGTTGCTGGCACCGGAGCAAAGGCAAAGTATTCTACTTTAGCCCAGGCCACGAGACGCTCCCCATTTACTACAATGAGCATGTGCTCCGTGTAATTTGCAACGGTATCAAATGGGCCGCGCCTTCGGGGCTCAAGGAAGTTATCCGTGGCAATCGTAAACCGTTGGAAGATGTGAAGGCACGGTAGAGTCTACACTTGCACCGCTGCGTCCGCTATAATTAATCGTTCTCGGTTTGGAGCTTAAATGCATGACGCACGTCACTGAGCAAGAACTCAAGTCTGACCCGGAAGCCATACTGCGCACCGTCGCGGAAGTCGGAGAACCCATACTCGTCCAAGTCCGTGGTCAGGACATAGCCGCTATCGTACCTTTGGAAGATTTGGCCTTCTTGGAGGAAACTGAAAATCGCCTCGACCTTGAAGCTTACCGGCGGGCGATGCGAGACCTCGAAGAAGGTAGAGATGAGCTTATTCCCTGGGAACAAGCCAAGAAAGAACTCGGTCTCGATTAGCGATATTGCGTACCGTATTCGGGTTGGGGATTATCGAATCGTTTACGAAATCTATGAGAACATCTAATGGTCGTAGTGATTCGGATTGGCCACCGTCGGGAGGTTTATCGAGGCCTGTAGCGAGCCTTTTTTCGCGGAAGAAGGAGAGATTTCATGAGAATAACCAGAAGTTGGAGCAAATGTGCTTTGCCAGTTCTTGTTCTACTGTGCATATCCGTGAGTGCACAATACCCACTCAGGTTGGCCTTCGCGCAGGAACCGTTGACCTTGGCCAAGAAGGCCGAAATTTTTGAGTACGACCTGCGCACTAATTTCGTGTTCGAAGGTCAGATGCCGCCCAAGCGCCGCCCGCCCACGCCCGAACACCCGTTCGTCTCCTACAACATGCCGGACAATGCCTACATGACCGGCATCTACGCCGGCATGTTGGCCATGAAATACGCCGTTACCAAGGACGAAAACGTCCGCAAAGAAGCCGGCCAAGCCCTGCAGGCGTTGCACCTCCTTTCCACGGTGAGCGGCAAGAAAGGGCTGCTGGCCCGAGCGGCGGTACGCAAAGACATGCCGTTCCTCGACGACGGTAAATGGTACGATTCGCCGGACGGCACGTACCGCTGGCGCGCCGACGTGAGCAGCGATCAGATGGACGGCGTGATCTACGGATTCTGTCTACTCTTCGATTTGGTTGCGGACGACGCCGAAAAGAAAATCATCGCGCCAGATGTGGCGGACCTCGTGGGCAGCATCCTCGACAACAAACTTCGCATTGTGGATATTGACGGCACGCCCACGACGTGGGGCAGCTACTATCCCGAATACGTCCGCATACGCGAACACATGAATGCGTTGCTCCTACTGCAACACGTGAAAGTGGCCCACCACGTCACCGGCGACGAACGTTTCGACAAAGAGTATCTGCGCATCGCCAACGATTTGGGCTACGCCGACTTGGCGGTTACCGCGCGCGGGAACGCCAACCCGCTCATCGAGGACGCCGTAAATTACTCCGACGATGTGCTGCTGTACCTCGCCTACTACCCCTTGCTAGTCCTCGAGAAAGACGTGGCACTGCGCGACAAATATCTCGCGAGCCTCCGCCGAACCTGGGAAGGCGACGGGAAGTTTCCCGGAATCAAACCGCTGGGTTGCACGTATTACGCGTTCACCGTACACGCGTTTCTCGACGACGCTTCGGGCGACGAGGCGGGCATCAACACGCTGAAATGGTTTCCGCTGGACATGAAGTGGAACCGTGACGTGATCCTGGCCTACGAAAAGCAATTCAAATTCACGTTTGACCCCACGCCCAAAAGTTCGGAGCCGGGGAAAGGCGAAGTCGTACCCATAGACCGCCGTCCCAAAGACTGGTCGGCCTGGGTCTGGGACCCCTACGTCGCCGGAGACCGAAAGGATCACCCCGGCATCTACTACGGCGGCCTGGACTATCTGATGGCCTATTGGCTCGGCCGCTACCACGGCTACCTCTCGCCGGAAATGTAGAAAAGCAGTGACCAGTGTTCAGTAACTAGTTGCTAGTGACTAGTTGCCGGTTACTCTGAACTCGGTACTCATTGCTCGTTGCTCATTGCTGATTCCTGTATACTCTTCATCATGCGCATCGTGAGCGTAGGAAACCTGACCCCCGGCCAAGTCGTCGGCCGTCCCATCGTAGACGCCGGCGGGAAAGTGCTGTTGAACCGCGACGTCGTGCTCACGCCCGAATACATTCGCGCACTGCAGGCCAAGGAATTTTCCACAATCTACGTGAAAGGCGGCGAGAACGAACCGGATGTGGCGCTGGACGAAGACATTGACCCCGCCATTCGCGCCCGCGCCATCAAGGCGCTCGGCGATACGTTCAAAACCATCGAGCACCAATTACAGGGATTGCGGAAGCAGTCGTTCGATGACCTCACCAAAGTCTGCGCCTCGACTTCGATGCGGGCTCTGTTCGGCAAAGGGGGACCAATCGCCGAAGTCTTCTCCACCGTCAACGGCATCCTCGATGAAGTCCTGACCCGCAGCACCCTGGCCGGATTGACTTCGATTAAATCCGCCGATTCCCAGGCCTATAACCATTCCATTGACGTCTGCGTGGTGGGGATTATGATCGGGCGCGCCGTCGGCATGACCGATGCCCGTTTGAAACAGTTGGCCGTCGGCTGCTTACTCCATGATATCGGCAAGGTCTTCGTGGACCGCGCCGCCAACGAGGTCACGCAGGTGCGACAGCATACGTTGCTCGGTTACGAATTGTTAAAGAACGCCGACGACCCGGAGATCATGGCCCCGCACGTTGCGCTCGAACACCATGAGCGGCAGGACGGCAACGGCGAACCCCGCGGCCTC
This sequence comes from Candidatus Hydrogenedentota bacterium, assembly GCA_016209895.1. GTDB lineage: Bacteria > Hydrogenedentota > Hydrogenedentia > Hydrogenedentales > SLHB01 > JACQVH01. The sequence continues at coordinate 60 of JACQVH010000076.1, read as the reverse complement.
GTCGGCAGCAATACAATCGAACGCGACCGCGCGCTGCCGCCGCCCATACCAACCCTCATC
>JACQVH010000066.1 GCA_016209895.1 Candidatus Hydrogenedentota bacterium | reverse complement strand
GAGCCTGGCCGAACCGCCAAGGAAACGAACGCTACAGATGCACAGCTTCGCGAAAGCTATATAAGGTTAGCGCTTATGGGGATTGAGGGGGGTAATGGGTCGCGAACGCAAACATTTAGATGCGATTGCCCTGCCCGTGAACCCTGTACCCGAAACCCGAAACCCGCCTCTATGCTATACTCCCCACCCATGACGACAAACACCGACATCCCGCTCATCCTGGGCGGCCACTCATTCATCAGCCAACTCGGCAACGAACCACAGCCGGATGAAGCGGCGCAATGCAAAATTGTCGAAGCCTGTCTTGACCACGGCATCGCCTGGTTCGACACCACGCACCAGCCGGAGCGTATTGCCCTCGGACGCGCGCTTAAAAAACTCGGCCGCCGCCGCGAGGCCACGATCATTGCCTGGAACTTCATGCAAGTCCTCCGGCCCGAAGACAAGCTGGACCGACCGGTCGAGCTCGAGGAACGACACCTGCAACAGTTCTCCGATGAACTCCAGACGGACTATATTGACTGCCTCGTGCTTCACGAACTCGACCAGGGCACGGAGGAACAACATAAGCGGCAAGAAGCCTTGGCCGTGGGCTGGCAGAAGCAAGGATATGTCAAACAACTCGGTGTCTGGGCGCCCGGCGAGAATGCCCTCGAGAAATACGGCCTCAACAGTCCCTACTCGTTCATGGTACGACCCTACAACATCAAGTCCGGCGATCTTTCTCCAATCTTTGCCGCGTGCAAGAAACTGGGCTGGCAGAACTTCGCGTGCTCACCATTTATTCGCGGGTGGGAATTGGATAAAATGCTCAAGAAGGCGGCCAACGTCGAGCGCGGAAACGAAGGCGCGCTACGCGCCAAGCTGGCCGACCTGATGTTGCGGTTCTCGCTCTTCCAGCCCAACGTGGACCGGTTGATCTGCGCCATGCGCCGCGTCCAATGGGTGGGGACGAATGTCGAAAGCTGCCACCGTGGCCCGCTGAATGATTCGGAAATGGCATGGCTGGATAGCCTCTGCCAGATGCCGGATACCTAAAGCCTTGGTAAAACCGGAAACTGGAAACCGGAAACAAGAAATAGAGGGAACTCGATTATGTCTTCAGTAACACGTCGCAACTTCCTAAAAACTGCCGGAGCCGGGGTCCTCGCTTCCTCCGCATTGGTCCAAGCCACTTCGAGTGTGCGTGCGGCCCCCAGCCGGCAAGTCCGGCACGCCGTCATCGGTCTCGGCAGCCAGGGCCGCCGCCACGCCAAGGGTTTCGAGCAGATACCCAACTGCGAGCTCTTGGCCATCTGCGACGTGGACCCGGAGCAGCGCGCGAAGACGTTGAGCGCGCTCAAGAATCCAGAGAACGTTAAAGAATACGAGGATTTTCGACACATCCTCGACCGAAAAGACATTGATACCATAAGCGTTGCCACGCCTGACCACTGGCACGCCCCCATCGCACTGGCCGCCATGATCGCGGGCAAGCACGTCTACGTCGAGAAGCCCTGCTGCCACAACATCCGCGAGGGACAACTGCTGGTCGAGGCCGCCGAGAAATACAAAAAGTGCTGTCAACACGGTACGCAGAGCCGCAGCGGACAAGGCATCAAAGACGCGATCCAGTTCATGCGAGACGGAAAACTCGGCAAGGTGCGCGCGGCCAAGGCCATCAACCATCAGTTGCGCGAGCCGGTCGGACGCGCTCCCGAGGAAAACCCTCCGACGGGGGTCAATTACGATCTCTGGCTCGGTCCGGCGCCCGTGCACGCCTTTACGCGCAACCGCTGGCACTACGAGTGGCATTGGTTCTGGGACTATGGCACCGGCGACACCGGCAATGACGGCATTCACCAAATGGACATCGCGCGCTGGGGACTCGGCGTGCAATTCCCCAAAGCCGTGAGCGCTCCCGGCGGTCAACTCTTCTATGAGGACGACCACGAGACGCCCGACACCCAAATCGCCACCTTCGAATTCGATGGCTGCTATCTAATCTATGAGATGCGCCTCTGGACCGATTACCCTCTCGAAGGACACGACAACGGAAACGTGTTCTATGGCGACAAAGGCGTCCTCGAGATCGGCCGCCGCGGCTGCGAGGTCACCTTGATCGGCGAGCCAAAGAAGCAACTGGGCGGCGGCTCGGATTGGGATGCGAACGCGAGGAATTTCATCGAATGCGTGCTCGCCAACAACCCGGCCGGCCTGAATGCTCCCATCACCGAAGGTTTCGCCTCAGCCACGCTGTGCCATCTGGCCAACATTAGCACGCGCGTAGGCCGCAAGCTTCAATACGACGCCGCAAAACACGAATGTATCGGCGACGCCGACGCCAATAAGCTCCTGGCCCGCGAATACCGCCAAGGCTACGAATTACCAAAGCTGGTATGACAATCATGAACGCCACTGTATTCAGTTGAACGAATCCCATCCCATTCCGAGAACAAAACTATGATATCCGTCATTGCGAGGAGCGACCGAAGGGAGCGACCTGGCAATCTCTATTGCGCGAGAGTCGTCGCGACAGTCTTCGCGCTTTTCCTCGGCGCGTTCCTGACCTTCGCCTCAGCCGGCGCCCAATCAAGTCACTTTTCATTCCAACAGCTTCCGGACCGCCTCGAAATCAAAATCTGCGAACTCCCTATCGCTACGTACGTCTTCCACGACCCGAAAATCCTGCGCCCCTACTTCTGCAGCGTCCACGCCCGGAACGGCACCCAGGTCACCCGCAACCACCCACCGGTCGAAGGCAACGACGCCATGGACCATGCCGATCTCCATCCCGGCATCTTCCTCGCCTTCGGCGACATCAGCGGCGCCGACTTCTGGCGGAACAAGGGGTACGTACGCCACGAGAAGTTCATCGAAGAACCGAAGTGTGACATTAATACCGGAACCTTTGCCGTCAGCAATGTATACGAGTCAGACGGCAAGACCATTTGCCGAGAGCAATGTCGCTACACCATCGTCTACCGACCCGAAGGATACTTCCTCCTGCACGACTCCGAGTTCTTCAATGACGAAGCGGAATTCATCTTCGGCGATCAGGAAGAAATGGGTCTCGGCCTGCGCGTCGCCACCCCCATCTCGGTGAAGAAAGGAGGCCACATCATCAATGCGGACGGCTTGAAGGACGAAGCCGGCGCCTGGGGCAAGCCATCACTCTGGTGCGACTACAGCGGAGACATTGACGGACAGCAAGTCGGCATCACCCTAATGCCGCACCCCGACAATTTCCGCCCGTCCTGGTTTCACGCCCGCGACTACGGCCTCCTCGTCGCCAATCCCTTCGGCCAGAACGCCTTCACCGAAGGCCAGAAAAGCGCCGTCCGCGTGCCCAAAGGCGAGCGCTTTCGTCTCCGCTTTGGCATCTTCATCTACGCTGCCAAAGAAACCCCCAATCTGACCTCAGTCTACGATCAGTATCTCAAGATCGCCGCGCCGGGAACCGCCAATTGACAAAGGATCGTGGACCCAGTCTTACCTATGTCCTGACCTTAAAATGTTACCCATGTCCTGACTGTACGTCTCCTGTCTCCTGTCTTCTGACTCCTACTGCCTTTTCCAGGATCACTGATTTTCTACGTAACCAACCTACATCCCAAACGGATTCTCATCCGCGCTCGGCCCATACACCGAAGGCACCGGCACACCCAGCAACCGCAAATACACCGTAAGTTGCCCGCGGTGATGATACCAATGATTCAGGAGGATCGTACGCACCACGCCAATTCGCGGCGCCGAGAATAGCGTCTGAGCCCCTTTCGTAAATATCCAGGTACTCATCGCCGTCTCGTCGTCAAGGCCGCCCAAAATCGCCTTCGCCGATTTGACGCTGTCCTCGAGCGCGGGGAGGAGTTGGCTGGCGCTCTCCGCTGCTGGCTGCTCCATGTGCACTTCCCCGTAATCCAAGCGCTCCTTCTGAACGAACTTGGCAATCGCGTCGGGAATCGTGGCGATATGCAGCGCCAATTGCCCCAGCGACATGGACTTCGGATGTGGCTTCCAACCCAGCTTCTCGCTCGGCACCCGTTCGAGCAATCGCCGCGTCGCCGCCGCTTCCTGCTCCAACTCCATCAACATCGGTTCAATCATACGACCCATTTTGCCCTGCTCCTTTCGTGACAAGTAGTTCAGAACCCATCGCCTTCAAATCACCCACGCTATCATACCTCACCCCTCATACTCCATCATTCGCCGCCCTCAGGTCCTATTGTACACGCCCACGGACTTGCAATCATTATCCTTATTCGCATTATTTATACCAAAAGTGCAACGGCCGGAGCTATATATATGGAGGGATGTTTTGAATGCGGAATGCCGAATGCGCAATGCGGAATGTAGAACGGGAAAGGTTAACGACTTGAAAGGTAATAGCTTACAGGGCGAAAAGGGGCGCGGACCGCAACCCGCGGTCACCGTGCTTCGAAACATGGTACCGAGCCGCCCGGACCCCACTCGTCGCACAAGGAGAATTCACACTATGCGCAGTGCGAACCGATTGTGCCGCTCAAATAAGTGCACGTTTTATGCACACTTTATACACACTTTATGCACAAAAATGCACAAAAATTACGAAAAAACGTACACTTTATACACATTTTATGCACACTTTTTCGCACGAAACTGCCCCTTTCGGACAAACAAAACAGTTGTCCACCAACGACTTATGCCACCAGCTTACCCCGCGCCAGCCCTCGGACCACCAGGAATCTCTTTACAAAAACCAAGGCCGGCCACATGGGGCCTGACCGCCGAAGCTTCAGCGAAGGCCGGACCGCCCCTATCGGTCGGATGCGGGAATGATTGCCGGTCGGCGGCAAATGACCCGTGTCAATCCGTTGTTTCCGCAAAATCCGCGTTCTATTCATCGGCGGGACGTGAGAAATTGTCCGCCGCGGAGGGTTTGACTTGCTCTCGACCGCTTTGCTAAATTCAGCTATCCGAGAATCAGTTCCGCGGAGGAACTTTTTCTTTCATTTCGTACTGTGGCCGCCTTTGTTCGCGGGGGGATGTTACGATGCCAAAGATTCTTGCCGTAGATAACATCAGTGAAGAAGGACTCGAAGTCTTCCGTAAGACGCCAGGGTTTGAGGTGGATGTCAAACCCAGCATGAAACCGGCCGAACTCGGGTCCATTGTCGGCAATTACGAGGGACTGGTTGTCCGCAGCGCGACCAAAGTGACGCCCGAAGCCCTGCGCAGTCCCGGAAAGCTCAAAGTCATCGGCCGGGCCGGAGCGGGCACCGACAACATTGACAAGGACGCCGCCACCAAGCACGGTATCGTCGTGATGAACACCCCGGGCGGAAACACGATCTCGACCTGCGAACACGCCTTCGCCTTGCTGTTCGCACTATTGCGTAATATACCCAAAGCGGACAAGTCCATGCAGGAAGGCCGCTGGGACCGCAAACAATTCATGGGCACCGAAGTTTGCGGCAAGACCTTGGGCATCGTGGGGGTGGGTCGCATCGGCGGCGCCGTCGCCAAACGCGCCCAAGCATTCGAAATGAAAATCATCGCCTACGACCCGCTACTGACCAAACTGAAAGCCGAAGCCCTCGGCGTCGAATTGGTCACCCTGGACGAACTCATCGAGCGGTCCGACTTCATCACCATTCACGCGCCCAAGACCGAAAAGACCGACAACATGATCCGTGCCGAGCATTTCAAGCGTATGAAGCCCACCTGCCGCATCATCAACTGCGCGCGCGGCGGGCTGGTGAACGAGCATGACCTCGCCCAGGCCCTCCGGGACCACGTCATCGCGGGCGCGGCCTTGGACGTCTACAGCGCGGAACCGCTCGAAAAGAACCCCTTCCTCGGCCTAGACAACATCGTCATGACACCGCATTTGGCCGCCTCTACCGACGAGGCCCAACTCACCGTCGCCGTGGATATTGCCAAGCAGATGGTGGACTATCTCGTCACCGGCGCGATCATCAACGCCGTCAATGTGCCCAGCCTCGATAGCGAGACCCGCAAGACCCTGCAGCCGCTGCTGTATCTCGCCGCGCGCCTGGGCCGGTTTCAAACCCAATACATGCAAGGTCGGCCGACTGCCGTCAAAATCGAATACGCCGGCGAACTCGGCGTCACCGACACCTATCCCATCACCGCGGCGGTCCTCACCGGCTTCCTGTCTCCGTTGGTCGAAAGCGTAAATTCGGTCAGCGCCCCAGTGTTGCTGAAAGACCACGGCATCGAATTCAGCGAGACCCGCAGCCCGCGCTCTTCAGACTACGCCTTCCAAATCGGCGTCAGCGTCACCACCGATAAGGAAAACCACGTCGTCGCCGGCACGCTTTTCGGCAAGGACGACGCGCGGATTTGCAGCATTGACGGCACCCGGGTGGACGCTAAGCCGGAGGGCTGGATGGTGGTCTGCATGAACGACGACAAGCCGCTCGTACTCGGTCGCGTGTGCACCGTCATTGGGGAGACCGGCGTGAACATCGCCAACCTCATGCTGGGACGCGACGAACGCGGCGGCCGCGCCTCGACGATTCTCAATATTGACGAACCCATCCCGGAAGAAGTGCTCGAAAAAATTCGGCGCGTCCCTCATGTCAAACAAGTGCGACTCGTGTCACTCGAATAAGAATGTTCTCCGGCAAGATAGCGAATTGAAAGAATCTAGGAGACACTATGTCCAATTACAAGCTCATCCAGGTTCCCGCAGGTGATAGACTGCAGGTCGGCGCGGACGGGACATTGCAGACCCCGGACCGTCCCATTATCGCCTTCATCGAAGGCGACGGCACCGGTCCCGATATCTGGCGCGCCTCCAAAACGGTATTTGATGCCGCGATAAAACACTGCTACGGCGGGAAACGGCAGATCGCCTGGATGGAAGTGTTCGCCGGGGCCAAAGCCAATTCCCTCTACGGTACCTACTTGCCGGACGAAACGCTGGACGCCATCCGCGAGTATCGCGTGGCAATCAAGGGACCTCTGACGACGCCCATCGGCGGCGGGTTTCGCAGTCTCAATGTAACCCTGCGCCAGCAGCTCGACTTGTTCGCATGCGTCCGTCCCGTCCGCCATTTCGAAGGCGTCCCCAGTCCGGTCCGCGAGCCGGGAAAAGTGAACATGGTAATCTTTCGCGAAAACACGGAGGACGTGTACGCCGGATTGGAGGTGCAGGAAGGGACCGAGGGCGCCAAGAAACTGTCCGCGTTCCTTCAGCAGGAATTCGGATGGAAAATCCGTCCCGATTCCGGAATCGGCATTAAACCCATCAGCCGTACTGGGTCGCGCCGCCTCATCCGTGCCGCCATTAAGCACGCGCTGACCCACAAACGCAAGAGCGTGACCCTCGTCCACAAAGGAAATATCCAGAAGTTCACCGAGGGCGCTTTTATGAAATGGGGCTATGAACTGGTCAACGATGAGTTCGCCGACGTCGCCGTCGGTTGGGACGACTGCAAGGGACAGCCCGGCAACAAGCTCCTCGTCAAAGACTGCATCGCCGATATTTTCCTCCAGCAAATCCTCACGCGCCCCTTGGAATTCGACGTGATCGCCACCTTGAATCTGAATGGCGACTACTTCAGCGACGCATTGGCTGCGCAAGTCGGCGGTATCGGAATTGCCCCAGGCGCAAACATCAACTATGAGACCGGCGCCGCCATCTTCGAGGCCACCCATGGCACCGCCCCTAAATATGCTAACCTGGACAAAGTCAATCCGAGCAGCGTCATCCTTTCCGGCGTGATGATGTTCGAGCACCTCGGCTGGACCGACGTCTCCGACGTAATCATCAACGCGCTCGTCAAGACGTTCGCTTCGAAGGTGGTGACCTACGATTTCGCCCGACTCATGGAAGGCGCGACGGAAGTAAAGTGCAGTGAGTTTGGCCAACATCTGGTATACAATATGTGAAATACAATAAATATTGGATGGGTTATACTGGCATTTCGGCGTAAAATGCTTGACCGGACTCAAAGCGTGTGGTAGAGTGTAAAGGCGGTAAATCGTCGCATATTTGCAATTCTGTCAGGGTCTGGGCTGTGAACAAAACGACTGACATGAATACGCCGGAAGTGCAGGAGCATTTGGCGACAATACACTCTTTTGCGCTGGTGGGCCGGTGTGTCAACAGCGTCACTCATGATGTCAATAACCTGCTCGGAGCCGTTATGGCCTATGCCGAATTGATGGGCTTGGAAGCAAAGAATGGGTCCGGTATTCCCCGCATGGCCCAGGAAATCGTCGGTGCAGTCAAAAGAACCAGTGCGCTCGTGAACGGTCTGGCGGTCTTGGCCCAGAAAGAAGCGTCGCGGCCCGGACTTGTCGATCCAAGTGAGTTAATCGGCCAATTGCTGGACCTACGCCGATTTGATTTTCGGTCCGCCCGGATCGCAGTGGAAACCATTCTCGATCCTGACCTGCCCGGTATCCTGGCCGACCCGCTCGGTCTCGGCCTCGCGTTAATGACGCTGATCAATGACGCCATTGACACCTTACAGGAAGAGCCGCGCCGAATTCTGCGGATCACAACGCGTCGCACAAAGACCGCCGTGTTCATTGAGATCTGGAATTCGGGTCCGCCCGTACCGCGTGAGCAGCGGGAAAGAATCTTTGAGCCGATGTTCACCACCAAGAAGAACAATCATCGAGGCCTGAGCCTGGCCTGCGCGCGGGACACGGTGGTCCGGCAGGGAGGAGACTTGGATTACGACGATGAACTAGGATTCCTACTGTCCTTGCCGATCAATAGCGCCATCCCCATGGTCCGTACCGAGAACGTACTTCAACCCGCGCTGAAAGTGTAAAACACCATCACTACAGCCGTACACGTAGCGTGTCGTAGCTCTGGCTGCATGGCGCGATTCTCCGGGTCCACATTCCACTTCAAACTGCTGATCCGAACCCGCTCGACGGCCACGATCTGCACGCGCAGAATTTGCGCCGCCGCTTCCGCCGTCGGATAGGCGTTCTCGATGGCCTTCTGGACCGCCGATTGCTCGATGGGCTTCTTCTCACTCACTCCCACGACAGGGCCTTCCGCCGTCGCACCTACCGCCTCGCTCAGCGTCCTTATCTTGTCGCAAAGGGACCCGAAAAGCGACGAGCCTTCTTCCGACTGACCGAACTCGGCCGTGCCAAACCGTAGCCGCGCAGATAGACGCGCCTCGATGGTTTGCAGGGACGGGATCGCAACACCGGTCACGGCTATTTCCAAAGGTTTCAACTCCAGCGCTTCAATCTCCTTGCGAACTTTGGCCTCGATCCCCTTCGCCCCGGCCGCCGATTCCTTCAGGTTGGGGCCGACGACCTTAAAGTGCAACCAGAATTCCACGTAGTCTGGCACGGTCTCGACCGTAGCCGTGCCTTCCGTCTCAAGGGTATACGGTGTCGGCTGCGCAGCGGCCGCAACGATCCAGAACCATACACCAAGAACGATAATAGCGTGCTTGATCATAACTCCCTCCTGTGGGCAATGCCCGTATCGAGTTGGCACCGGAGTGATGGGAGCGTCATCGCGATGCCCGACGCCGTCTCCCGGGGATAAATGGAAACAACTGAAGAATCTCCTGTACCGATGGCTGATGCCCGTACTCACAAATCTCGAATACTTCCGCGCAGCGCACCTTCCGAGCGTGTTTCGCCCCATACCACTTGACCAACGCCGGACGAGCCATCCGAGCCATCCGTTCCCAAAAAGGGTCCCACGTTCGCTGCAGCCAGAGCCGCCGCTCCTTCTCTTTCTGCGGCACCTGTTCAAGAGTCCCGTCTAGCCAAGGCAGCCATTCATACATTTGCGACTCCATCGCATCCAACATGTCCCACTTCACGGGCATCGTATCGTCCACGTCCACCGCGATGTCAGGATGAAACGGCGCCGGCTTTTGAAACGTGTCCGCCAGGTAGAGAAAAACCGGATTGCGTTCGAGGCGCGGCGATTCCGGACAAAAGTTGGGTACGGTAACCATGAACGCCGCGTCCTGCACTACCTGTGAAGTGTAACGATGATCAGGATGATAATCATTAGGCCGATGCGTCAATACCAAGTCGGCTTTCCAGCGCCGCAAGATTCGCACGACGTCTTTGCGGGTCTCGATCGTAGGCATTAGTTCGCCGTCGTGATGACCGAGCACCAATTCGTGACACCCCGCGCGCTCCGCCGAACGCCGTGCTTCGGTAGCGCGACGTCGCGACAAAGTACCGCCGGCCGCCTCGTGGTGGCCAATATCCCCATTGGTCATCGAAACCAGCAATACGCGAAATCCCCGATGCGCCCACTTGGCGCAAGTTCCCCCCGCGTACACTTCCGCGTCGTCCGGGTGGGCGCCCACGCACACTACGTTCATGGCTGCGGCGGCGCCTCGGGCAGGAAATTAATGCGGACCGGGTTTGCCATTACGCTGTGGCTGATTCGTTCCGGAGTCGTCGTGGCCGCAGCCGCGTCCACCGTCTCCAGGTCAGTCCCTTCCGGTAACATCAGCGTCTCGGTCTGAAGTGTTACCAAAATCGTCTCCGGCGCCTTTTCGAACCCAGCCAGGACGTCCACACTTTTCCCGAATTCGGCAACTTTGGCGTCTCCCCCCAAAACTGTCGCCAGTGTATCCACAGGTCTGTCGTCCACCAGGACTGTCGCTCGGACCACTATCGGTGTGTCGGGAAATTTGCGTTGTGACTTGACCGCGCTCCGTAGCCAAAGTTGATTGGGATAGGGTGGCGGCACCGAGAAGCTCAGCAGATTCAACCGATTCTTTGTGTCAACTAGCTTCTCCCCTTTTAGCTGGTCGCTTCTGGATTCTTCGGCCAACCAGGTTTCCACGCATACTTCAGCTTCAACGTCGCCAATCGTCAACTCAATCTCCGGCTTGCCGGTCGTCGCCAGTGTCGGGCTCGGGGCCGCTGCCGGCCCGGGGACTTTTACGGGAGCCTGCTCGAAACATGAACAGACGATCACCAGTAAACCCACCGTAATTCCAAGACGTTTCTTCGTCACTTCAAAAACCTCTCTCACTGTTTCCCGGTAAAGTTACGATGAACACGAATAATACCAGTCCTCGAGCCTCACAATCATCTTCTCCCCGTTGCCGATGACTCAACCCAATCCGCCACCAGGGCCCCAAGCCCAAGCAAACGCCCGTCGTACGTCGGACTCGTCAGACACGATCCGACAAGGAATTATCACTACACAAGACCACGGTCCCAACGATGGGTGGCGGGTGGCACGGTCAACTATGCCCCGCCTTCCCCGCGCACGGCGCCGCGGCCGTGTCGAGTGCCCGAAGGAAAGCCCCCTGATCCAGAAAATCGGACAGCCAGACATTCGCTCCCGCCCTCTGCAATCGTTCTGATGACGACTCTTGTGTGATCCCGATGAACCGCAGGCCCAGAGACGCGGCAGTATTTACATCCCACACGCCGTCGCCGACGTAGATGACATCGGTCGCGCCACCTGCCCGAAGGATTGCGAGTTTTGCGATTCCCTCGCGCGTAAAAGAGTCGTTCGCAAAAGCAGCCGGTAGCTCTTGACCATCAATACCCACCTTGGAAAGTTTAAACAATGCACTGGCCCGCATTCCTCCGGTGGCCAGGGCCACAGCCAGCCCAACTACAGACCTAAGCGACTCCAATAGGGCCTTGGCTCCCGGTATTTCACGAAATGCCTCCGGGTGCCTGCAAAACTCCGTTTCCAACTTGAGTACAAAACGGCGCTCGAATTCGACCAGTTCTTCAGGCGTTACGTAACTTCCGCGACGTTGCTCCAATACCTCGCCGATGATCCCGGAGTCCGTCACGTGTCGGTAGGCATGCCAGTCGAGGTACGGAAGAGGGAATCCGAAGAGTTCCTGGAAGGTAGCCGCATAACAACGCAGGTCACATTCGCTTGTAGCCGTCAACGTGCCGTCTATGTCGAATAGGATTAACATACTGGGCCACGGATCGAATCACAATCGCCCCGCCTCATTCAACCCGTCGCGCGTCACCCGGAGGACAGTCGTATCCACCTCCCCAATCTCCACCCTCGCCCGACTCGAACCTCCCACGCGCTCCGCGAGGAAGTCCCCCTTTGTCCTTTGTGCTTCTTAGTTCAGCTTTGCCTTCTTCGTGTTTTCACGATGTTTCTGACCTTGTTGAAGGGCTTTGCGAAACTCTTCACTGCCTAACGTTTCGCGAAAGGCCTCTCGCCGCGCAATCGTATAGCGCAAATAGTTGTAGCGCATGTCCAACACGGCGATGTAAACCGAAACGATAAGCAGCACCACGAGCGTCCCCCAGTAGAGACAAAAATAAAACACCGACTGGCGCAATAGAGTCCAATAGGGACCATACCAAGCCATCAGCGCGGAGAATCCGATCGTCGCCGCGCCCACGGCGCGCCAGCCGGTCTGTGTGATCACGCTAATTTGTGGGTTAGTGGTCTTGGACCCACACCCGCTCCTCATAAGTTTCACCAGATTCGGTCGTCACGGTGCGCGTTTCCCAGTGACCGCGCGGCGTCGGTGGGGGAGCAGGATTGTTCCGCGAGTACCGCCCCTCGTGATACCGAGCGCGATGTTCATCTACGCGGTCGCCAATTAACGCCCCCGTCAACGCACCGGCGGCTCCACCGATCAGAGCGCCTTCGCCCTGTTTACCACTCTGGTGTCCAATTATGGCCCCCGCGCCCGATCCCAGCAGGCCACCGAACAGAGCGCCCTTTTGCGTCGGCGTGGTCGCGCATCCTAACACGAAGACACCGACCAACAAGGCAAGTGTCATCAATCGTACGTAAGTTGCTTTCATGGGGGTTGCCTCCCTTCGTGCGTTTAACTTCACTGTCAAATTTTACCACCTTTTTCGGGGTACGTTGAAGCCGGTTCATAAGAACCGACGAATTCTCCCTTCCCTTATTCAACACCACCCGGACGAGAGTCAGTTCCAGGTCACCGATCAGGTCAGCCGGGGAAACAGCGGATCACCTCGTCTAAGCTCTTTGTTTCCAAAAGCTTCCTTCAACGTATCTCCGGTATCCGGCAAGAAGGGAGAAAGCCAATGCGCAATGCAGCGCAGGTCGCTTACCGCTAAATCTAAGAATTCTCGCAGGGCCGCATCTTTGCCCGCTTTCTGAAGTTCCCAAGGTTTCGCAACCTCAATCCTTCCGTTCAGTTCTGTAGCGATATCCCAAAGCGTCGCCAACGCATCGTTGAGCCGGTACTCGGCCATGGCCGCGTGGTAACCCTCAGGCGCGTCGAGAACCGTCGTCCACACGGGCGGAGCGTAGTGCGCCTTTTCTCCGATGGTCTCGATGCGTCGCGCCAGATTCCCCAGGTTATTGGCCAAGTCCGCATTGTAGACGTCTCGGAAACGTTCCTCCGAAAAGTCCCCGTCCTCGAACGGTGAGATGGCCCGCAAAAGATAATATCGCACCGGATCCACGCCGAATCGCTCAACTTGGACCAACGGGTCAATCACATTTCCCAGGCTCTTCGAGATTTTCTGCCCGTTGATCGTGATAAATCCGTGCACGAAGACGGTCTCTGGAGTGGGCAAGCCGGCGGAAAGCAATATGGCCGGCCAGTAGATCGAGTGGAATCGGTTGATATCCTTGCCGATGACGTGAATCTTTCGGGTGCAGTTCAACCAATACTTATTCAGTCGTTCGCTGCCGTCGCGAAGGTCCAGCGAAGTCACGTAATTCGCGAGCGCGTCGTACCAGACATAGATCACCTGGCTCCCATCGCCGGGCACGTGAATTCCCCAGTCGCCGGCCCGTTCACGGCTCCGCGAGATACTAAAATCCTGCAACCCGCCGCGAATAAACGCCAGCATCTCGTTTTGGCGGGACACCGGTACGACCCTGAGCCGGCCGGATTCGATCAGTTCGAGCAATCGGTCCTGGTAAGCCGAAAGTCGAAAAAAGTAATTCTCTTCTTCGACTATCTCCAATGCGGCGCCATGACTGGGACATATCCGATTCGGCGCCTCCTTTTCGGTATAGAAGTCTTCACATCCGACGCAATACAGCCCCGTATAATGCTTGCGGTAGATGTCCTCGGGTCGGCATCGCGACCATAGAGCCTGTGCGCCGCGGACATGCACGTCCGAACTGGTACGAATGAAATCGCTGGCGGAAATATTCAACGGTCCCAGCAGCCCCTGAAACGCCGTCGAGTTCCGATCACACAGTTCGCGCGTCGTAATTCCTTCATCACGCGCGGCCCGAACGTTCTTGAGCGAGTTCTCATCCGTGCCCGTGATGAAAAATGTATCATGACCCGTCAGTCGGAGGTAACGCGCGATCGTATCCGCCTGCACGATTTCGAAAGCAAATCCAATGTGCGGACGCGCGTTCACATATGGTATCGAAGTTGAAACAAACGCCGTCTTGGACATATCGTTTCTCTGGCCTGTAACTGCTGATTAACCACTGGATATGCACACGATCAGCGCCAACTACACGCCTCGCACGTGCAAGCTCGCATCGTCATGTGCTTCAATCCCTCAGGCGGCCCCCCGGGCCTTCTCCTATCAATACGAGGCAACACCGCACCGAAGCCGCCTACATCGGAACGTTCATACCTTCGAAACATGGCGTAAGCGCAAAAGTCCGCGAATTGAAGCAAACGAGTGTCGCGTAGTCCGGCAAAATAGGGTATATCCACGATGTTGCCGATGTAGCCGTAGTCCGTCCCTCTTTTTTGGAAATCAGCCAGCAACGAACGATAATGCTCTTCGTGGGCTTGGTCAATGATAAGTACCCCTTTGTCTTTATGACCACGATTAAACTGCCTGACCAAGAATGTATTGAATCGTTGGCAGATGTCTTGAAATGCGTCATGCAGAACCTGCTTCGGATCTCGCACAACGCTGACGTGAACAGCCGTGGCGAATGCGATCAAATACGGGAACGCGGTCTGGCGGAACAATCCGTAGATATCTCCGAGGAGCTTCGTTCTCGTCTCTGGCGTGAGTTCACGAAACCGTCCTTTTCCGGAACTTATTTCGAACGCGTGAAACGCCAACGGTACAGCAATGTCAGGGAAGTAGGCTTTTTGAATTTCATCCAACCTCTGAGAGAAAGTACGAATCTCGCCTTCGTGCATAGCTACTCCACCGAGCACGAAGTGATTTTGGCCACCAGACCAGCCATCTGGCGTACCTGACTCGTCTATGTACATTACGTACATGGCTGTATCAGGCCGATGGATACCCCATTGGACTCTTCACTGGCGTTTCCCGAGCGAGCGCTAGTCGTTTGATTCTCCTCTTCTTAGCTCTGGCTCTAACTTTCGCACACAAACAAAAAGGCAACCGGGTGCAAATCACTCGCAACGGGCCACATGGGCGACCCTCCCAGTTGCAAAATGATACTACCACGTTTCTGACCTCCGGGTCAAGGAACGTGGCTCTCGTCCGCGAATCTCTGGAATCGGCCGTAATCATGCGGCCGACCCATTACTTCCCCGGAACTAATATATCTCATGGCAGTGGCACGTTCCCGATGAGGACGAGTCTCTTCGACGTGTACATCGGCGTCAGCACCCGGGGCGGATTTCCTTGCTTCTTCACCTCGGCGAGGCCGCTCCGCAACGCTTCTTCCCGCGTAACGTAGAAATAGGGTTTCGTTCCGGCCAGCTTTTGCCGCACTTGCTCCGGGTCCGTGTTAATTGGGATTGGAACCGCGGCGTAGAACGCAAATGCCGGATAGACTTTGCTCGCCTCGACTTCATGTCCCGCTCGAACCAATTGGCCACACGTTACCGCGAGTTCCCGCGCGCTGCGCGATCCGGTGTAATAGTAGCTGCGACTTAGCAACCCCACGAGGGCCACCGCGAGTGTCAACGTGAAGATGACATGGAGGCGTCGCTCGCGTCGTCTGAGCCACAGAAACGCCAGGACCAGAGCGCTGATCACCAACACCAGGCTCTCAAACAGAAATAGCTGGTGCGTGGCCTGCTTAATAATAACGTACCCCAAGGCGGCAATTGCCAAGAACGGCAGTAGTATGCGCACGAATCGAAACCAGATCCGAATGAGTCGGCCCGGCCAGGACGCGTTGGCGGCCTCCGTCAATCCGGTCAGATGGTGCCCGGTTGCGATCAGCAGAAAGGGCACGGCGGGGAGGACATATTCATATTCCTTTCCCGCAATCAGAGAAAAGACCAGCACACTTAACCAACCAGTCAGGACGCAGAATCGGTAAAGGTCCGAGCGTTTGCTCCATTCTGTCTTGGAAAAATGCATGGGGAGGAGAAAGCCCCACGGCGCGAGCATGAGCGGAAGCCCAACGACAAAGTACAAAGGCGTCCCGCTGTTGATCTCCGAGGCAGTATAGGTTCGTTCTACGACCTGGGTCCGCAGCAATTCCTGGACAAAGGGCCAACCTTTGCGCATCAACACGGCTACAGACCACGGCGTCGCCACAGCGACGCCAATCACTAACCCCAGAGTTATCAGGCCTAGGAAGCGCACACGCCCAGCGCCGCCGCTCTGCCAGGCGAACGTCAGCCAGAACAGGGTGGCCAAAACCAGGGCAAAGGGGAAACGCAGCCACTGAGCAGCGGCAAGGAGGATATCACTAGATATAACAACCGTGAGCGAGCGAGCCGCCAAGTCAGCCAGGAGAGCCGCGCCCTTCAGCAGCAATTCCAGCAGAAGGCATCCGAGCGACCATCGTAGACCAAGACGGACCACGTGGTCCGACGCGTCGCCCCGTAAAATTAGAATTGCGACCCACGCTGCGCCCACGAATAGCAGCGGCACCGGCCCCTTGAGCATGATCGCCGCGCCCAGAGCGAGTCCCGAAGCCAGTGCATAGCCCCAGGCACGCGGCGATGACTCTTCCTTGGAGGCGCGATATAGGCCCATGATTGAGAGAAACGTCATCAGCGTCAGCGGCACGTCCAACTCTGCCCAGCGCGAACGCTCGAGTACGTAAGGACTCGCCAGCACAACCAGCGCTGCCCAGCGCGCTGCTGTTTCTCCGGTCTCACGCCGACACAGTAAATAGACAGTCAGTACCAGACCGATACAGCTCAGCCCCGTCGGAATCCTGGCGGTCAAAGGGGAAATCGCGCCGCTGACGCTGTACACCATGGCGATGGCCCAGTAGAGCAGGGGGGGCTTGGCCAGATAATCAGTCCCGTTGATGGTCGGGATTACCCAGTCTCTGGACCGTAACATTTCCGCCGGTGGCGCGGCCCGCTGTCCCTCGTTGTCACTGACGATATCCATGCGCTGCACTTCCAAGAACACCGCGAACGCCGAAATCGCGAGAAGCACCCTTATAAAAGATCGGGAAGAGAGATCACGCATCCGAACGGTATCCAACACGTCCACCCCGTCCATCAGGTGCGCTCTCCGCTTGATGAAGAGTCCCCCTTCGAAAGGGGACTAGAGGGAATGTTCGATGGCAACAGAAGCGCGCGAGTCGGCAAGAGAAGACTTCACTCGTCCATCTTCAGCAGATTCCCCCGGCCGCGCTCTGCTTTGGCGTTGGTCTCCGCGCGCTTTCCGATATAGCGTTTCTGCGCGCGCTTGACCGGGTCCTCCTGAGCAATCTTTTGACGCGTCTGCTGCGCTCTTACCTCGCGAACTTGCTGAGCGGTCGCTTCCCGCTCTTGCCACTGCGGGTCCGCTGGATAGAGGTCTACGCCCTTCTGAACGCCGGACACGGCCACGCCCCATTGAAAGTCGTTGCGCGTGTCGCCTGGAGGCAGAATGTGATCTCCTTCCAAAACATTCAGCAAATAGACGGTCGTCAAGTAATCCGTCGCGTGGCGAAGGAAGATATCGTCCTCGATGAACGTGTTCATCGTGCCAAACTCGCGATACGGCCGCACGGCCGAAAACGTCAGGCCGCGGCAGACGCTTTCCTTAACTTCGACCGCACCGCGGCGAACGCCGCGCGAGACTTCCACCGAACCGACGATGGGCGTCTTGAGATTGCCTTCCCGGAGGGAATTCAGTGGTTGGAATACGGCGGCTTTGATACCGCGCCACAACCATTTGTAGGGTCGCAGCGCAGGTTCCTCCGGGTTGCCCAAGTCACTGTACGTTTCCGGCGGGATCCCGTACGCCGTCGAGAAAGTCACTACCATTGCCCCCATAATGAACAGAGCGCGTCTGACTATCTTCATGGCCAACATCCTCTCTGACAGGACAAACCACGTTCGCGGCCCGAAAGGCTCCGGACACGAGTATAAGTCTAGAGGAAAACCCCGGTCATTGCAAAGTGTTTCGGCCTTCGAGCGCAGTAGCCCCAGTCAGATTCGTCACACGGCTCGAATAATTCGGGCCAATCTCTCAATTGTCCTCCGCCAAGCCCTCCAGCAAATGGCCGCTCGACAATCATTACTTCATGAGCCGCGCGTGACTCGACGTTCACTTACCAAACCGCCGTGTGGCGCTGCAGCAACTCCGTCAGTTCCCGATATTTCAGGAGCCGGGCAAAGTCCAACGGTGTCATTCCGCCCGTCACCCAGTCCCGGATGTGCACGTTCGCCCCTTTGCGGATCAGCAGTTCGGCCATTTCGATCTGACCCGTCAAGACCGCCCAATGCAACGGCGTAAGACCCATGTCGGTTTGCGCTTCAAGTTCCGCCCCACCATCTATGAGCACCTTTGCCGCCGCTTCGTTTCCGAGTCGCACGGCCTTGTGCAACGGCGTTTCACCCAACCGGTCTCGCTGATTGGGGTCGGCGCCCTTTTGTAGAAGTTCTTGTACGGCATCCTCATACCCCCAATACGCGGCGCGGTGTAGCGGCGAGAGGTTGGCAATACTCTTCAACGTATCGTCCACTTCCTGCAGAAACAGCATCGAGATCAAGTCCATCCGGCTACTTTTGGACAGCCGGCTCAACATCGTCTCGCCACTGTCGTCTATCGTATACAGCCATTCAGTATTCACGGCACCTACCTCCCAACCCACGCCGCCACTCGCGGCACGAGCTTGAAAAGGGCAAGAATCAGGCCAACGAGGGAAAGGAAGCGCGTAAGTGGTTGATGGTAGGCGACTTAATAAGGAATAAACGGCTAATTATGGAGTAGATAGACCCGCTCGCGAAGGGGATAACGGTTGACAAACCGCCCAAAAACCGGCAGTCGGAACCGACGTCATAATCCCAGCCTAGCGAGAATTTGATTGTGTCATTCGCGTAATTGGTGGTGGATCAGTCAACGTTTGTCCACCGTCACTCCCGGCCAGTCATCCGTCCGGAACGGAGACGCGGGGAGTCCGGCCCCGTTGTAAAGATTGCACTCCGGATTGTCAGCCCAAGCGTAGCGCACCGCCGTTGGTTTCGCGACGGCATCGGACCAGACGACCACGCTATTCTTCCGGATTTCGGCGTTGGCCCAGACGAACTTCTGGTCGTCGCCGGCAATTGTAAAGCCCTTCAACGGTCCGCCGCCCCGTGCGAGCAGACCCGCATCTGTGTCTGTAAATCGCAACGTGACGCGGTTGCCGCTCACACGCATGGATTTGTAGTTTGGGCCGGAGTGGGGGAGGTCTCGATGATAAGTTTCCGCCAGAGCCGCGAGCGCCAGCCGCAGACCCACGTCCTGCTTGTTCCGGGGGTGAATGTCCTCTGCCTCACCGATATCAATGATTACCGCCATACCCGTATTCTTCAGTTTCAGCGTCATCAGTTGGGCTTCTCGCAATTCCGCCCATTCGGATTCTTCCTGCGGCTGATCCAGTCGCGTCATAAAGTTCGCGAGCTGCACAAAGTAGAAGAAAAAATCGTGCCCGCCCCAAGCCCTGCGCCAGTCCTGGATCATTGCGGGGAACAGCGAACGATACTGGTAGGCACGTCCCGCGTTGGACTCGCCCTGATACCAAATCGCGCCCTGAATCGCATAGGGCAGCAGGGGCGAAATCATCCCATTATAGAGGCTGGTGGGGCGGTGCGGATGCTCCGGCCCCAACGGCAGCCACGGCTTGTGCGGCGGCTCCTGACCGGCCGCTTTCGCCTTCGCGGCGTCTTCCTCCCAGTGTTTCAATTTCGCATCATAATCCGCCTTAGCTCTCGGCCAATCCGCCAGGACTTGCGTCCAACGGTCCAAAATCGGATTGAATTCACCTGTGGCGGTAAGCGACTCATGGCTGGTCCACGACTCCGCCGGCGTACCGCCCCAAGCGCTCTCGATTAGACCCACGGGAACCCTCAGTTCGCCGTGGAGCTTCCGCCCGAAGAAATAGCCGACCGCGCTGAAATCTTTAGCGCTCTCCGCAGTGCACGCAACCCAACGGCCGGTGCAATCCTCCTGCGGTTCGGCAGCAACTTTCTTCTCGACCACGAACAGACGCATTTGCGGATAGTTCGCGTTCGCCACCTCTTGTTCGCCGTTGACCGCCATTTTCAAAGGCCATTCCATATTCGATTGACCCGAACACACCCAGACCTCGCCTACCAAAACGTCGTTCACACGGACCGTGCTCTCCCGGCCAGCTACGGTCATCGTATGCGGCCCCCCGGCCTTAAGCGCTCGCAAATCCACGCGCCAGTGGCCTTCTTGATTCGCCGCCACGCTGGCCACTCGGCCCGCCAGCGCGACCGTGACAGTTTCACTCGGCTCTGCGTGTCCCCATATCGGTATTCGCGTTCCTTGCTGCACGACCATGTGGTCACTGATAACCGCCGGTAACGTGATAGCCCCATCCGCCGGTATCGCCCCCCCAAAAAACACAACCATCAATAGCCAACCCGTCCTAGTCAATCCTCCGCCCATTCGTCGTCCCTCCCGCCTTAGCAGTTGCTGGATGCCAGTTATCAGGTGCTCGTTACTCGGTACTCGTTACTCATTGCTCGTTGCTCATTGCTTACTCCTAATCCATTCCTCCGTGAATCGCGCATGCTTAATCGTGGAACCCTGGAATTCATTCTTGGAATTGAACGAGTACGTACAATGAATACTTCCGTCCGACGCCTGAATCACAGACGGATACGAACCGGACCCCAAGTCCCGCTCGAACTGTTCCAGTGGACGCTTCCACTTCCATGTTGCGCCTTCGTCGTCGGACAGATACGCGCTCAACAGATGCCGTCCGCTGGTCGTGTCATTGCACACCAGCAGCCAGTTCCCGCTTTTCAACGCAATGCATTCGAGACTCGATCCCGGGTTAGGAATTTCGGTCGTCTGGACATGGCCCCAGGTCAGGCCGCCGTCTTTGGATTCCGAGACACGGATGCGTTTCGGAGTTCCGTTGTCCCGCATGTAGGCAACGATATTGCCGTTCTTCTTCTTCACGAAACTCGGCTGAATATTGCCGATGTCCACGTCTACAATAGGTTCGCTGAACTGCCACGTTTGGCCCCAATCGTCGGTAAATGCCGCCAACGCGCAATTGAACACGTCAGAGTACAAACCCAGCATCATCCGGTTTTCCGAGAGCATAATCGGATGAAGGCGCGTCATCCATCCCAGCCGCTGGGACAGCTTATCGCCCGAAGCCTTCTTCAGCCCCTCGAAGTCCTGACGCAGCTTCTCCGATGCTTGAAGCAGCGATGCATACTTCACTTCCACCGCCGTGAGATTGGGCACGTACTTCGTATCTATGTGAATCGGCCGGCAGTGAATCACGTCCTGCCAGTCCCACTGCGGCGGACCGTCGGCCGAATAGTTCGCGGCCGTCCGGTATTTCAGAAGTGACCCGCCCCACTCGTTGTTCTGCACCGCAATCCAGAACAGCCATAAGGTGCCGCGCGGATCAATGAAGAGCACCGGATTGCAATCGGGCAACTGGTGCGAATCCGCCATCACGAAAGGCTCGCACCACTTCGTCTCGGTCCGCCGTTTACGCGCGCCCTGCACCAACACGTCATCCTCTTTGCGTTCGCCGGAACCGTGGAACCAGCACGCTATTAAGTCGCCATTGGGTACCTCCACAATACTCGAACCATGGTTATGTTTCGGATTCGGCGGGAAGATAAGCTCGGCTTCATACCGCGGACCGGCCGCGCCGCTTATTACGATCATCGTCATCAAGAACATCATAAACCCATTCTCCTTCCGACGTCAGGGATAATCAGCCGTCGCGTCCAAGCCGCTGATTGTCAGTCGCGAGTGGCTCGTAGCTGGTTGTTAGTTAGTAGGATAGGCAGTCGGCGTGGGCGCCGACCCTCCCGTTTCCCGTTTCCAGTTACTCGGAACTCGGTGTTCATTGCTCGTTGCCCATTGCTGACAACAAAAGGCCGTGACCACGCATTTGGTCACGGCCTCCATACGTTTTGTTTCCTAATCCGGTTTACAGCGAATCGAATACACGCTGCAACGGGGTCTTCTCCTGCGTCATGAGTTCGCGCTCGGCCAGCACCTGAACTTGCTGCTCATAGCCCGGCACGCGCGCAGCGATAATCTCCTGCTCGATTTGTTTCTGTACGACGCCGGGCAGATTTTCCTCGAATGCATATTGGGGCGTGCCGGACGGGGCGACGTTCCGGTAGATGCCCACATTCTTCCCATCAAGCGTCCGATAGTACACGCTCCAGTTCCCGTTCATGAGACATTCGGCCCACTTCTGGCTCTGGTTACCGATCCGGTCCGTACCCGGCACCCGCGCAAAGAAATACTCGCGCGACGCCGCGATGTCCAATTCCGCTTGGTACAACGACGTATACGCGTCCAACAGTTCCGGCGATGCATGGGTCGCGCCCGCGACTTCCTCTTTCAGCGTCGCCACTGCCGCCAAGCGCTTATCCCGCGAGTATTTTTCCGGCGTCAGCGGGATACCTTCCCGAACCAGGATGCTCAGGCGGTCTATGTCGTGCTCCAGCGCCTCCTTCGATGCCATACGCCGCGAATTGGCCTCTTCGAGCGTACCAACCAAATTCTCGAGGCTGGCCACTTCCGCCGTTAACCCTTCTTGCCGCGCACGCACCACGGCGGTTTGGTTCATGAGCTTGTCATAGTCGTCCTGCGCTTTCGCGTATTCTTGATTCTTCAGGTCCAAGTCACCGAGAACCATATTGAGTTGATTCTTGGCGTCGTCCAATTGGCCTTTGGTGGCGCTAAGTTGCGTGTTCGTATCATCCACGTCCTTCTTGAGCTTTTCGAGTTCGGCCGTCATTTGGTCAATTTGCTCAGGCGTGATCTGCGCCGTTGTTCCACCCGTGGTCGTGGCCGTCATCCGAGCGATGCGATCATTCGCCTGTTTGAGATCATTCGTGGCCTTCTCCAGGTCCGCGCGGAACGGATTCGGAACGAATGGCACTGACTTGGCCACGTAGCCGCCGGCCACGATACCAACCACAATTCCGATCACGATCATGGCGACCTTAGACAGTAGTCCCATAATCCCGCCACCACCGGCGGCGGCCTTCGGTGCTTTGGGCGGCGGTGTCGGCGCCGCGGGCGGTTTCCCGGCCGCAGTGTCAGGCGAAAAATCGGGCACGGGCGTCCCGGCAAATGCGCCGGGCTCAAACCCAACCTCTTCCCGCCCGGGTGCGCCCCGGCCCGCGCGCTTGGCTTGCGGCATCGCGCCAAACATCGGCGTTTCCATCGCCTGCGTCGGCGCCGACGTATCGGGCGTTTCCGCAAAGTCTCCGGCGCCCGCGCCAAACGCGCTGTCAAACATCGGCGTTTCCAAATCCGAGTCCGGACCAGGGCCGATCTCAGGTGTCTCCGGCGAGAAGTCGCTATCCGCCATCAAATCCTGGAACCCGGTGCCTTTGGGTTCCGGCGTATCCAAGCCGCTGTCGGAAATCGGCGTCTCGAACGCTTCTTTCGCGCTACTCAGCTTCGAAGGTGGCGGCTTGATCGCGCCGCCGGTCGGCATCGGCGTTTCTTTCGAAATAGAACTGATCGGCGGTAATCCACCCACCGATTCCTCTCCATGATCGGAACTGATGCTGCCCAGCGGCGGAAGATTACTGTCAAATTCACTTCCGCTTGAGGACTCGAACTCACTCAGAGGTGGTAAATTGCCCAGATCCTCCGCCCCGCCTTTTCCACCCGGGTCTGAACTAAAATCGAATTGGCCAAACTGCGATGGCTCTTTTTTCTTTCCGGGCTCTTGCCCGCCTTCTCGGGTTTTTTCGTCAGCCATAAAACCCACCTCCAACACTACTTAGAATACATGATGCCGGCCTCTGCCAGCGTTTGAACCCATTCTAACACGGGGTCCCCAGCTTGTCAACAATTACCCGCCAGCCTTCTTCCTACCCGGGGTCGAGGTCCGCGCTCGTGCTACGATTTGGGAAACACGACACCGATGGTAAGCAGCAGATTGGCGTATATCCTCTGTTCTCCGGTAACTACCTGTAGACAAGTATCCGGCCCACTCGCCTCTTCATAGAACTCGAAGCGGCTATACTTGGTTAGGCTGAGTTCCGGCAATAGTCTGCGAAATTCATCAAAAATGGGCGGCTCGGGACCCGAGTCCGGCTCCATTACCGCAGCATCTTCCACCGGGATTGCCGTGAGCAGTGTTTCGAGCACCTCCGTAACGTTGACCTTTCCCGGCGCCAGATTGAGATACACCAGCGCTGCGTTCTCACCCAGCTTTGTGCTCGCCGGGTAGTTGCCATCTGTGATCAGGATTCTCGATCCGTGACCCGCCGCCGCGAGCGCCTCCAAAATGTCCGGATGGATTAACCTGTGCCTCAGCATTGAATCCTCCCCGTCGTCTTATTCCATTGGAATTTCATTCCACAACCCTGCATTCCTCCGAGCCGCGGCGTGTCCCGCCTCCGCGGGATTCGCCAAGGAATCTTGTCCAGGACGGGCAAGCGCCAGCTTCGTCGTTGTGCGCGTAGTCACTCCCCATTTCTCAATCAAATCGGACCCGGGCTGCCCAAGAGTTGGTCTACCGCGATCTGCATTTCTGGTTGTGCTTTCAATAGCTGCTGAAAGGCCAGCGCCGCGCGCGCGGAATCGCCTAACGCCAGACTGCACCTACCCAAACTGAGCGTTGCGGCGCCCACCAATGACTTGTTAGCTTCCGTGGGCACGACCCGCAGCACGTTTGCATAGTGCTCACCCGCCTTGCGGTACTGCTTCAAATCAAAGTAGATATCACCAAGCGCCAAATGCGCCTCCAGTTCCTCATCCAACAAATTCTCTGGCGCGATCCCCACGCGTTTTTTGTGGCCCGCCGCGGCCTCGAGCAACTTTTCGAAGTGCCGTCGTGCGCCCGGGACATTGTTGAGGAGGTCCTGGTACGTTACGGCGAGATTGAACTGTACGCGCAACGAGTTCGGGTTCTCAGCGAGCGTGGCGCGATACAGTGTTTCGTTGTCGCGCCAATCGCGATTGCGTGTTACGGTTACGGCGAAATACCAAACGGAAAGTCCGTAGACTGCCGCCAGCGCCACCCGCTGGGAGCGCGCACTCCGCAGCACCAGAGCCCCAAGTTCTCCGAAGGCCCACAGCAGTCCGGCCAGCGGTACATATAACCAATGCTCGGCCATCGGCGCGTTGAGCGGGATGAGGCCGGATATTGGAAACCACGTTACGAGAAACCATGCCACGCCCAGGACCAGCCGGTACTGCCGATACTGTATTCCACGGATGACAACGCCCATACACGCCAGCAGCACCGCCAGACCTACGGAAGCCACCCAAACGGGAATCCCATCGAGCGTACGCTCCATATGCAAGCCGACCGGAACAAATAGCAACGACAAATAAAGGGCCAGAGCTTGCCCCGCGGCGATGGCGCGCTCCCACAGCGGGGCCGCGGTCTGCGCACCGGGACTGGCAAAGTCCAAGACCGTGAACCGCAAGTAGCCATAGAGCCCAAGAATACTCAGCGAAACAAACACCGGAATCATGCGAAGCGCGTAGCATTTGAACTTGGCGGCCGATTCCGGCACGGGCCTCAACAGCGCAACCAGAAAAAGCAAGGCCGGAAGGATGGCGCTGGATTCTTTGCAGAGCAACCCCGCGATAAAGCAGACCGCGCTCAACCCATACCCCAAAGCCACTTTTCTCGGCGTGGTGTCCCACACGACAAACCACAACGCGGCAAACATAAAGGCGGCGGCCATCGGGTCCGCCCGTCCGCTGATGTACGCGACCGCTTCCGTGTGCAGTGGGTGGACTACGTATAGCAGTGGAACGATGATACGCAAGGCCGGAGGCGTCTCCAGCCGTGTCAGCAGCGCGAACAACAGGAATGCCGCCAGCATGTGCCAAAAGAGGTTGGTGCGATGAAACAAAAACGGGCTCACCTGCGGCACCCCGGAGGCGTCCACACTCAGGCCGGCGCGCCGAGCCAGCGCAAAGTCCAGCATGAACGACGCGGCTACCAAAGGACGATAGAAATTGCCCTGGCCCCGACCGAAAGCGTGCAAGTCTTCCTTGAACAATTGCGGGAATTGACTCGGATCCTGCACATGTTTGTGCAATTGCACCGACGAGGCGTCATCCCAGACAAACTCGTTCCGGAACGTATTCGAATAGGCAAGGACGCCGGCCACAATAATCGCGCCGGCCATCAGCGCAGTCAGTTGCCCCGGTGAAACGCGCGTGGTCATTTCCGCCACGGAACTTCAAATTTGTCGCCCGTTTCCAGATACTCCATTTCCACCCCTCTATTGACGCCGATGATCCGGATTAGCCGCAACTTCTTGTGTTCTTCGCCCTCGCGCATCCAGATTGTCTCAGTTTTTCCGGTAGGGGGATCGTAGATTTGC
Organism: Candidatus Hydrogenedentota bacterium; assembly: GCA_016209895.1. GTDB lineage: Bacteria > Hydrogenedentota > Hydrogenedentia > Hydrogenedentales > SLHB01 > JACQVH01. Next base: position 14,624 of record JACQVH010000066.1, on the reverse strand, counting down.
AACGAGACATTCGTACTTCCCGTGGTCTCGTCCGTAATGATTCCCTTTACCGTTACTCGCGGTTTGTTGATTTCTTTGGTGGCGCGATCGCGATAGCGAACGAAAACCGTATTGGACGGTTCCAGCGTCTCCAGCGCTTCGCAATACAACAGAACCTTGTACCACAACTTCGCTTCGCTGGCCTGTTTAATTTTGTCTTCACACTCGTCACCGATCTTGGCCAACGCCTTCTTTCCGTTGGCGGTCCCCTGGTGTTTGGCCTTTCCGGTCCGCAATTGGGATAGGGCTTGATCTTTCAACTCCTGCGGAATCGCTCCCCCGGTATCCACAAAGGCGGCCACCGGCTGGAACGCCGCCCGGAGCTCCATGGCGATCTCTTCCGGCGTCGGTTCCGGCTTGGCCTGGGATGGTTCCGCCGGCTTCTTGGCCTCTTCCTTCTTTTGACACCCCGACAGCGCCAAGGCGACCGATACCGCCACCACCCAGACCATTAATCGTCTCATGTTTCGCTCCTTTGACTGGCAGTCCCACAGGTTTCGGATGAGCGGATTATAATCGGGGTTTCTCGCCCAAACAAACAATGACTCGCAACGCTCCATTGCGTTGCCGCAGCTTGCTCCCCGTCCTCCACATTAGGCAAGCGGCCCGGATACATTTCAGCTTGATTTGTTGTATAATGTCGTCAGTTTTCCTTGAATTCATATTTCTTGAATCGAAGTAAGGGGAGTTTCATGGCAAAGGTACTGTTGGTAGATGATGACATTGATCTGGCGGAACTGGTCAAGACGAAGCTGAGTGCGGAAGGGTACGAGGTCGTGACCGTCTATACGGGGGAAGGTGCCTTCGAGCGGGCAAAGCAGGTCAAGCCGGACATCGCTGTACTCGATATTATGTTGCCGGGTGTTACTGGTTATCAGATTTGCCGACGGCTCCGTAAAGACCCCGAACTCTATCGCATCGCGATCCTGATCCTTACCGCCCTAGGTGAAGAACCGGAAGTGTTGCACGGCCTCGAACAGGGTGCCGACGACTACTTGGCAAAACCTTTCAAGCTGGACCATCTCATGGAGAAGCTCACGGCGCTGGGCTCGCTCCTCGAAGCGATCAACAAACGAAATGGGGTGACGCATCTGCCGGGGACGGACGCGGTCAAACGCGAGATTAATCACCGGCTGGCACGAGGTATGGCCATCGCGGCCTGTTACATTGACGTCGTCGGCCTTAAGGCGTACTCGGTCGTCTATAAGAAAGAAGGCCAGCAGAAGGCGCTCGAGTTCTCCGCCAACCTGTTGACGCAACTGTTGCGCAACATGGGGGTCTACGAGAGCTACGTAGCGCACCTCGGCGGCGAACATTTCGTCGTATTGCTGAATATCGAGGACTACGAACGCTTCTGCAATACGTTATTGCAAACCTTTGACCGGTCTGTAAAACAACTCTATTCCACACCGGAATCAACCCAAGGCTACATTATCGGACAGGACAAGAACGGGCGCGAGGCGCGATTCCCCTTAATGGCCCTTTCGATCGGTGTGGCCCATACCCAATTTCGTCACTTCAAGACCGCGAAGAAGATGTTCGAAGTCCTCGCTCAAACACGCCAGATGGCGAAACCGGACGGTAAGAGCGTGATGTTCGTGGATCGTCGCCGCACGGATCGTTAGCCGCTCGTCATGTTGAGTCGAGTTGGACTCGTCATCTTACTGCTGGCCGCGGTGACCGTGCTGCTGGTCATCGGAGCGAAGGTTTCATCATCCGGACTCTCTGCGGAAGCGATCACACAACGCGTGCTGGCCAGTCACCCGACTTGGCAAAGCTACGACGAAGACATCAAGGCTCAGATCGGTGCGGCGCCGGTGGCCGAATGGCAGGGCCAGCCGGTGGCGGCCCAGTGTGACACCGAAACGGTCCGCGTGACTTTCCGATTGACCGGGCCGTGGGCCGTAAGAAAGACCGCCATCCCGGTGCTCCTACGCGACCCCTTGAGCGGAACTCATCAGAATGCTCGCACGGAGCGGAAGAACGGCATGGCGACATATGTTTTCGAGATGCCGAAAAGCGCGACGAGCGCAGGGATGGCCTGGATAGAGATCAAATACCCACGGGGCGAACGCCGCCTTATTCTCTCACCGACCGGCGAGTGGGAAGCGGACTAACTAGACCATCCGCCGTTGTCAACGCGATACGTTGGACGTTTCCCGATTTGGAAATCGGGGTTACCTGGGATTCCGCGTATCTGTGGTAGCGCCATTTCCAAGCACCCGCCCAATGGTGTAGAATCCCGCGCAATCTTCGAAACAAGGTAGGGGAGACCGCTCGTCTTTGATACGAAGAGTACCATCACACGGGACTGAGTCTCAGGGCCGTGGGTCCTTACCCGAAACCCGAGCAGGAGCAGATTCCAAATGTTGCGCGTCGCGATCATTGGGCTGGGACCCATCGGCAATCTACATGCCGATTGTTACCGAAGCAGTCCGTTATGCGAACTCGTCGGCGTGTGCGACATCATCAAGGAGCGCGCGGATGCCGCGGCCGAGCGCCTGAACGTAAGAGCGTTCTACGGCGCGGCCGAAATGCTCAAGCAACTCCAGCCGGACCTCTGCGGGATTTGCACTGGCGGCTATGAATACGGAAGCGATCACTACGAACCCACCGTGCAGGCCCTCGAAGCGGGTTGCCACGTCCTCGGCGAGAAACCCATTTCTAATGAAATTCAACCGGCCCAAGAAATGGTTGTGGCCGCCCAAAAAAAGAACCGATGTTACGGCATTAACCTGAACCATCGGTTCACACCGTTAGCGCGTCAAGCTCGAGAATGGGTGGACGAGGGTCGGCTCGGCCATCTCCTCTTCGTCAACGTCTCGATGTGGATCAAGAATTCCACCGAGCAATCGCCCTGGTTTCAGATCAAGGCCCTGCATCCCCACACCGTGGATATCATGCGGTATTTCTGCGGCGACATCGTTGCCGTCCAATGTTTCGCGACGAAAGCCCCCGGACGCGCCATCTGGTCCACCGCCCATTTCAACATGAGGTTCGCGAACGGCGTCGTTGGCGGCCTGACCGGTAGCTATGACATCCAGCGTGGCCACCCCATGGAGCGGTGCGAGGTCGCGGGCACCGGCGGACGGTTCGTTCTCGATGACATGTTCATGGAACTCACCCTATATCCCGCCGGCACGATGGAAAAACGCGTCATCACCAATACCGTCTTCGGGGATATCCGAGAGAAAACCTTCACCGACACGTTCCGCAACCGCATCCACCACTTCGTCGAGCAAGTCGCTTCAGGAACTCCACCCGAGAAGATTGACGGCTCCGGAGCCGATGGCCTCGCCGCGCAAAAGGTCCTCGCCGCCGCCATCGAATCCATCCAGACCGGCGCCGTCGTGGACGTGCATTAACGGTGCCATTCGGGTGATTCACGTAGTCCGTGGTTGCCGCGGTCTGAGCTATTCGCTAGCCAACCGATTTAGCGCCTCAATTCCGCGGCAAATAGTGTCATCCGACGCCGCAAAACTGATCCGGAAATGGGTCTTCCGCTCGCTGAACACGCTCCCTGGAATGATCAGCACTTTGTTCTCAATCGCCCGCGCCACGAAGCGGTCGCCATCTCCGCCGGGTGCTTCGGGGAAAATGTAGAAGGCGCCGCCCGGTTTCGTGACGCGAAACTTCGCAGAAAGTCCCTCATAGATCAGGTCGCGCTTTTTCTTGTAAGACTCAATCTTCGCGCTGGTGTCCGTCTTCAACGCCACCACTGCCGCTTTCTGCGCAAACGACGGTGCGCACACGAAGGTGTATTGCTGAAGCGTATTCATCTGCTGGATGATCTCTTCCGGTCCCGCCGCGAATCCCACGCGCCACCCGGTCATCGCCGCCATTTTCGAGAATCCGTTCAGGACGATGACGTTCTCATTTAGACCGACCATCGTGCTCGGCGCGCCGTCGTAAACGAAGCGTTCGTAAATCTCGTCGGAGATGAGCAACAGTTGATGTCGCCGCGCCACTTCGGCAATTTCCCGTAATTCGGACTGGTTCAAAGTAGCACCGGTCGGATTCGATGGACTATTCACAAGGACGACTTTTGAACGCTTAGTTATCACGCGCTCCAATTCCGCCGCGCGGAGCTTGAAGTCCGGATACGTATCAACGGGCACGCAGACGCCGCCCAACAGGTTCACGAGATGCTTGTACATCACGAAATACGGGTCGGCAAAAAGCACTTCGTCACCGGGATTGACCGTTGCTAAAAGTGCTAGAAACAGGCCGCCCGAGACGCCAGAAGAAATCATCACGTTTGGCAGCGGCGCGCCGAAACGCTGCTGGTAATACTCGGAAGCTGCAACGCGCAACTCCTCGATCCCGTGCGTTTGCGTGTAACTGTTGAACCCGGCGCGAATCTGTGCGATGGCCGCGTCTTTGACCACTTCGTCCACGTCGTAGTCCGGCTGGCCGATGCTCAAATTGATCGGGTCACGCAGATTGGCCGCCAATGCAAACACTTTCCGGATACCACTGGCGTCAATCCGACGCATGCGGTCAGCGATAAAGCTCATGAAGGTTCCCCTCAGACTCGAATTGTACGATCCCGTCGCCTATAGTAATCGGAAGAATCGCACCCCGCAAATGAGGACTTTGGTAGGAAATCACGGGTGGGCAACCATTGCTGCCCCGGGTAACACTGGAAACGTGGCAGACTTTCTAGTTTGCCGCCTTATCGGGTCTATTTTCATTTGTTTTTCCGCAATTCTCAGCGGCTGCCATGCACCCTTGAGCGCGAACAACTCCTCCCGCGTGGAGATTACTTACTGGCGCACGCTCACCGGTGCCGCCGGTGAGGGCCAGGAAGAACTCGTCCGGCGCTTCAATAACTCCCAGAACGAGATTCACGTCCACTGCGAATTCCAGGGGAGTTACAGCGATTTAGCCGCAAAATTGTTCACCGCAGCCGCAGCCGGTGCCGGTCCCGATGTCACACAGTTGGGCACCTTCGAAATCCTGCAATTTGCACGCGCCGGTCTCCTCGTAGACCTGAAGCCGTACTTCGCCGGTCCGGAGGCTATCAACACCAAGGATTGGCCAGGCACAATCAGCACGGCGGGCGAGGTCGAAGACGGTCTCTATTGGTTGCCGTTCAACGTTACGGTTCCGGTCTTGTATTACAACGAGGACGCATTTAACGCAGCGGGATTGCTAGGTCCGCCAACAACCTGGGATGATTTCTACCTTTACGCAAGAAAGCTAACTGTCCGCGACGACAACGGCGTGGTTCGCGAGGCAGGGGTAGCTCTGTGGAACATCACTTGGCCCTTGATCTCCGCCATTTGGTCGGAGGGCGGCAAACTGACCACCAGAGATTATGGCCACATCACCCTCGACGATCCGGTCGTCCTGAAGGTCATGACTGAGTTTCAAACCCTGGTGCGCGAAGGCGCCGCGCTCCTCCCGGACGAGGCCTCCGGCGGACACCGGGCCGCGTTCAAAAACGGTCGTGCGGCGATGATCCTGGACTCGCCGGCAGCCTTCCAGGAAATCTTCGCGCAAGCCATCGGCTTCACGCCGATGGTCGCGGCATATCCTGCCGGGAAAAACGGAAAAGTATACGCGCCGGGTGGAGGCGGTTTAGTCCTGTGGGCAAAGAATCCGGCGACGAATCGCGCCGCGGCCTGGCGATTTCTCCGCTTCATGCTCTCGGCCGAGAGTCTGGCATATTACTCGCAGCAGACTGGCTACGCCGCCTTCACCGAATCCGCCCAGCAGGTCATGACCAATGATCTGAAGGATTCTCGTTTCGGCGTCATTCATGACGGACTGAGATTTGTCCGTGGAGATTTCTCCATAAATATGTCCCCTTCGGTACGTAACGCCTTTGACGAAGCGTTTCAAAAGATCATGGTAGACTTGGCGGACGTGAAAACAACGCTCATGGAAGCCGACGCCAAAGCGGAGCACGCCATTGCCGAGCGAGGGATTTGAATCCCGATGACCCGGACCTCCCTCAAGGCTTGTGGCATTCGGCGCCGTCCGCGATGCATTGCCAGTCAGTGGCGAAGCAACCGAAGCGAATGGCTCACCTTCGGCGCGTTTGTCGCACCCAACCTCGTGCTGTTTGTCACCTTCACCTATTGGCCCATCGTCTATAGTCTCCACCTCAGTTTTCTCGAGTGGGACCTCATCGAGCCAAGCGCGGTCTGGGCAGGTCTAGGAAACTACGCGCGAATATTGAACAATCCGCAAGTGTGGCGCGTCGCCTCCAATACGCTCATCTATGCGGCATCCGTCGTGATCGTCGCCCAGTTCCTGGCCTTCTTCCTCGCACTGCTTCTCAATCTCAAGCTTCGAGGCCAAACTATCTTTCGGACGCTGGCGTTTACACCTTACATCGCCACCACTGCGGCCGCCGCGCTGGTCTGGGTTCTTTTGCTGGACTCGAAACTGGGGCCGTTCAGTTTCATCTTCGCGCGGTTGGGGGTCGAAGGACCACAGTGGCTGGCGCGCAGTGGTCTCGCATTGGTCGCGATCATACTGGTAGGCATCTGGCGGGAAATCGCTTTCGCGACGGTATTTTTCGTGGCCGGACTGCAAGGCTTGCCTCCGGAGTGCTATGAGGCAGCAGCCCTCGACGGCGCCACCCGCCGCACGATGCTGTGGCGGCTAACGGTTCCGCTCATGAGCCCCGTCATTTTCTTTCTGAACGTCAGCGGGTTCATTGCTGCAATAAAAATGTTCGACATCGTAGCAATTATGACCAAGGGAGGTCCGGTCTATCCCGCGTCCAGCACGTACGTATATCATCTCTACAAGTTGGCCTTCCGAGACTTTGAGGCAGGCGCGGCTTCCGCATTCGCCGTCCTTTTCCTCATGGTCATTCTCGTCGCCACCATCGCACAATTCCGCGCCGGGCAAAAGTGGGTCCATTATGAGTAGCAATGAGTCCCGTGCTGCGCGGGAAGCAATGAGTACCGAGTGTCGAGTATCGAGTGTCAGAAGACTCAGATTGGAAAGTGGAAACTAAGAACGAGGGACTAGGGACCAGATAACCGGAAACCGGAAACCAAAATGAGCGGGAGGATTTTCAAAACGTTGCCCCGAACAAATGATCGGGGGACGATACTGGGCGGCGCACTCATTTATGGGGTGCTTCTGGTCTATGTCGCGCTACTGATGCTGCCGTTCTTTTGGATGATTATTACCTCCCTCAAACCAATCACGGAAGTCGTCAGCTATCCGCCAAATTGGTGGCCGAGGGAATTTAGCTGGAGAAACTACGTCGAGGCTTGGCAGGCCGCCCCGTTCGGGCGTTTCGCTTTCAATAGCCTCGTCACCGGTATTGCGGCCACCTTTCTCCAAGTCACCCTCGCGCTCTTCATGGCTTACGCCTTTGCAGTCCTCCGGTTTCCCATGAAGAATGCGCTTCTGATCGCAGTCCTCGCCACGCTGATGATCCCGGATGAGGTCAAGCTCGTGCCCAACTATCTGTTGCTGCGAAAGCTGGGTTGGGTCAACACCTATTGGGCCCTCATCGTGCCGCCGCTGGCTAACGCCTTCCCCGTGTTCGTGTTTCATCAGCAATTTCGCGTTCTGCCTCGCGACCTGATTGACGCCGGTCGGATGGACGGAGCCGGCCATGTCCGGATTCTCCTCCAGATCGTCACCCCGATCAGCCGTGCCGTGGTTGCGGCCGTTGCGCTCACCTCTTTTCTCGGCCGTTGGAACGATTACCTCTGGCCTTTGATCGTCACCAACGAACGCGCCATGCGCACCCTGCCCATCGGCCTCGCTTATCTCAAGGACACGCAGGAAGGGGGTAATCAGTGGAATCTCTTGATGGCGGGCGCCGTATTCGTTATGATGCCGGTCGTGATCCTTTACGGATTCACCCAGAGGCAATTTGTGGAAGGATTGACCAAGGGGGCCTTGAAGGGATGAGGGTGAGGAACAATGGGAAAAGCCGCTCACGCGGATGTATTTAGGTTTCTGAAGGCGTTTATCGAGTCGCCAATTCGGACCGGGGCCATCGCGGCCAGTTCGCGGGAATTGGCGGACATTGTCTCCGAAATGGGCGGTGTGCGCGAGGCAAAGTTGGTAGTCGAGTTTGGTCCCGGCACCGGAGCTATCACCGAATTAATCTTGGAGAAACTGGCGCGGGACGCCACTTTTTTTGCCATGGAGATCAATCCTGAATTCGTTCAAGCTGTGCGCAAACGGTTTCCGCACCTTCGTGTTTATCACGACTCCGCCGTAAACACGCCGAAATACTTGAACGAACTGGGATTCCCGTGCTGCGATTCCGTGGTTTCCGGCCTGCCGTGGTCCAGTTTCAGCAACCAATTACAGGATGACCTGTTAGACGCCACCGTCGCCGCGCTACGTCCCGGCGGAAAATTCGCCACCTACATGTATCTGCAAAGCAAGCTGATCCCCAACGGCAGCAAGTTCCGCAGCAAGCTCGAAGCGCGATTCAGCCGCGTCGCCACCTCGCGAGTGGTGTGGAAAAACCTGCCGCCCGCCTTCGTCTATCAAGCGATCAAATAGAATACGGAATGGGGAATGCGAAACGAAGCCATTAACGTCGGAGTCACCGAAGAATGGCCGCGCTTCAATCGAAAATCGGCAATCCGCCTGCGGCGGACAAGTCTAAAATCGAAATTGAAATGAACCGGCGGGAAAGAAAGGAAGATGATTCATGAAGTCGGCATTATGTGTCTGGGGCGGGTGGGACGGCCATCAACCCAAAGAGTGTACGGACGTCTTTGTGCCGTATCTGCGCCAACAGGGATTCAGTGTCCAAGTCTCCAATTCGTTGGACTCGTTTGTTGACGGCGAAAAACTAAAGAACCTGAATCTCATCGTCCTGTGCTGGACCATGGGCACGATTACGGGTCCACAAGAAAAGGGCCTATTGGACGCAGTCCGCAGCGGCGTCGGCTTCGCGGGTTGGCACGGCGGTATGTGCGACTCCTTCCGCGCCAATACCGAATACCAGTGGATGACCGGCGGCCAATGGGTGGCCCATCCCGGCGGAATTGTAGAGTATGAGGTGAACATCACCAATCACACCGATCCCATCACGGCCGGCCTGGCCGATTTCAACATGAAGTCCGAACAATACTATCTGCACACCGACCCCTCCAATGAGGTGCTGGCCACGACCACCTTTTCCGGTGAACACGCGCCGTGGGTCACGGGCTGTGTCATGCCCGTCGTCTGGAAACGCCGATATGGCGCCGGCAAGGTCTTCTACTCGTCCTTGGGACACGCCGCGCCCGACTTCCAGGTACCGGAAGCCCTAGCCATCATGCAACGCGGCCTACGGTGGGCCAGCCGGTAAGCGTCAAATGCCTTGGGGGGACAAATCTGAAGGTAGCGCCCGCCCTCCGCGGCGGGCGTTAAATTAGGGGTGTCACAATGTGGAGGACAAGATGAATCCGGTCGGCGTAGGCATAATCGGTTGCGGCAATATCTCAGACGTCTACTTCCAGTCCGGAAGGACTTTCGACATTCTCAATATCATCGCCTGCGCAGACCTGATCCTCGAACGCGCCAAGGCGAAGACCGAGAAACACAAAATCGGCAAGGCCTGCTCCGCCGAGGCGCTACTGGCGGACCCGGAAATCGCGATCGTCGTCAACCTCACGATTCCTAAAGCCCACGGTGAAGTCGGCATCGCCGCACTCGAAGCCGGCAAATCCATCTATAACGAGAAACCGCTCGCGGTCACCCGCGAAGACGGTCTCAAAATGCTCGAACTGGCCAAGGCCAAGAACCTATTGGTGGGCGGCGCGCCGGACACCTTCCTCGGCGGCGGATTGCAAACCTGCCGCAAACTCATTGACGACGGCTGGATTGGCGAGCCCGTCGCCGCGAACGCGTTCATGATGTGCCACGGCCACGAGCACTGGCATCCCGACCCGGATTTCTACTACCAGCCCGGTGGCGGCCCTATGTTCGACATGGGGCCCTATTACCTCACCGCCCTCGTGCACCTTATGGGCCCCGTCCGCCGCGTCACCGGTTCCGCGCGCGTCACCTTCCCCGAACGAGTCATCACCAGCGAAGCCAAGCGCGGCACTAAAGTCACCGTGAACACCCCAACGCATATCGCGGGCGTCATGGATTTCGCCTCCGGCGCCGTCGGTACCATCATCACCAGCTTCGACGTCTGGGCTCACAACCTGCCCTGCATCGAAGTCCACGGAACGCAAGGTTCACTCAGCGTCCCTGACCCGAACGGCTTCGGCGGACCCGTCCGCATTCGCAAAACCGGCATGGAAGACTGGAAAGAAATCCCCCTGACTCACGGCTACGCCAAACAAAGCCGCGGCATCGGCGTCGCCGACATGGCCTACGCGTTACGCACTGGCCGGCCCCACCGCGCCAGCGGCGACCTGACGTACCACGTCCTCGACATCATGCACGCCTTCCACGATGCCTCGAACACCAACCGCCACATCAAACTCAAAAGCAAGTGCAAACGCCCCGCACCCCTACCCCTCAACCTCCGCGAAGGCGAACTGGACAGCTAAACCTTCAAGTCGGCCGGGTACGCAGTGACAAGCCCTGTGTCGTGGATTAGCAAGTCGGTAATGCGTCGTGACGACCCCTTGCGTTCTTTGCGGTTAAACTACAAACTTTCGAACAACAAAAATTACGAGGCGCGCAAAGCAACCGCTATTTCTTTGTGTCTTCGTGTCTTCGTGGTTGATGACCTTGGTAGTTGCCAAGCCTCACTACGCATTCCGCACTTGTCCGCCTTTGGAGGATTCGTCAAAATCCCTCCGGACAATACTGCTGCAAATGCCGCAGCGCGATGATCAACCCGGCATCCTCTAACTGCGGCGCAACCGGTCCGCGTTTCTCCACCGCCACGTCGGACGGCGCCGTGTCCTTCGGGTTGCGAAATACCAAGTCGTGCCAGCCCTCGATATTCAAGTCGCCATGATACCCGCCGCGCCGCAACTCCTTGATGATCTCCGCCCAGTTCTCATCGCCCAACCCTGGGAAACAATGCTCGCACGTCCGCTCGTGCCAGAATCCGTACTGCGCCAGGTTCATCTTGTTAATTTTCGCCCCCTTGGCGTGCACGTGATACACCCGCGGCCCGAACTTCCGCAGGTTCTCGACCGGGTCCACGAATATCCCCACCAGATGGCTCGGGTCCCACTCGAGTCCCAGCGCCGTCGAACTCACGCTGTCCAGGCACTTCTCATACATGACCGGCGTGCAGATGCAATTGATGCCGCCCGACGGCGTGTGGTATTGCCCCATCGGACATGGCTCGAACGCAATCCGCACCCCGTGATCGTCGGCAAACCTCGCGTGTTCGCCCCAAATCTCCTTGAACTTCGGCAAGCTCGCCTCGAGCGGCTGGTCCACGACCCGACCTGCAAAACCCGCCACCGCCCCGACCGCAAGATATTCGGCCAACAAGATCGCATTGCGCACCGTCTCCTTCGCCTGCGCTTCGATCGTCGGGTCCATGTGATTCAAGTAAAACGCGCCGATGCACGAAATCCGAATATCCGCCGCCGCATACGCCGCATTCACTTTGTCCGCCTTCGCCTTCCAATCCGGCTTTCCCGGCATGTACTCCGGCGCGCCCTGAAAATACCCCGTCAGCAACTCCACGCTGCCGAAACCCCCCTTCCTCGCAAACGCAATCCGCTCTTCATTAAAACTAGAAAGAAATCCAATCCGCATAACCTTAACCCCCTTCCTGTCATTCCTCACATCCACTGGAGCGATCGCACCCGTCATTGAGACCAACCCCACAAAAGACGTCCTCGTGATTCCGTGCCCTCGCAAATATACCGCCTTGGTAGGCTGAATACAATTGACCTTCGGTGACTACCCTGGACATGCGGGTCTCCATAAACAATCTGCCGTCTGTCGGCGTTCTCCCTGCATTTTCTGGACCGAACCAGCGGTCAGGCGGGTAGGCCGAGCTCCTCCCATCACCCGCGCGGATGCGAGAATGTATTGCGTCAGTGCGTCGCCCCTCTTCGTGCCCATATTATTGAATCAATGTCAGCGTTCCGTCTGGATTTTGTTAGAATTCGGTCAGCGTCCATGCATACCGAAACGAATCAGCAAAATGCTCGAATCTCTAAGAGACCGCTTTCTGCGACAGGATCTTCCAAGACAGTTGGGATGCCTCGCGGCCAATTGGGCACGAATACACTCGTTTTCCGACGACGCTGACAACGGAGACATCGTCAGGAGTTTGGTTGAAGAGTCGAAGTTTTTCATTGAATGGACGGTGCCCAACCAGACCCCTGACACACGGACTCTCTTGCTCGATTTGCAAATTCAGTTGGCGCGTTGGGAACTCACTTGGCCACAACTTTGGGCCGATCCCGACCAACGTTCTGCAATGGCTCGCCAGGCTGCCGCGTGGTCAGAAAAGATCCTCAAAATGTCAGGACTCTCCGAATGAGCTTCTAGATAAGCTTTGTCGTAGGCCAGAATCCCACGAGTCCAGTCCTCTCTGCGTCCTCTGTGTTCTCTGTGGTTAAGAAAGAGGCAGGAACCGAATCCGGTGTGCTACCATCCCGGTCATGAAATCTGTGAACACCGCGCAGCACCCACCCGTATTGGGGGACATGATTGACAAGCTCCAATCGTGGCCGGCGGTGCGACGCATCTACCTCTTCGGCTCGCGGGCGCGGGGCGACAACCAGGAGCGCTCTGATATTGACTTGGCCGTGGAGGCGCCCACGGCTACCGACGATCAATGGGTCGAGATGCGACTCGCCGCAGAGGACGCCTACACGCTGCTGACCATTGACTTGGTGCGCCTGGACGACGCCTCAGATGAGTTCCGGCAACGAATTTTCGCGGAAGGAAAGTTACTTTATGAACGACCCGGCAGCGCGACAAACGCTTGAAAACTTGGGTCACGCCCTTCAACGCTTGAAGGAAGCGCTGGAAGTACCGGCAGACAACACTCTGGCCATAGACGGCACGATTCAACGCTTCGAATTCGTGATTGAACTCTTTTGGAAGGCGTTCAAACGCCTCTTGGCCGCGGAAGGCACGATCACCCGGACGCCGCGCGAATCACTGCGGGCCGCGTTTGAGGCGCACTGGATTCAGAACGAATCGGTTTGGCTCGAGATGCTCGACGATCGAAATCTCATATCACACTTATATCACGAAGCACTGGCCCGAAAAGTGCACGCTCGAATCAAGAAGAACTTTCCTCAACTTCAAAAGACATACCGTCATTTGACTGAGCGGTTCGGTACATCAGAAGGAGAAGAATAATGTCGAGAGTTCCTCTCGTAGTTTTCCTTTCAGCGCTTTCGATCTGGGCCGATGGGCAAAGCATTGCTCCCCTGTACCCGCTCCCCGGACAGGGCATCCCGCAAGGACTGTTCGCACTCAAGGAAATGGACATGCATTTGCACTCCGGCATGGAGCGCCCCGTCGAACTCAACGCCTGGTTGGACCTGGCCATAAGCGATGGACGAAAAGTGCTCGTCCTCCTCGATCACCTCGAACTCTATCGGAAGACGCCCGAAGAATACGCCGCCTGGGCCAAAGAACAAGACTTCCAGACCTGGTACACCGTGGGCGCCGCCGGTCACCAGGCGCTATTCGACGACATAGACCGAGTCGCCGCGACTCGCAAGGATGTCATCATCTTCAAAGGCTGGGAAATCTATGAGGGCGAACTCGACACCGGCCTCGAGGCCGAACCCATGAAGATGGTGGACGTGATCGGCTGGCACATATCACCGCATCACGGTGGCGAGGCCCCCAACGGTCAACTCCTCATCAAGCGCGCCAAACAACTCAAGGAAATCCAGAAACAGTTCCCAATCCCCATGATCCTGTTCCACCCATTCACGATGCGTATCGAAAACCTCCAACGCACCGCGCAGAAGGAGGGAAAAGACCCCAAATCGCTGGCTGTAAGCGACTATCGCTTCTTCCAGCCCGGCGACCAGCAGGAGTTGATCGAAGTCCTGCGCAACAGTTCCATCTATATTGAAAATGCCCATGGTACGGAGTCGTGTATGAAAAATCCTGTACTCCGCGAAGCTCTAATCCAGGATATTCGCCCCCTGGCAGAAGCCGGCGTCCAGTTCATCGTGTCTACGGACAATCACGGACTCGAAAGCGCCAAGCGCCCATTTACACCGGAAACGTATTGCGAAGCACTGGGCATCACGCCGAAAAACACGAATACTATCGTACGTGAACTTTTGGCGCTCCGCGCGAGGAACGCGCTGAGCGAATAAATCGTGGGCTTCGAACCGAGAGAATCCGTTCGGGTTATGCTGAACAAATCGAAGCGTATCACTCACCATGCAAAAGACAAACGTACTCGTTGTGGACGATGAGGAAGACCTCCTGAGTCTTCTGGACTACAATCTTTCCCGCGCCGGGTACGCGGTCACGTGCGTCGCGAGTGGGGGAGAGGCCATCCGCGCGACCCGCGCCGCCGCGCCCGACTTGGTCATTCTGGATTTGATGCTGCCCGGTCTCGACGGATTGGAAGTCTGCACTCTCCTCAAGAATGACCCCAAGACCCGACACATCCCAATCGTCATGTTGACCGCCAAAGGCGAGGAATCCGACATCGTGCGCGGACTCGAAATGGGCGCGGACGACTACAT